>CAZJKW010000033.1:0-17751 GCA_964546835.1 uncultured Fimbriimonadales bacterium
AACACAAAATCCCCAGTATTTCTACCAGTTCTTCAAAAAAATCCTTGACAAATGGCTCTGCCGAGTACCTATGTATTGGTTGACGTGAAAAATCGTCAATTGCGTACTTGTTGCGACGAGAGGGTGAAACTCCCTATAAACCTAATCTTCCTGCCACTGCGGAACCAGCGACTGCTCAACCCCCAACGCTTGAAGGATCCGAGCTACGATCGTATCGGCTAATTCTTCAAGTGTTTGGGGTTTGTAATACCAACCGGGCATCGCCGGCAATACGGTTGCTCCCGCTTCGGCAAGTGTGGTCAGATTCCTAAGATGGATAAGGTTCAACGGCGTCTCCCGCGGAACCAGAATCAACCGACGTTTCTCTTTAAGACAAACATCCGCTGCCCGGGTTAGAAGGTCATCACTAATACCGTTGGCGATACGACCCGCCGTCCCCATGCTACAAGGGACAATCACCATTCCGTCATGCCTGAATGACCCACTTGCCGGAGGCGTGAAGTAATCCTTTTGCTCAAGAAACCTGATTTGGGGCAAGTCATCATGCAAATAGGTTCTACTTGAGAGGTTTGTTCGCGTCACTGACAAATCCAGTTCGGTGTTGGCAACTTGCAATGCCTGATCGCTAACCGTCACATAAATCTCTTTGTAAAACTGCGCCGCCTGACGTAAGAAACGAACGGCATAAATGGCTCCGCTTGCACCTGTGATTCCGACGACTAACTTTCCGGTGGACATCCCAATAAGAGAATACTCCCAAACCCGGTTTTAAGTTCAAAAAAGGTATAAACCGCAACCGGCCCGGGTGGCGAAATTGGTAGACGCGCTAGTTTCAGGTACTAGTCCTCGCAAGGGGGTGAAGGTTCGAGTCCTTTCCCGGGCACCATTTACGGCATGGATTCGGTCAGACGGTTCAGAACCTTATGGTCAGTCCAATCCATTTGTACCGGAGTGATTGAAACGAAACCATCATTCACGGCCTGGACATCGGTTCCCGGTTCATTGCTGTCCATAACGACGACTCCGCCTTGCCAGTAGTAAGTTCGACCCCACGGGTCGCTTCGTTTCTCAACGCGGTCTTGATAGACCCGTTTGCCAAGTCGGGTGATTTTAGTTCCTTGGATTTGCGGCAAGGCGATATTGGGGACGTTGACGTTAAGAATGCAATGCTCCGGAACCGGGGCTTTTGCAAGCCACGGAAACCACTCATCTAACCACGAGGCAGCCGTTTCGAGGTGGACAGGACCGGCGTCAACAAACATGGCGCAAGAAATTGCCACCGATTGAGCACCATTGATGGTTCCTTCTAAAGCACCGCCAACGGTTCCGGAGTAAGTGACATCCCAACCCATGTTGGGTCCGGGGTTGATTCCGCTAATGACCAAATCGCAGCCATCGGGAAAGTACTCGCTGACTGCAAGGTTGACGCAATCCACGGGCAAGCCGTTGACTTCATAGGCTTCCCAATCGAGGGGCACTTTACGAACCCTTAACGGGTCGCGCAATGTCATGCCGTGGGAACAGGCAGAGCGCTCGCGATCAGGCGCGCAAATCACTACTCGACCGAACTTAGAAGCGACCCGGGCAGCGGCATGAAGGCCGGGAGCATGGACGCCGTCATCATTGGTGAGAAGAATCTGCATGGCGGCGAGTGTACCAACACCCTTGAGATTCCGCGTTCGAAATGCCGACACTAATTATTGGTTATGTCAGAAGAAGCAGAAGTCCAGCCAACCGAGGAACCGGCAGCCGCGAAAAAAGGCGGCGGCAAAAGCAAGTTGATTGTCATGGTTTTGCTTGCCGTTGTTCTTGCCGGCGGCGGGTTTTTTGGGTTCAAGATCATGGGAGCCAAGAAGTCCACCGGGCCGAAGGTATTGAAAGTTGGCGCGACGGTAACACTTCAAGAGTTTTTGGTGAATCTTGCAGACCAAAAGACCTTCTTGAAAACCCAAATCTCATTGGGAATTGCTGAAGGAATGAAATTGGGTCACGGAGATGCAGGAGGCGGGCACGGTGGTGCTGCAGAAGATGACCCGGTTGTTCGAGACATTATCATTATGATTCTGACGAGTAAGAAGTCGGGCGACATTAACACACCTGCCGGTAAGGAAATGCTAAAGCAGGAAATCATCGCGGCTCTCAATGCCAAGTTCGGCAAACACGAGGAAAAACCTAAAGAGAATCCTGAAGTTGCCAATAAGACAACTGACAACCCGGAAAAGAAAAAGTCCGGGGAGCACAAATCGGAAGAGCCAAACCAGGGACCGGTGCTTGAGGTGTACTTCACCTCGTTTGCAACCCAAAAGATCTGATAGAAGCGGCTCTCCCGAATCGGAGAGAGCGTGGCGGATATCCTATCACCGGAAGAAATAGAAGCCCTGTTGAGTTCCTTGGCAAGCGATGAAGCCGAGGAATCGCCAACTGCTGACGCTCCTAGTGCCGCACAACAACGACAGTCTTCCTTAGAAAGCAATTTGGCACCGAAAGTCGCGCAACGCGTCGGCGGATTTGAACTTTATGATTTCCGAAGGCCGGACAAGTTATCGAAAGACCAACTTCGAACGCTTCACATGCTCCATGAAACCTGCGCGCGATTAGCAAGCAGTTCGTTAGCAGGATTTTTGAGAACTCCAATTCAGATTGAATTGATTTCGGTTGAGCAAGTTCCCTATGAGGAGTATTTGCGAAGCATTAACCAATCCGTTTTTTCAATTTTGTCGCTTGCGCCGTTAAGCGGTCAAGCCGTAATGGAAGTTGAATTTGGATTGGTTTTTTCCATGTTGGATCGAATGCTTGGTGGGCCCGGAAAAGGAATCAATCGAACATCGCTTTCGGATATTGAAAAACCACTTGTAACTCAATTGGTTGAAAAAATGTTAGGTGCATTGAAAAGTGCATGGGAAGGAATCGTTATTGTCAATCCTCGAATAGAAGGCACGGAAACCAGCAGCCAGTTTGTGCAAATTGCGCCACCGACTGATATCGCCGTTATGATTTTGTTTGAAGTCAAACTTGGCGAACAGCGCGGCGCGATGAGTCTTTGTATTCCCTACTTAGTTTTGAAGCCGATTACCGCAAAACTCGCTGCGCAAAAGTGGGCGACGGCAACGAGTCGAAAAAAGAATGCAGCCAATCGAAGACAGATGGCAATTCATATTCAAAGAAGCGAATTAGAGTGCCGAGTCGAATTGGGGAAAACCAACTTTGCCATTGGAGATTTTCTAAGTTTGGAACCTGGCGACATTATTCGTTTGGACCAGAAACAGTCAGAACCGGTTTCGGTTCATATCAAAAATCACAAGAAATTTCTTGCGACGCCAATCAAATCCGGCAAACATTTTGCTGTTCAAATTTTGTCAAGTTCTACTGAGTGAATTGAGGAGAAAACATCATGCCAACCATTAACCCTGAAGTCGTCAACGGATTTGCTGAATTGCAAGGACCGGTTTGGGATTCTGTTTCCCGCTCCGCATCCGATGCATTTAACACCGAAATCACGTTTACATCTCCATTGACCATTGGATCAAAACCGGAAGATGTTTTAAGCGAAATATCAGGCCCGATGCTTGTTTTACAATTTTGCTTTGGACACATTCCGGATTCGCCTCAGCAGATTTTGATTTCTCCCGATGCGGTGAAAGCAATTATTGGTACATCCCAAGGTGCTGCAGTTGAGGAATTGAATGACGGAATCATTAATGAAAACTCTGAGAGATTTGCGCAATTAGTTCAGGGATTGTGTCAAGGAATTTCACTGAGCCGAGGTCAGACCTATACACCGGGTCCCATTGGCGTACAGCACGAGATTTTAAGATTTCCTGAGAACCTTCAAGAGTCGGATGAAGTTCTTCGAGTGCAAGTTGGTTTTTCGGGTACAGGAATTTCGGGGACTTTGACATGGCTTTTGGACGAGAAATCCGCACGGGATGTTCTCGGAATTAAATCAGCTGCAAGTTTGACTGTTGAAGAAAATACTGATGAGGAAATTATTCAATCTACGCCATTTAAGAGTGGAAGCAGAGAGGAACGAGATATAGAGCGATTACTTGATATTCCTCTTGAAGTGAGTGTGGAACTTGGACGAATTAACATGCTGGTTCAGGATATTGTTGATTTGACAAGTGGTTCGATAATTGAATTGGAAAAAGCAGCCGGCGAGCCGGTTGATGTTTTGGTCAATGGACTTTTGGTTGCGCGCGGCGAAGTCATTGTAATCGAAGATAACTTTGGTGTTCGACTCACGGAAATTGTAAGCCCGCAAGAGCGAGTTGCGAAGCTTTCGGAGGCCGCATAAGTGCCTGAAACCATCCCGACCAAAGGGAGTTTGGAATCGCTACGCGAGGATGCAATGCCACCTTTCAATGCAGAAACGGGCGGTGTTGGAATTGGTTCGGCTTTTCAAATGATTCTTGCGTTGGTCGTTGTGGTTTTACTTGTGAAATTCCTTGTTCCCAAATTTCTGGGAAAAATGTTTAAGAAATCAAGTCACTCTGAATTGGGCCCAGAATTTGAAGTGATTCAAACAACAACCGTTGGAAGTCAACAACTTCATTTAGTTAAAGTGCGTAATCGAACTTTGCTATTGGGAAGTTCGCAAAGCGGAGTCAATTTGATTTCAGATTTGACCGAAGAACAGACGGTTTATAATTTGCCGATTCCCGAACCAAAAGAAGAATTGACTACCGTTGACAATTTTGACGATATGTTGGAGCGACTGAAAAGGTTGAGCGGATGAGCAGGCAGACGATTGTTCGCGGCATCTTTTTTGGTCTGTTTTTTGCGTTGGTTTGCGCTGCCGTTCCACAAACCATTCCCTCTTCGACTCAAATTCCCGGATTGAAACTCTCTCCCAACAATTCGCCACAAGAGGTAGCAGGAAGCTTGCAAATTCTTGCCATGCTTACGGTACTCAGTTTGGCGCCAGCGCTGTTGGTGATGACAACCGCATTTACAAGAATTATTGTTGTTTTTTCCTTTTTGAGAAATGCGCTTGGAACACCTTCAATACCTCCAAATCAGGTGTTGATTGGTTTGTGTATGTTCCTAACTTTTTATGTCATGGCTCCAACTTTTGACCAATTAAATCAAACTGCTTTGCAGCCGTATATGAAGGGTGAAATTAAGATGGAGCAAGCGAAAGAACGGGCGTGGGACTCCATGAGAAGTTTCATGATAAAACAAACTTACAAAAGCGATTTGACCCTGTTCGCCAACATCACAAAAACGAAGTTCAAGTCCATCGAGGATGTTGGCTGGCAACAATTAATTCCGGCATTCATTTTGAGTGAGTTAAAAACCGCTTTCATTATCGGTTTCTACATCTTCGTTCCGTTTTTGGTAATTGATTTAGTCGTGGCAAGCACTTTGATGAGTATGGGCATGATGATGTTGCCTCCGGCGATAGTTTCCTTGCCGGCGAAGATATTGGTTTTCTTGCTTGCCGATGGCTGGTCCATTCTTGTTCAAGCTGTCATTGGAGGATTTAGATGAACCAGAATGAAGTTTTGGAAATTGGACGACAAGCCATTCAAACCGCGGTTTATATTAGTCTCCCTATTTTGGGGTTGACGTTGCTTGCAGGTTTGGCTGTCGCGATATTCCAAGCCGTTACTCAAGTTCAAGAAATGACACTTACATACGTTCCAAAAATTCTTGCAGTAATTTTGGCGTTCGCGCTGTTTGGATCTTGGATGATGACTTCGATTGTCGGATTCACGCAAAAGTCCTTGACTTCCATCGAACACGTTACCAAATGACCATTGATACCGCATTACTCATTGCGTTTTTAGCAGGGTTTCTGCGAACGTCAGCGATGGTGTTTGCCGCTCCTCTTTTCACGGGCACGGGTGTTCCCGTCATGGTAAGAGTTTTCTTTTCATTCGGACTGTCGCTTGCTCTGACTCCGATCATTTATCCAATTGTCGTAGTTCCACAAGATTTACACGCTTTGTTCATGTTCGGAATTCAAGAAATTGCATTTGGTTTGGTGCTTGGTTTTTGTGTTCAATTGATTATGTTAGCGGCAGAGGTAGCCGGTTCATTCCTTGATTTGCAAGTCGGATTTGGACTTGCTTCTGTTTTGGTACCGGGCAGCAACATTCCGGGCGGCATCATTGCAAAGTTCAAGTTTTTGCTTGCGCTTGTATTATTTGTTTCGATTAATGGACACCACATTATGTTTGAAGCACTTGCATCGGGTTACCGAATATCACATGAACTCAATTTGCAAATTTCATTTGAGACGGCATTAATGGCACTTGGACGAATGTCCATTTTGGCGATTCAAATTGCAGCACCGGTTGCAGCGGTGATGTTTGTTGTGGATGCATGCATGGGAATCGTTTCACGCGCGGTTCCGCAAATTAACGTATTGATGGCAGGAATTAGCGGAAAGATTTTGATTGGAATGATTGGACTTTCGGTTTCATTACCTGCGCTTGCGATTGGAGTAAATCGCGCGATTGATTGGACCGGTGATTCTTTAATTAGACTGTTTGCGAGATAATTTATGGCGGAAAACGGTCAAGAAAGAACAGAACAGGCAACTCCGCGTAAGCGAAAGCAAGCGCGGGAAAAAGGTACGGTCGCGCGTTCTCAAGATTTAACATCATCGATTGTATTGGTGATGCTCGCATTTATGCTCCCTGCAATGGGGGCGGCGATTGCAGGTGCATTGATGCAATCCATGAAAACCGGTCTCAGTTTCTCGGATTTAGGATTACAAACCGGTGACTTATTGCAAAGTATTTGGAACATTGCAAAACCGGCTGCGGTTGCTTGCATTCCGTTGGTTTTGGTATCGCTTGTGGTCGGAACCGCCGTTAGTTTTATACAAGTTGGATTTCATCCAACCATGGAGCCGCTTGCTCCAAAATTTGAACGTATTAACCCTTTAAGCGGATTTAAGCGACTGTTTTCTCGACAAGCAGCGTTTGAGTTTTTCAAAACTTTGGTCAAATTGTTTTTGATAGGATTTATTGCTTGGCGCGACGTTTCATCCAGTTGGGATGGACTCATCAATTTGGGCAATTTGACTGCAGGACAGGGTGCGGCTTGGGTTGCAAGTTTGGTGTTAGGAATCATTTTGAAAATTGCAATTGCATGGTTGGTTTTGGGTCTTGTTGATTATCTGTTTCAGCGATATACGGTTAATAAGCAGTTAATGATGACCATGGACGAAGTAAAGCGAGAAATGAAGGAGACGGAAACATCACCTGAATTGCGTGCGGAGATGCATCGGCGACGTCAGCGACTTGCAAAACAGAGGATGATGAGCAACGTCAAACATGCCGACGTTGTGATAACAAACCCGACCGAATATGCAGTAGCACTGAAGTACGACCCGAAAAAATCAAGCGCACCTTTGGTTTTAGCAAAAGGAAGACATTTGATAGCCGAGAAGATTCGCGATGAAGCCAAGAAGCATCGAGTGATGATTGTCCCGAATCCTCCTTTGGCGAGATCGCTTTATGATGAGGTTGAAGTGGGAGAAAGCATCCCATCGAACTTGTTCCAAGCCGTTGCCGAAGTCCTTGCTTATGTTTTCAAGCTAAAAGGCAAAAAGTTATGATTTCCTAAGTTCGATTGCAAAACGTTCATAATGCGGCACCACGGGTTCCCTATCCAGCCCGTTTTTTCAAGGAGATTGAATGGCCGGTGATTTGAAGCGAGTAGTTGCAACCGATTGTGGTTCCACGACGACAAAAGCGATTTTGATCGAGCAAGTGGCAAACGGTGAGTATCGACTTGTTGCAAGAGGCGAAGCCCCAACTACGGTTGAACGCCCCTTTGAAGATGTTACGGTCGGTGTGTTAAACGCCGTTGGAGAATTAGAAGAAATTATGGAAGCGCGAGGAGAAAAGCGCACCTTGCTTAAAGAGGGAAAAGTTTGGAGAATGCAAAAGGAGGGTCATATTGTTGACCAAAGGCCTTCCGAAGTAGATGGCTGTGACATTTATTTGAGCACGTCTAGCGCAGGTGGCGGATTACAGATGATGGTTGCAGGCGTTGTCAAAGCGATGAGTGCAGAGTCTGCCGAGAGGGCTGCTTTAGGTGCAGGCGCAATTTTGATGGACACCTTGGCAGTTGACGATGGCCGAAAGGATTTTCAAAAAGTTGAAAGATTAAGACAGTTAAGACCCGATATTATTTTGATGTCAGGCGGAACCGACGGAGGAACACGAGACCACTTAATCAACATGTCGGAAGTGATTCGGCGAGCCGACCCTAAGCCCCGATTCGGAGACATGAAACTGCCGATTATTTTTGCAGGAAACAAAGAAGCACGAGAAGATGTGAAAGTTGAAGTTGGACCCAGCATTGAAGTTAAAGCGGTTGACAATATTCGACCAACTTTAGACAAAGAAAACTTGGGACCAGCGCGAGAAGCAATTCACGAACTTTTCTTAGAACACGTGATGCAACAAGCACCGGGTTACAACAAATTGCTGGATTGGACGAGCGAAGAAATAATGGCAACTCCAAATGCGGTTGGAAAATTAATGGAAGAGTACGCCAAGAATCGGAAGATTTCGTTGTTGGGAGTGGACATTGGCGGTGCGACAACGGACATATTTTCTGTTTTTAGTCAGATCTTCAACCGCACAGTTTCTGCTAACTTAGGGATGAGTTATTCGATTTGTAACGTTTTGAAAGAATCGGGAACCGAAAACATTAAGCGATGGCTGCCGTTTGAAATTGACAGTTTTGATTTGCGAAATCGGTTGAGAAACAAAATGATTCGGCCGACGACGATTCCGCAATCTTATGAAGATTTGTTGATTGAACATGCGGTTTCGCGGGAAGCGTTACGGCTTGCTTTTGAGCATCACAAAACGCTTGCTCGCGGATTAGTAGGCGTCCAGCAGCAGAGAACGGTGGGTGAGGCGTTGACCCAAGAGGCATCGGGAGCCACGCTTGTTAAGATGATGGACTTGGACATGGTGATTGGCTCTGGGGGAGTATTGAGCCATGCTCCTGAAAGATCGCAAAGCGCACTGATGATGATTGATGCCTACCAACCGGAAGGCGTAACGATGTTAACGGTTGACTCAATTTTCATGATGCCGCACTTGGGTGTTTTGTCGGTTCACCATCCCGAAGCCGCTTATCAAGTCTTTGAAAGAGATTGTTTGGTACGAATTGGGACTTGCGTTTCGCCGGTTGGAACCGGGAAACCGGGTGAGCCGTGCGTGACCGTACAGATAGGAACGTTAAAGGAAACCGTGAATTTTGGCGAAATCAAAATTTTCCCAATGCCCGATGGAACCGACGGCGAGTTAATCGTAGAGCCAACCAAAAACTTTGACGTTGGTGCCGGCAAAGGGCGCAGAGTCGCGGCAACTCCTTATGACAAAGGACAGGCGAAACCGCGGCACATTGGCGGATTGGTTGGGCTGATTGTCGACTGTCGTGGTCGACCCATGTCTATCCCCTCGGACGACGCACAAAGAATTGCTTGGTTGCGTAATACGTTGTCTGCGTTTGGCTTAAAATTGCCCTAAAAGAGGTCATCCAGCGGGTATGATTGGCGCGCCGTAGAGGTCAAGAGTCTCGCGGTTAATTTCAAGAAAGTCTGTCAGGGGGCTTCCAGATAACATGAATTCTATTTTTGGCTCAATAGCGCGCAAAGGCGCGCGCCTTCAGCCCGGTATTTCAAAACTGTTTTTGCTTTTAGCAATGTTTTTACCGGTTGCATCGTTCGCATCAGGCGGCGAAAACGTTAAGCTCGAATTCCAAGGCAGCGACAAGATGTATCTGTACATTTCGCTTGCAATGGCAATCGTTGCGATCATTGCAGGTTTCATGATTCGTTCGTGGGTGCTAAAGCAATCTGCAGGAACGGACAAGATGATGGAAGTTTCGGCTGCCATTCGCGATGGGGCGATGGCTTATTTGCGCAAGCAAGTTCGAACGATGATTTTGTTCGTAATTTTCATTGCCCTTGCGCTTATGGGACTTTACTGGAGCAAGTTTTCAGACGTAACTTTGATGGGCTTGCCAATTGCCATTTGGCTTGGAGTTGCCTTTATCTTAGGCGTAATGGCTTCTTACATTGCCGGCTATGTCGGAATGTTGATGGCGGTTGCTGCAAACGCCCGTGTTGCCGCTGCAGCGCAAACGAGCGGCGGTCGCGCACTTGAAGTCGCATTCCGCTCCGGTGCCGTAGCCGGGCTGATTACGGTTGGCATGGGCTTGTTAGGAGCGACCATTATTTTCTTGGTTGCGGAAGCCCAAGCAATGAAGTTGCTGATTGGGTTTGGCTTCGGCGGTTCTTTGGCAGCGTTGTTCATGCGCGTTGGCGGCGGAATTTATACGAAAGCGGCTGACGTAGGTGCGGACTTGGTTGGAAAAGTCGAGGCCGGAATTCCAGAAGACGACCCTCGAAATGCGGCCACCATTGCCGATAACGTCGGCGACAACGTCGGCGACTGTGCCGGAATGGCTGCAGACGTTTTTGAAAGTTATGAAGTCACGCTGGTTGCGGCGATTGTCCTCGGTGCGGCAACGGCTGCGATTTTTGACCAGCAGACTTGGATGAAGTTGATTCTCTTTGCATTGATGGCAAGAGGTATCGGAATCGTCGCTTCCATTGCCGGAATCTTCATGGTCAAAGGTAGAGATGATGATTCAGACCCGCTTCATCCGATTTCCAAAGGGTTCTGGGGTTCGGCTCTAATTGCTGCTGTGCTTACCGGTGTTTTGGCGTTCTTCATGATGAAGGACATCAACGTTACGTTCTACAAAGACGCCGCAGGAAAAATGGCTACCGGCCTAACACCTGTGGACCTGAACGACCTTCGAATTCTTGGGCTTGTTCAACAAGCGGAATCCCAAAATGAAGCATCGGGAACCAATGAAAAACCTGCAAAGCCACTGGATGATAAACAGATGCTGGCGAAAGTCAACGAGATCCAAGACCAGATGTCGGCGATGCTGCCTCCTACTGCGAAGAAACCTGCCAAGGTTTCGGATTTGGACTTAAAGCGTGTTCAAAAAATGAGCGTCGCCAATTACGGACTCATTTCACAAAACACGCGGGTTGGTGGGGTCGCGCAAGTAGTTTCGATGCAACTGGGAATGAACCCGGTCCTCGTCAACTACAAGTTGGCAAGCCAACCGGGACAAACCACGCCACCGGATGACAAAGGGATGTGGGCTCCGGTTGACAATGATAAATTGCAAGAAAATCCTCCCGGTGTCACCATTATCGAAAAGATTCCGTTGCAGTTGTCTGTAAACCCACAAGGTGACTTGTTCTGGGCTACTACCAAACCGGTAAAAGATTCAAAAGCTTTGTTCTACTTGCCTTCCTTTGAATATGTGAAGACAAAGAGCACGAACGAAAAGAAGCCCGGAGAACCGGACTTCGCCTTGGCTGATGGCAAAGCGACGGCTGTATCGGCAACATCGCGCCCGGTTGAATGGTGGAGATTTTTTGCCGTCATTCTCTTCGGCATCTTGCTTGCCTACGTGATTGAAAGGTTGACCGATTACTTCGTCAGTTTTGAAAAGAAGCCAGTTAAGGAAGTGGCGGCAACTTCGACTGCGGGTCCGGCTCCTATGATCATTTCCGGATTTGCTTATGCAATGGAGAGTTCGGTCTGGTCGGTCATGACGATTGTGGTTGCGCTTCTCGCACCTTTGTTCATCTTCCCTCCTGCAGAATTTGGAGGGTTCATTCTTTCGTTCTATGGAATCGCATTGGTCGGACTCGGTTTGTTGACCACAACCGGCTATATCTTGGCGATGGACACGTTCGGACCCATCAGCGACAACGCACAGGGCGTCTACGAAATGTCCGGTGCTCACAAGGATGAGGCCAAGGTTGAAGGAAAAATGTCCGGAAGCCGCGCCGTTCAACGATTGGATGCTGCAGGTAACACGACGAAAGCCCTTACCAAAGGTTTCGCAATTGCAACCGCAGTGGTTGCAGCCGTAGCCTTATTCCACTCCTTCATTGAAGATGCTCGGTTAACGGAAGCAGGATTGCGACTCGAAATCCCTCAAATCTTCATCGGATTGATGATTGGAGGGGCTGCACCGTTCCTGTTCTCTGCGTTTAGTATCAACGCAGTTGGCCGTGCATCATTCCAATTGATCGGCGAAGTGCGAAGGCAGTTCAAAGCCGACCCGGGCATCATGGCCGGGACCAGCAAGCCGGACTACGGTCGATGTGTTGAAATCGTCACCGCAGCCGCTCAAAAGGAACTGTTGGGGCCTGGAATTCTGGCAATTGCCTTCCCTGTCTTGGTTGCATTTGGACTTGCGATTGGTGCCGAGACCACGATGATTTTCGGCAAAGAATACAACTTGGTTGGAGCGCAGGCACTTGGCGGTTTCCTTGCAGGATCGATTCTCAGTGGTCAGTTAATGGCGGTAACGCTTGCTAACTCAGGCGGTATGTGGGACAACTGCAAGAAACTGATTGAAGACGGCAACTTTGGCGGAAAGGGCTCCGATGCTCATAAGGCGGGCGTTGTATGCGACACAGTAGGTGACCCGTTCAAAGATACGGCAGGACCGGCACTTAACCCGCTCATCAAAGTCATGAACTTGGTAGCGCTTTTGATTGCACCCATCGTCATCATGCCGCTTCCACAGTGGGTGCTCGGAATCGTAGTGGCAATCTGTATCATTGGTCTTGCAATTGCGGTCTGGTGGTCAAAGCGCGGCTCGATTGGATCAGAGCTTCAAAAGCAATCTGCGGAAAACAACTAAAGGAAATGCCTCAACCGGCCTGAAACAACGGGTTGGTTGGGGCTAAGTTTTTCTATGTCAATCTTAATCAACTCCAGCACAAGACTCCTTGTTCAAGGCATCACCGGCCGGGAAGGTGGGTTTCATACGCAACAGATGTTGGAGTACGGCACCCAGGTGGTTGCAGGCGTAACACCGGGCAAAGGTGGTACTCAGTTTGAAGGCGTGCCGGTTTTCGATACCGTTGCAAAAGCGGTCAATGCCACAGGGGCAAATGCCAGCGTGATTTTTGTCCCTCCGCCTTTTGCTGCTGATGCAATTCTCGAGGCAGAATCTGCCGGAATCCCATTCATTTGTGCAATCACGGAAGGTGTTCCGCAGAAAGATATGTTGAGGGTTGTCAATCGCATACGTGATAACGGCACGTCTCGATTGCTTGGACCGAATTGTCCCGGTGCTATCACGCCGGGCGAATGCAAAATTGGCATCATGCCGGGCCAAATTTTTACGAAAGGGCCGGTGGGCATGGTTAGTCGAAGCGGAACGTTGACCTATGAGATTGTCGCTCAATTGACGAATGCGGGACTTGGACAGACGAGCTGTATAGGAATTGGTGGAGACCCGCTATTGGGAACCCGGTTTATTGACGTTTTGCCGATGTTTGAAGCAGACCCTGAAACGAAAGCTGTCGTCATGGTCGGCGAAATCGGTGGCAACGATGAAGAAGTCGCTGCTGAATACATCAAAACCATGAGCAAACCCGTTGTCAGTTTCATCAGTGGCAGAACCGCGCCACCCGGAAAACGAATGGGGCATGCCGGAGCCATCATCAGTGGCGGCATTGGTGGTCCGGACAGCAAAGTGAACGCTTTGCTTGGTGCAGGAGCCAAAGTTGCCGACACTCCGACAGAAATTCCTGAACTTGTAAAACAAGTACTTATTTAGACTAAGAATCTGAATTGAGTTGGTGTACAATCCTTATGGAATGGAGAGTACGCAACTCGTCCGCGCAAAACGATTAGGTGATGTTTTTAGTCACTTGGTCCGATTAGGGCTAAGTGAAGATGTTATGGAATCCATGGGAAATTCAGGTGTAACATTTGCACAGTTTGAAACTTTACAGTACATTCTTCGCCATCCACTTTCCACAGTTGGGGATTTATCGGTCGGACTGCATATTTCTTATCCAAGTGCAACGAATATGGTTTCAAGATTGCACCAAAAAGGGCTGATACAAAAACGAGGATTAAGGTCGGATAGAAGAATTGTCCGACTCGCTCTTACCGATGAAGGGCAAAAATTAGTAGAAAATGTTTTACGCGAGCGTGAAGATCGCGTCGGGAAAATATTAAGCGGTATGGAAGAGAAAGAATGTGTTCAGTTTCTTGATGGATTGGAGAGATTTATTGTGTCTGCAATTAAAACCGGCTATGGGAATTCGGATCAACTTTGTTTAAACTGCGGTCCTGAAAGAATTGATACCTGTCCATTAATTCAAGCGGATGAGTTACACCAATGCCGTTAGCCTATTTCGATAACGCAGCCTCAACGAAAGTAGACCCTCGTGTTTCTGAGGCGATGTTTCCCTATTTCTGTGAGAAATATGCGAATCCAAGTGCTTTGCATGCTCCGGCACAAGAGTGCCGCAATGCGATTGAAGAAGCACGAGAAAGAATTGCCCAATTGTTGGGTGCAGAAGATGCATCTGAAATCCTCTTTACTTCTGGAGCAACTGAAGGGAATAACACCGTCCTCAATTCTTTTTCCGGAAAATATCTGGTTTCCGCAATTGAACATCCCTCTGTTCGCGGTGCTGCCTTATGTACAGGGAGAGCAACACTCATCCCTGTTGACTGCAAAGGCACATTAGATTTTGTTGCATATGCAGAATTATTAAAAACTGTAAAACCTGAATTAGTAAGTGTTATGTTAGTCAATAATGAAATCGGTTCTATTCAAGATTTGCAAAGAATTGGCGAAATGGCACATGCTGCCGGTGCAAAATTTCACAGCGATATAACGCAAGGAGTCGGCAAAGGCAAAATAAATTTGTCGGAACTGCCCATTGATTACGCTACATTGAGTGGTCACAAAATTCATGCGCCAAAAGGAATTGGCGCATTGTGGGTTAAAACGGATGCGCCCTTAAAGCAGTTTATGGTTGGAGGAACTCACGAATATGGTTGTCGAGCGGGTACATCAAATACTCCCGCCATTGTTGCTTTAGGCACTGCAGCAAAAATCATGATTGACGAGGGGGCTACCGAAGCGCAAAAGATGCGCGAACAAAGAAGCCGAATCATTAGTGCTCTTAAACCACAAATTCCTGACATGCGAATCAATGGACAAGAAAACGGAGCGCCGCACATTATCAGCATGAGTTTTCGACAAACCGAAGGCGAAAGCGTTATTATCAATCTGGACGCTGAGGGAATCTGTTGCACCGCCGGATCAGCTTGCTCATCCGGCAAAAAAAGGAGTTCACCGGTTCTTGAGGCAATCGGTTTAACCGACGATTGGCTGAGAGGCACCGTAAGGGTCAGCTTGAGTCGTTTTACGACCGACGGTGAGGTTGACCACCTAATTTCATCGATGGTTAAGTCTGTTGAAGCAGTGCGAAATTTAGGTGGATACGCGGTTGGATAAGCGAAAACACTTGGTTTAGCCCCGGATAGAACCAACGATGCCTGATTGGGCGTCTAAGATGTGGAACGCTCACGTTCCATCCCCTGAAAACCCCGTATTTTTTGAAAAAAACTTGACAGGCGGACGGAACTATGCTACTTTGGTAAGGGTTGAATTTCTTGACGGGAAAGTTTGACCTCCAAAGGACGCGGCTCGAATGGGTCGCCGACGGGAAACATGATGCCCCCAAAACCAAGCCCGTAGGGTTTGTTTTTGCATGGCACCTTGTTTCTGGGCGAAACGTAGAAAGATATGAGAGTTTCATCTCCCGTCGCTGGATTGCCTAAAGTATGCAAAAACCGATCGCTATCAATACATTGCTCCCGCCCCTTTCCGAGGAACCCATCGAAGATGAACTTCTTGAGCCAACTGAGGTTGAAGAAGAGGAGACCGAAGAACCGGAACCCGAAGTCGTTCCGGACGATTCCGAGGAACTTGAGATGTGGATGCGGCAGACACGCCGCGCACAACTGTTGACGCCTGAACAAGAGGTGTCTCTTGCCCGTCGCGTACAACATGGAGACGACATGGCAAAAAGGATTCTGATTGAGTCCAATTTGCGCTTGGTTGTCAGTATTGCCAAGAAATATAACGCCCGCGGCATCCCCCTTGCCGATCTTATCCAAGAAGGCAACTTGGGGTTGATCCGTGCTGTTGAAAAATTTGACTGGAGAAAAGGTTTCCGATTTAGCACTTATGCTACATGGTGGATTCGCCGAGCCATTGCTCGTGCGATTATCAACCAGGGTCGGACAATTCGAATTCCGGTTTACGTGGCAGAACTCATCAACAAAGTTGTTAAGACGCAGAACCGATTGCAACAAGAATTGCAACGCGAGCCGACCGAGCAAGAGATTGCCGTTGAAGTCGGCATGACGATTGACCGCGTTCGTGAGATGTTGCGCGTTTCTGCGGAACCGCTTTCGTTAGAAACGCCAGTTGGTGAAAAGGATAATAGTTCTCTTGGCGATTTTGTTCCGAACAAGAACATGCCTGAACCGACCGAAGTCACCACTTCGTTGATTAAGCGACAAGAGATTGATTCGATTTTGGGTCGCCTCACTTCACGTGAACGAGACGTTGTTCGACTCCGCTTCGGATTGGATGACGGACGACCGCGAACTTTGGAAGAAGTCGGAATGGCACTTAACGTCACTCGGGAAAGAGTTCGTCAAATTGAATTACGAGCGATGAAGAAACTTCGACATATCGGAGAAAAACTTCGATCGCTTGGCGTTCAACTTCAATCTGCTGTGTAAGACTAAACGGTTGCGACATTTTCGAGTGTCGCAACCGTTTTTTCTAATTCAATTCTTAACTGATTAAATTTCGCTTGGTCCACTTGGATACTGCATTGCGCGAGAACTGCTTTATCGCTCATTTTTAGAGCACAGCCGATGAGTTTTTTGCCATTTCTCGGATCCACCACGTCGTTTGGCGAAATATGTTTAAAGCAATCAAACTGTTTTCCGGCACTCCTAACGAACTTCGTGTTTTCTGCCAAATCGGCATTGATGCCCGCTTGATTAAGTGCGAGAATGATAGGTCGAATCAAAACGCGATATGCAGTTTTTATGTCCTTTTGTTTGCAATGGATAGAAGTTAAAGGAACTGCAATACTGATGGTTAGATCGTCGCCATGAAAGACTGCTTTGCCGCCTGTCGGCCTTGTTACTTGTCGAGTTTTTTCATTTGAATCTACTGATTGGTATTTTCCAAGCGATATCCAAGCGCCGTCCCATTCATAAATTCTGACAGAGGATATTCCCTTTTCTGCTTGGAAGAACATCTGCTCATCTTTGAGCATGTTTTCCATTCCGTCCTGCTTTGGTTCTTGAGTAATGAACACTATGCTTTTATCGTTTCGATTTGATTCGCTTTCCATGCAACGTCAAGCGTTTTTGCAGCATATGCTTCATCAAGGCGGCCAACTACTTGTGATTGGGGCGCGCTTGTTAGCAACTCCGGATTGTTTTCTGCTTCTTTCGCAATTTCCAACATGACATCACAAAATTGATCCAGAACTTCTTTTGATTCGGTTTCAGTTGGTTCGATCATCAATGCTTCGGGAACAATTAATGGAAAGTAATTGGTCGGCGGATGAAACCCGTAATCAATCAATCTCTTACTGATATCCATTGCTCGCACACCGAACGCTTTGAACCGCTTTGCCGAAAGGACACATTCGTGCATACAAGTTCGTTCAAATGCTTGCGGAAATTGCTGCTTAATTCTTGCTTGAACATAATTTGCATTTAACACCGCAAATTTTGAAATATCTCCAATTTTTTGTTTGCCATATGCTCGAACATAAGCCCACGCTCGAACATTCATTAGGAAATTTCCATAAAAAGTATGTACGCGACC
>CAZJKW010000034.1:0-17634 GCA_964546835.1 uncultured Fimbriimonadales bacterium
TGAATGCAATGCTTGGGGTTGTGAGAACGGAAGGTCCGTGGGGTGAGCTGGATTTGCTGTTGGAGAAAGTTCAGAACGACCTGTTCAACCTGGGTTCGAGTCTTGCGTTAAAGGAACCGGGGAAGTTTCGTGTACCGGAAGTAAGAGCCGCGGATATAGACAACCTTGAAGTGGAAATTGACAGGCATGAGGCCGACCTTGAGCCCTTGAAGAACTTCATTTTGCCGGGCGGCTCAAGGTTGGCGGCGATGTTGCATCTGGCTCGGACGGTTTGCCGTAGGGCAGAGCGAACTGTGCTTAGTTTGGGAACCGATGAGGCATTGCCCGAGCGCGCCATAATCTACTTGAACCGACTTTCTGACCTTTTGTTTGTACTTGCGCGTAGCGCAAATGCGAAGTCAAACGTCCAAGAAATCAGATGGAAATCGGAGGATAGTTGATGATTCACCTTCTTGCCTACACAACAATTTTAGCGAGTTCTCAAACGACACCGAGTGGTCCTGATTTGTTCAATAAGATGTTGAATAAATATTACGCCGCGAAAACGATTCAAGGAACCGTTGAATGGATTCAAAGTGCGCCTGCTGCCAACATTCGAGTGTCAACGATGACCACTGTTGTTGCGCAAGCACCGAACAAATTTCTTTTTCAACAAGAAAGAAGTGGGGCGCCGGTTTTTCGTGCGGCATCCGACGGTTTAAAGATGGCGTACAGTGTTCCAAAAGATTGGCAAGGTCGCGCGGGGAATAAACCTTATGTTTATGAAACTGCGCCTACCGGATTAGATGGAGGATTTAATGTTTTTAGTCCTCTGCTTATGGATAAGCAATTTCCAGTAATCATAACTTTGTACAATGCGTACGAAATTGGGCAGTTCGCCAAGAAAATTAGAAATTTGAGATATGACGCTGAAGTGGAATATCTTGGGCAAACAGCAGACCGACTCATTGCGTCGTATGTTTTTTCGCCAGGAAGACCGGATCGAAATGTGCCGGATTTACTGATTCCCATTTATTTTTTTGTGAGCAAAAAGAGCGATTTACTTGGAATGGTTTGGCATGAAACGATGGCTGGTGGTGGAGTCAGTTATAACATTCAAAATGAGTGGCAAGTCAAGTTGCGAGTGGACGAACCGGTTGAACCGGGAATATTCAAGTTGCCTTAGCCAAGTTTAAGACGATTTGAAATTCGGATTCAGAAACCGGCGTTATGCTGAGCCGGTTTCCTCTTTTTGTGACCAACATATTTTCCAAACCGTCGGTCTCTCTTAATTTTGAAAGCGGAATCATTTGCTCAAATTTTTCGATTGGTTTTAAGTCCACCATAAACCAGCGAGGATTTTCAAGGGTTGCCTTTGGATCGTACGCTTCGTGGTTTGGATCAAATTGAGTGTGGTCCGGATAACTTTCGCTTGCAATTTCAACGACGCCGACGATTCCCGGTATTTCACAACTTGAGTGATAGAAAAATCCTTTGTCACCCACTTTCATTTGGTCGCGCATGAAGTTTCGCGAGGTGTAGTTTCTGACTCCTTCCCAATGGCCTTTGCCGGACGGTTCGGCAAGCAGGTCATCCATTGAATAGCAGTCCGGTTCTGACTTAAAGAGCCAATGATTTTGCACGGCTTATTGTGGCTTGAACGGGCTTGCTCGTATAATGAATGCATGGCTTCAGTCCATTCCACAGTTGAATCGGTTTCAGGCGGGGATTTTTGTTTTCAGGTTCCGGGAAGCGTTTATTCTCCGGAGGAATTTAAATCCGATGAGCGGCTCATGATTGATACGGCAAGCCAGTTTATGCGTGGCGAAGTAATGCCTGTTTTAGAGCGACTTGACAAGCAAGAAGATGGATTGATGCCCGGCTTGATTAAGAAAGCGTGTGATTTGGGATTGGGTGGACCCGACACTCCCGAAAAGTTTGGTGGGTTAGGTTTATCGAAATGTTTGGCAACTCGTATTTTAGAAATGTTGAGTTTAAACGGAAGTTTTAGTACGACGATTGGTGTGCATCAAGGCGTGGGTCAAACACCGATTGTGATGTTTGGAACCGAAATACAAAAGGAGAAGTATTTGCCGCCGTTAACTTCCGGTGAATATATGGCGGCATATGCATTAAGCGAACCGAATAGTGGAAGTGACGCCTTAAGCGCGACCACAAAAGCGATGAAAGATTCTAATGGAAATTGGATTTTAAATGGAACCAAGATGTGGATATCCAACGCAAAGTGGGCAGGGTCTTTTATTACTTTTGCAAAAATTGACGGTGAAAAATTTACGGCATTTTTGGTCGAAAGAGATTTTCCGGGTGTTTCGATTTCTCGTGAGGAACACAAAATGGGTCTCAAGGGGTCATCTACCGCGCGCTTGATTTTGGAAAACGCAGTTGTGCCTTCAGAAAACGTTTTGTATCATGAGGGCCAAGGCCACAAGGTTGCTTTTAATGGGCTCAACATTGGTCGTTGTAAATTGGCCGGAATGGCATTGGGTCAGGCGCGGGAGTCCATATCTGTTGGAACTAAGTATGCAAAAGACCGAAAGCAGTTTAACCGACCCATTTCGGAATTTGGTTTGATTCGCGATAAAATTTCGAAATCTGCCGCTTTGTTTTTTGCAGCAGAAAGCATGTTGTATCGCACTGCACATCTGATTGATTTAGCATTTGAAAAATTTGTTATAGGCGAAAACTTGATTGAAGAAAATCGTGCTGCAGCGGAAGAGTTTCAAATCGAATGTTCAATGGTAAAAGTTTTTGCAACCGAGACGCTCTGTTTATGTGTTGATGAAGCATTGCAGATTCATGGAGGGTACGGTTTTACCGAAGAGTTTCCGATAGCTAGGATGTATCGCGATGCTCGTGTCATGCGTATTTATGAAGGTACGAACGAAATTAATCGTGCGTTTATTTTTGACAGAATTGTTAAGCGCGGCTTGGTAGAGAAAATTGTCGGAGTTGACGCTGAGAATGAAGTTCAGAAGTTTTTTATTGAGGGTGTAAAAATTGCATCAGGTGCAGATTCAAAGGCGCGAGATTTTCAACAAATTCTGGCTTGTGCCAGTGATTTGGCGATTGCACACTATGCTGTCCAATCTTCGGACGCCCGGGCAAAACGGTTGGTTGATACCGGCCATGCTTATTCCTCCTTTGCAAAGGATGCAGCGGCGGCGTACGAGGCACACGCAACAGTATGGGCAGCCGCCAGGCTTGCTGAATTGAAGAGCAGGTGCGGCGTGGGGGGTTCGATTGAACTGATTCCGGGAAGTTTTGCGGTTGGTGATAAACTTACGGACACGATTTTTGAGACAGACTCGTATCCTTTGTAGTCCCTTATCAAAATCAGGAGAAACCGATGAAAAAGACATGGATAACTTTAGTTGCTGCAGCACTATTTGCCCTGACGGCGATTGCGCAAGGCAACCCCCAAGAAGTAATGAAATCAATCAACGATTTTCGTGCTGCAAAAATGAAAGAGGCACGGGATACCGGACAACAAGTCAACCTTGCTCAAATTAATGAAGCGGTCAAAGCAAAAGCACTTGAAGCTATCAAAGATGTTGACATCAACAAAATTGAAGCGAAAGATGCGTTTGCATGGGCACAAATTTTTCAATTGGCGGGAAAGAACAAAGAAGTTTGTGATCTTTGCACCAAATTCTTGACGACTAATCCGGAGCCGAAAGCGAAGTTTGATGCGCAATATATGATGTTGTCCGCATGCAACGCCCAGGGCGAAGGTGACATGCTTGCGATGCACTTACCCGAAGTGAGTGGATATGACGTGATGTCAAGCCAGCAATTGGCGCGAATGGTTGTAGGTGCATGGATTTCGACGATTCAAAAAGATAAAGGAATTGATGCTGCGTTAAAAGCAATTGATCACGCCGAAAAACAAGTGAAATATGAATCACCGGATGAATATGCAAAGCGGATGTTGGAAGCGGCAAAAGCGCGGGCAAAAGCAAATCCCAATGCGGCTGCGATTGATGAAGCGAAATTGACGGAGCAATATAAAACCCAAGGTCAATCAACGAACGATAGTTTGAAATTCAGTTTTGTTCAAGCAAAGGCGGAATTGCTTTCTGAATCGAACAAAAAATCCGAAGCAGTTGCGTTGTTGGATAATTTCATCAAGAGCCAGCCAGCCGGAAGCACCATTGCGCGTCGCGCCTCAACCTTTAAGAATCAATTGACATTGGTTGGTTCGTTGGCACCAAGTTTGGGAATTGAACGCGGCTATGGCGAATTCAAAGGACTTGATGCATATAAAGGCAAAATCGTTATTCTTGACTTTTTTGCTCACTGGTGCGGTCCTTGCAAAGCGGCATTTCCGGACATGAAGCAACTTTATTCTGATCTAAAAGATAAAGGTTTGGAGATAGTCGGAATCACTCGTTATTACGGCTACTACGGTCAAGAACAAGGGCTAACTCCTGATGCCGAGTTCGCAAAAATGAAGGACTTCATTGCCGAATTCGGACTACCGTGGCCCATTATGTTTGGTTCAAATGATAACTTCACGAACTATGGTGTTACCGGAATTCCGCATGTTGCGGTGATTGGCAGGGACGGCAAAGTTCACAGTATGCATATTGGATATTCAAAAGCATCTTTTGTCAATTTCCGAAAAGAGATTGAAAAGATGTTGGACGAAAAATAAACTCAGTGCTCGGTTTCTTGTTGATTGACAAGCGGCCGGGTATTACGTCTCACGACGTAATCTATCAAGTACGGCGTGCCCTGCAAGTCAAACGTGCAGGGCACGCCGGCACTTTAGATCCTTTTGCAACCGGATTATTAGTGATTGGAGTTGGAAAAGCGACTCGCCTATTGCCTTATTTGCAATTGGAGCCAAAAGTATATGAGGGTGTCATTCGTTTTGGAGTTAGCACCAATACTCAAGATTTAACCGGTGAAATAGTTTCCGAGAAAACAACAGAGCATTTGAACCGAGCAATCATTCAAAACGCCGCAAAAACATTTTTAGGAGAGATAGAACAAATTCCACCGATGTTTTCTGCAGTCAAGGTTGATGGAGAGAGACTTTACAAATCGGCTCGAAAAGGCGTCGAAGTCATCCGCGCACCTCGAAAAATAAAAATTCATAAGTTTGAAATTATTGATTACAAAAACGACTTGGCAAAATTCAAGTTAGAGTGTAGCGGCGGAACTTATGTGAGGACCGTTGCACATGATTTGGGACAGTCGCTTCAATCGTGCGCTCATCTGTCGGAATTGAGGCGAACAAATATCGGGCAATTTAGCATTGAGCAGGCATCGGATGCAGAGAGTCCTTTGCTCATTTCGCCTGAAATCGCAATGAGGCCGATGCGTTTTTTTGTGCTGAGCGAAGGCGAAGCGGAAATGATCCGAACAGGCAGACCGATTGAATTGGACAATAACGCACCCTTTGTTGGAGTAACGACTGAGCAGGGTATGTTGGCGGTTTGTGAAAAAAGAGATGATAAGTATCACCCTGTTTGCGTAGTCGGTTAGGCACTCCTGCAGGGTGGAGTATTATCAATTCCCTTCTATGCAAGTCAAGCAGGACGTGTTCCTTCACTGCGAAAAGTGCAAAAAGGTGTTGTTTGCCAAGGATTTCAACCGAAATCTAAGGGTTTGCACCGCGTGCGGCCATCACCACCGAATGTCCGCTGAAGAGCGAATTCTGACAACGGTAGATGCCGGGTCGTTTGTTGAAATGGACTCCGAAATGCAATCAGCGGACCCGCTTGGGTTTCCCGACTATGCTGAAAAATTGGAGCGAGGAAGAAAAACAACGGGCCGATATGATTCAATCGTTCGAGGGCGTGCAACCTTAAACTCTAATCCAATTTCCCTTGCAATTGCCGATTTTAGATTTATGGGTGGAAGCATGGGTTCCGTTGCCGGAGAAAAAATAACGAGAACTTTGGAGTTTGCTGAACAAAACCATATGCCTGCTATTGTTTTTACGGCTACAGGCGGCGCAAGAATGCAAGAGGGACTTTTATCGTTAATGCAAATGGCAAAAACATCTGCCGCTTGCGAAAAACTTTCACGCTCAGGCTGGCCATTTGTTTGCGTATTTACAGACCCTACCATGGCTGGTGTTTTGGCAAGTTATGCAAGTCTTGCCGACATTATTCTTGCAGAACCGGGTGCGCTTGTTGGCTTTGCAGGAGCGCGCGTAAGTGCACAAGCAGGTGTTGCAAAAGTACCCGATAATTTTCAAACATCCGAATACAACTTTGAACATGGCATGATTGATAAAATTGTTCATCGCCGAGACATGAAAGAAACTTTGTCAACCTTAGTTGGTCATTTCAGGGGTAAACGTTAATGGCAAAAACTTGGAGGGAGTGGGAAAAGCCGTTAATTGAGTTAGAGGAGGGAATCAAGAAATTAGCTGATTTGGCCGCAAAAGCACCTTCTGAAAAAGCAAATGATATTTATCGCCAGATTGAAGCATTCGAAAAAAAACGTGACCAATATATAGAAGTCAAATACTCACGATTAGGACCATGGGAAAGAACCCTTGTTTCAAGGGCTGAAGGAAGACCATATACAAATGATTACATTGAAGAATTTATTGATGATTGGATTGAATTGCACGGTGACCGTCGCTTTGGAGACGACAAAGCGATTATTGGTGGGCTGGGGAAAATAGATGGAATTTCATGTGTAATTGTTGGGCACCAAAAAGGAAGAGATTTAAAAACCAGACAATATCGAAATTTTGGTATGGCAAAACCTGAAGGGTATCGAAAAGCAATTCGACTTTTTGATTTGGCTGACCGATGCAATTTGCCGGTTATATCTTTTATAGATACACCTGCTGCGGATCCCGGAGTTGATAGCGAGTCGCGAGGAATCAGTGAGGCTATCGCCGCCGGAATGTTTAAAATGTTTTCTCTTAAAGTCCCTTCGATTGCGATTGTAATTGGCGAAGGCGGAAGCGGGGGAGCAATTGGAATCGGCGCATCGAGTAGAGTTTTGATGTTAGAAAATGCAATTTATTCAGTTATTCCGCCGGAAGGTTGTGCTGCTATCTTGTGGAGAGAGCCGACTGCAAGCGATCGAGCCGCAAGTGCTCTCAAACTTACTGCACAATCTGCGTTTGATTTGGGATTGATTGATGAAATCATTCCGGAATCGTTTGGAGGCGCGCATCGCGGTCAAAAAGAAACAGCCCAAAATGTGAAAGCATCCATTCTCAAACATTTGAAAGAACTGTCAAATTTGAGCAAAGAGCAGATTATTGAAACACGTTATGCAAAATATCGTACAATGGGAATGTTTAAGGATTCCGATCAGTAGTTTTTGAGTTCTTCCTTAATGGATTCGTACACTTGATTTACCCATTCTTCTTCGTCATGCAAATAGTTTTTTACAATTCTAAAATCAACAGGTGTGATAATAATTTTTCTCTTATTAACGGGAACCCTCGCCACCAAACAAAACAGGTCTTCGATGGCTTTGTCACCAATGGCAATGCATCCGATTGAAACGGAACGACCATGAACGAATATGTCACCCCCCATTTCTTTGACTGAAATCTTTGAGTTTTTGATATCGGTGCTGTTCGGATATCCGACCTTAATCGAAAGATGGTATTTGCTGTTTGGGTTTAGACTGGGAAGCGTGTAAATGCCTTCAGGAACTTGTTTGTCGCCCTCTTTTCGTTTCGGTCCGAGTTCGCCGGATGCAGCCAAAATGGGATATCTGGCGATTCGAACGAATTTGCCGGAGTTTCCTTTTGCCCAAACTTCTAATTTGCGTTCTTGTTTTACTGCAATCAATGTAACTTCCACGGGTGGATAATTTATTTTTGCGGCTTTGAGAATTTGAGAATAGGCAGCCTTTGCTTTCGGCTCGTACTCTGCCAGAACTTGTGTCACCGTTTGATTTCGAGAGGCACACATCGCAACAAAAAGCGAAGAGAAGATAATCATAACCGTGAAAAAACGGCGGCCAAACACTTCTCTTCTCCTGAATAATCAAATGAAACCTGGTTGCCTTCCGATTTGGTTTCGGCTGTGTGAGCCACTGAACCAGACTTCAAGTCAATCCATTCAACTTTGTAGCGACCGACTTTTGGAAGGTTGATTTTGACGTTTCCGGTTCCGGCACTTGCGCCTTTGGCAAAAATGATTAGAAATCCACCTTTATCATCATTTCTCGAATAAGATGTTACCAATTCATTGCTTTCTACGCTATTCAGCAACAATTTTCTTTTTGACCAATCAAATTTTTTGAAAATCGTTTCAATACCTCGGTTTTGTGCCAGTTGCTTTGAAACAATTCCGGTAGCACCGGAAATTAAAGCTGCAACATCTGAAAATTCTCCAGTTTCTTCGTTTGAGATTAGCATAACCGGGTAATCGCAAACTTTACGCATCTCTCTGACCTTTTCAATACATTGATTTACAAGCACAATTGGATTAGGAGACTTTTCAACCATCTGCGAAACATAACCGCGCGTTTTGATTTTTGCAGAGTCAATATTAGTAGGCAATGTGGACACGGGCAGACCATAAATGTGCAATCCAACGATTTCTGCTTCCATTTCTTGCAGCCAATAACCAGGAACATCCATCCCGGGAAACAGTTCAATTCCCACGATGTTTGGATAGGCCTGAATACGCGCAATCCAATATCTTAATGAGCGTTTGAACATGACCCTTGCTTTCAAACTTGTAAAGAATTCATCGGGCTTTTGGCAGGGGCCGCCGTTCTTAGAGTTGTAGACTGAAGAATTCCAATTTTTGTTTGACGTTAAATCAGACTCATCTCCAACACCTAAAATTAGTTTCTTTTGATTATTTTGCGCTTGCTTAATAAAATCATCAATCATCCAAGCAGAACGCAACATTGACATATCCGGTCGATAAGCAAATTCATCAGGTTGCACGAAATAGTTGTCAAATTGCCCGCGAGTTAGCGCGATTCGGATGACCGGAATGTCTCCGGTCGCTTGTATTGCTGTTTTGGAAGCATCCGGTGTGCTTTGCTCGAATGGAGATAAGTTTTTTCCGACACAAAAAAGAAATTCTTTACCAAATTTCAAATAAGGATAACTGCTTCCGCCGGTCGCAAAAGATTGATAATCGTTCTTTTGCACTTTGAATTTTAGAGGTGCGGGTGCTATTTTTGATTTGACATCTGCAAACTGAAAGTGAGCTGCAAAAGAACCGGACTCCCACGGAGCAAACCTAATTAGCCATTTTGGGTTTCCAATTGGAACCAGTTTCTGAACACCGTTTTGGCTAACTACAGAAAAATCTTGATTCAGGAATCCATTAAGAATCGCATAGCTCTCATTAGGACTTGTAATGTTTGCACTTACATCAATTTGATTTGGGTCCAACGCATTGCTCCATGTTCCTCCCAGGTCAAATTGAATCTCTGAAAATTCAAAACGCTTTGGTTCTTTTGGCACAAGAACCATTCCTGCTGCATTCAGGTCTCCGGTTGATTTAAACAGGTCGGTAACGGTTGCTTGAGTGAATACCGTCAGAAATAAAACGGAAAGCATCAGACCGCCTCGCCTAAGTACGCCTCGATTACCTTTGGGTCTGTTCGAATTTTTTCAGGTGGGCCGGCAGCAATTTCAATTCCGCGATCCAAGACTACAATTTTTTCGCAGAGTCCCATCACTACTTTCATGTCGTGTTCAATCAACAAAATTGTTTGTCCATATTCGTCGCGTAGATGTCGAATGTCTTTCATCAATTCCTGAGATTCTTGTGGATTCATTCCCGCTGCAGGTTCATCCAATAGCAACAGTTTTGGTTTCGTAGCCAAAGCACGAACAATTTCGAGCCGACGTTGTGCTCCGTAAGGCAGGTCTGCGGATCGAACATTGGCACTATTTTCAAGTGAAAAAATCTTGAGCAATTCGTATGCTTGCTCTTTCAGCTCATTCGTTTCTTTAATGGCTCTCGGCAATAGGGCAAATGCCTCACTCAATGACGAAACATGACGCAAAAATCCGCCGACGATTACGTTTTCCAAAACCGAAAGTGAATCGAACAGCCGAATATTTTGAAATGTCCTTGCAATCCCTTTTGCGCAGATTTTGGAGGGTCGCAATCCAACAATTGAGTTTCCTTCAAAACGAATGTCGCCAGAAGTTGGACGATAAACCCCAGTTATCATGTTAAAGCATGTCGTCTTTCCGGCCCCATTCGGTCCAATCAAGCCAAACAGATCCGATTTTTCGATACTAAAAGTGACCTCATTTACAGCAACCAACCCGCCAAATCGTATGGTTAAGTTTTTTACTTCAAGAAAACTCATGCACTCACCGCAACATCACGATGTTTTCCGCCAAAGAGTTTGGAAACGAAATCCCAACTAAATTCATGATGTCCAAAAATTCCTTGTGATCGGATTAACATAGTAACCACAAGTGCCAATGCAAAGAATACCCACCGTAAATCATTGCCGGTGTAGGTGGTGGTGCTCAAAGCATCCTGCACAAACGAAATGCTGGCTAAGCCCTTCGTCAACGGGATTTTTAGTAAATAAATGGCACCGCAACAAATTGTCAAAAGCCCGAATCGGGGCAACGCAACAACCTTGTATTTTGACAAAAGCATTGTGAATGCAGTAATAAAAAGAATCAATATCCCCATCACCTTCAAAATGATGGAAAAGTTAGACACCCATAGTGGATACGATAGATACAAGGTCCCGATACTTCCCAAAACACCGGCAACCGACAATGCGGATTTCATTTTTGGATGATTGACAAAGTTAAGAGATTTGTTCGAAACTTTGTAAATCCAAAAAACAACGATACAGGATAGAACCAATGCCAACATTGCTATGGCGGGAATCGGAGGCAGATTCCTCAGTCCCTCTTCCAAGAGTTTAAGAATAATTCCGGCGACCGCCGCGCCGGTAATGCTTCCGGTTCCGCCGATAACAACCATTGTTACAATAATGAAACTCACATCCATCTTAAAGTCATCGGGTGCAACGGTTCCATTGTAATGTGCAAACAAAACTCCTGCCATTCCCGCAAGTGCAGCCCCAATGACAAAAGCGAGCACTTTCACTTTTGTCGTATTAACGCCAGTTGCTTCCGCTGCCAATTCGTCCTCGCGAACTGCTAAAAAGGAAAGTCCATGCGCAGTTTTAAGCAAATTTCTTGCAACAGCAATCGTAACGACCAACAAGACAAAAACATAGGCCACATCGGTCAGTTTTTGCGAAACGTTCATTGCATAGGACCCGCCTAAATCTAATCCCGCAATCGAAGATTTTCCTCCATCCTGGTTGTTCACAAACACGCGCGCAATCTCGCCAAATCCAAGTGTTACAATCGCCAAATAATCCCCACGCAATCTTAATGAAGGGAGCCCTACGATAAAACCAACAATTGCGGCTCCAAGTCCTCCAACAATGACCATTAACAATAGCCAAATGGGTCCCGACAAAGTTTGTGTTGCAAAAAACACATTTGTTAACTTGGCACCGGTATATGCTCCAATCAAATAAAACGCAGCGTGTCCCATTGAAAACTGACCGGTGATTCCGTTAATCAATGTTAGACTCACTGCCAAACTTGCAAACAACATGCTTAGAACAAGCAGTCGAATGTCATAGATTCCTAAGTAAGGAACAACGCCATACTGCAAACCGATTGCAAGCAATACGACGAGTAGAATCGAGAGAATTCGAACTCCCCAGAATTTGCCGGTAGAAAACATCAGACTTTCTCCACCACTCCACCAAACAATCCGCTTGGCTTAATCAACAAAATACCGATTAACAACACAAACGCTACTGCATCTTTGTATCCTGCATAGCCGGCAAAAATGATTCCGGTTTCCGCCATTGCCAAAATAAATGCACCCGCAACGTCCCCTGGAATGTTCCCGATGCCTCCCAATACTGCGGCAACAAACGCTTTAACTCCGGGCAAAACTCCAATAAACGGAGTCAACGGAGTTCCAAGGGAAGTTGCATTCATCATGCCACCTGCACCCGCAAGTGCGGAACCAATGATAAACGTAATGGCAACAATTTTATTGACGTCTATTCCCATTAACGCAGCTGTATCAAAATCATGCGATACCGCCCGCATCGCCCTTCCGGTATTCGTTTTGGTTACAAAAAACCAAAGCAAACCCATCAAAACAAGAGTTACGAAAAACACGGCAAGTTGACTCTGATTAATCACAACTTGTCCAATTTTTAGTGGCTCCTTCAGTACATTAACATTTTCGGAAATACTCGGTGGCGGAGAAGTCTTAAAGAAAAACTTTCCTGAATATTGCAAAAACAAAGATGCTCCAATTGCCGTAATCAGTGCGCTAATTCTCGGTGCGTTGCGCAATGGGCGATAGGCGACACGCTCTATCATCAATCCCAAAATCGCACACCCAATCATTGCAATCAATAACATCAAAATAAGTAACAAAGTTGGATTCAAATCAGACTTCGCAAACCAAACCATTCCTGTGTAGTAAGCCAAATAGGCACCCACCATATAAACTTCGCCGTGAGCAAAATTAATTAATCTTAAAACGCCGTAAACCATTGTGTAACCGAGGGCAATCAAAGCGTAGATTGCCCCCAGTTGTAGACCGTTGACTATTTGCTGCGAAACGTCCGCAGAATCAAGGGCTAAAAACATTAGCCCTCAAACTTAAAAAACGGAATTTGCTTGACGGGTTTGAATCCCGTCTTTTCTACTTGAAGCACAAGTATTGGTTTTTGAGCGTTGCCGTCTGGGCCAATCGAAATGGAACCGCTTACGCCTTTCCAATCTTTTGTTTCCGAGATTGCCTTTAAGAGGTCTTTGCTCGTCATTCCGGCAGATCGTTTCAATGAGTCCAATACAACGTTCGTTGCATCGTAACCCAATGCTCCCATTGCGGTTGCAGGTTCGCTTCCGAATTTCGCTTTAAAGTTCTTTACAAAATTTTGAACTTCTTCGCGTGGCTCGCTGTTGTGATAATGGTTCGCAAAATATCCACCCACAATCCCTTCGCCGCCGGATTGAATCAACTCATTGCTGTCCCAACCATCTCCGCCAAGCATCGGAACATTTAATCCGATATCTTTTCGCTGTCGAGCAAGTGGACCAACTTCGGTGAAATATCCCGAACAGAAAAGTCCGTCCGGGTTCTTGCCTTTTATGTTTGTCAGCTGGGCTTTAAAATCAACGTTGCCGGACTCGTAAAACTCTTCCGCAACAATTTCGCCGCCATAACTTTTGAATGCTTTTGCAAAAACTTCAGAAAGTCCGGTGGAATAAGGAAGTTTTTTGTCCGTCATGATGGCAACTTTTCGAAGTTTCAAATCTTCATATGCAAATTTCGCCATCGCAGCACCTTGAAAGTTGTCTGTAAAACATGCGCGGAAAATGGCTCCACCTTCTTGCGTTACGTCAACTCGAGTTGCGCCAACGGCTATTAAAGGTACGCCGTTTTCTTGGCAAACTTTTGCAGCAGGCAAGGTGATTCCGCTGGCAACTTCTCCAACTACGGCAAGCACTTTGTCAACCCCAACCAGTTTCTCGGTTGCAGATTTTCCACCTTCCGGCTTGCTTCCGGTGTCTTCGACTATCAACTGCACTTTCTTTCCATCAATGCCGCCGGCATCATTGAATTCATCAACCGCCATTTGGGCACCACGTTGCGAATCTTGTCCCCAAGGTTGCTGTTCACCATTCAAACTGGCAATCATGCCAATCTTGATCGTGTCACCTTCAACTTTAGTGCCATCTGCGGTTGGCAATTCTCGGCCCTTTAACGTCTCCCCACCCGAATTACTGCTACCGTTGGTTCCGGTTGAGCCGTTCTTTTCTTCGGCCGGTTTGCAACCCATTACGCCACTTGCAATCAATCCAAATAAGGAGATTCCGATTAAGAAGTTCTTTGTCGTTTTCACGTTTATGCCCTCCTTCGAGCACCGGTAGATTCCCATTGCGAGGAAAATGGGTAATTTCCGGCATATGAAATGAAATTTCAGTGTAGTATAGCGAAATTCCTGCAAGACAACACGTCAAACGGATGGTAAACCAACATGGCAGAATCTGAAGCAACACCCCTCGTACAGCAGTCCTCCGACCTTTATCAGTCAGGAAAGTTTGAAGAGGCACTTAACACCGCAAGACAGGCAATCGAAATGGACCCGCGGCTGTCTGATGCTTACACCGTTCTTGGCGTTTCCTTGTCAGGGCTGGAAAGAGACGAAGAAGCCGTTTCCGCCTTCCAAAAAGCAATCCAAGTTTCACCCTACAACACGTCCGCCTATTACAACCTGGCTCTTCAACATTACAAGATGGGGCACAAAAACGACGCAACGGCAATGGCGCAAGAAGCCATCCGAACCGACCCAAAGCATAAGCGCTCGCTTGAGCTAGTCAAAAAACTGGATACCGAACTCCACGTAGAAGTCGCTCCTTACCAAACTTCGCTGGGTGATGACCGAGGAGCCGCTTACAGGTACCAGGAAGACAAACCATCAACCAACTCAATCGAAGACGATTTGCCGCCAATTCAGGGCTCCTAACAACCTCAAGTGGTCGCTGATCGGGTCAAAGCGTTCTCCGATCAAGCCCAGGCGTGCTTGAAATCCGGCAGGTTCGAAGAAGCTGTTGAATTCGCACAGCAAGTTGTGGACTTGCAACCGACTGCGACCCATTACGCACTATTGGGGGCATCGCTATCCCAAGCGGAAAAACCCGACCAAGCAAATGACGCCTTTGAACAGGCAGCGAAATTAGATCCCAATTCCGCTAAGCACCAATACAATATTGCGGCGAACTGTTACCGATTTGGGTGGAAGGCAGAAGCCGCTAAGTATGTGAGAAAAGCCCTCCAAATTGACCCTTCCCATCCGAAGGCACTCTTTTTAAGCGAGAGGTTAGAAAAGGAAAACCAGGCTGCCAAAACGGTACTCAATCCGATATTGAACACCGAAAAACCCGAACCACCCCCGTTGATAGGTACCGAAGCCCCCGGAACCCAATCCAACGTTTGGAATTTCGCTCCGCCCGTAATCGTGTTCAGCCATTCGGTTCGATGGATTGAGAAAATGGGGAAAGCGTGGGGCGCCCTTCTTTGGATTTTCTATTCAATCGAAGTCGTCATGCTGATAAGTCTCTACTCATTTATGTTTCAGCCGGTGATTTCCGGAGGAACCGACCAGTTCTTTGAATTTGGTTCAAAGGGAGGACTGGCGCTTCTCTCAATTCTCGTCTGGATGATAAACACGGTTGCCTGGATATTCGATCTGATTGACCGCCGTCCGCAATCAGGTCCCATAGCCGTTTCGGTAGGAGGGATGATTTTCACATTGCCTCTGTTTTTAAGTTGTATGTTCCCAATCTTTGGTATCTTCGCCTTCCCGATTTATTTCACAAGCACTCGTTCCGGGCGTAACTGAACGCCGTTTTGGCGTTCTATACTATTAACCGACTAAGAGGTCTCTGACGAATGATTTCAATTCTCGCTACAACTGTACTGCTGGCTCAATCCGGAAACAATTTGACCGCACCCGTAGAGGCGCCGTTCAAAATTACCGAATCCGCAATCATCGTTGACGCGCTCATCAATGGCAAGCCCGCAAGTTTCATGTTTGACACAGGGTTTAGTGGTTACATAACCATAAGTGATCAAATCAACATTGGCAAAGCCACAGGGACGATTATGTTACGGGACTTTGTTGGTCAATTTGCGGCAAAAACGGTTCCAATCAGCAGCATTCACTTAGGCAATCTTAAACAAGACAAAATTGTCGGGGCGGAAGCGGTTCAACAGGAAGCCAGTCATTACACCGAATCGTATGGAACCCATTGTGACGGCATCATGGGATTTAGTGTTGTAAAAGATTTTATAACAGAAATCAATTTTGAAAAAGGAAAATTTGTTTTTCATCCAAGAACGGTTGATATAACAAAAAGAACACCGGACAACAAAAAAACATTTCTTGTGAAATTGGAACCAAAAGGCGTCAATTCTATGGAACTGACAGTAACCAAAAATGGCAAGGAAATGCACCTTGCGTTAGATACCGGAAATGGATTTTATGCAACCACCCATAAAGAAGTTTTGGAACGAATTGGTGTATGGGATCCAAACCAAAAACCTAAATTTGTAAAACAAGCATCGGTTGCGTCAGGGGTTGTGGATAGTTTCTATATGTGGATGAATGATATTGAGATTTATGGAGTGCCCGTAAAATCATCCATTTGGTCAATCATTGATTTACCCAGTTCCAGCGCAGAACATGATGGAACCGTTGGATTTGGATTCCTGAAACATTTTAATATCACAATTGATTACGAGCGCCGTTATGTATGGCTTGAAAATTGGACCGGAAAAACCGCAGACGATTTTCTAGGAGAACCCGGAATCATTGCAAGGCAAGTTAGACAAGGCCGTTATAGAATTTTGCGCGTTTGGGATTCAAGCCCCGCCGCAAAGGCCGGGATTCTCGTCGGAGATGATTTACTCGCAATTGATGGCAAAAGTTTGAGTTTGGTGTCGCCGCACGATGTGGACACGATGCTCGAAGGCCCTCCGGGAAAGAAAGTCAAATTAACAATAAGTCGAGATGGAATCTTAAACACTTACGAAGTTGACCGCAAAATTCTCGCTAACGGAACTCCGCCGTCCGAATAGATATCAATAAAGAACTCTTCCCCCTATCTAGGGGGAAGACCTGTGAACGAAGTGAACAGAGAAGGGGGTTACCTCAAATCTCTTTCTCTTCTAAGGGGCAAACCTGTTGATGGAGCGAACCGAAAAGAGAAGTTCAGTTCTCTCCGTAGGCCGTTTTTTCGCCCTCGGAAAGCCGCTTGTTCTCTTCGTTTGACACATTATTAGCGGCATCAACTGAACGCTTGTAGGTTCCGTCTTCTCCCGGCTCACCGACTGTAACTTTTTTGTCGCTTCCACAACCCATGATTGCCGGTAAAAACAACAGTAATCCAACCCAAATTCCAAGTTTCATTAAGTTACTTATTCCACAAATGGCAATGCATTCCAAACATTTGTTTTCATACATTGACAACTCTGAACTAAACCAAACAAACTTATCTGTCTGCTGGTTGGAAGTTGCGAAGCCACGCTCTAATCTGACCCCTTATGGTACTTGTTGCCAAGCAAACTTCGGCTTGGAAGGCGTCACTTGAGTTTTGGTTTCCAATGGTTAGTCGAACAACGGTTTTCGATTTTTCGATTGCACAGTACTCAATTGAAAAATTACCAAAAGCAGTTTCCAAGCGATTGTTTTCTCCAGGAATTATATCCTCCAATTTTCTTTCCATTAACATAATTTCATTAATGTGGATTACATCTTCAGTTTTTAACGCTCTGTTTTTTGATTTCAGTGTTGCAACAAAAATCGGTGACCATATATCTGAAGAATCCCACTTCTTCGAGGATAACTGGAATTCAGTGCCCAATTGTTTACCACTTATGAAAGTTGACTTTGGTACTATTGCATTGCATTGGCTCTTGCTTACCTGCATAAGGAATATTCTCCTTTTCCATCAAATCTTAACAGTCCCTGATCTCGCAAAATCTGCAATTGTTGTCTTATCTTGTCTCGAATAGTATTGTTGTTTGGAAACATTTGTTTTAGAGTTGGTTCAAATGCGTAAACTTGATTTAACGTGAACCTATCTGAATTTAA
>CAZJKW010000035.1:0-4333 GCA_964546835.1 uncultured Fimbriimonadales bacterium
CACTCCTATCCGCGCCCATCTGTGCCATCTGCGGACTCGTTTGCGCCTCATTGAGCAGCCGAGCCGTTGCGCCCGGCATATGGTCGTCAATTTTCCCATTATCTCAATGAAGCGTTTAAGGTTCAACCGGATACCGAAGCGAATTTTCTTCAAGCGATGAGCGACGTCGGTGACCCACAGAACCCGGAAACCGCATTTGTTAACTTTGGAGATGAACTGAATGATGCCGGATTCATTCGTAGTCTTATGAATCAAATGGGGACCGAATATGCGATTGACGGCCTTCTAAAGCAACGAGACGGAAAATACGATTTAACGGTTAGAGTTTTTCAAGGCGAAGCGGAGCCTAACGCCCTCAAATACGCATTTGATAAAACAGAAGTCTTTTCGATTTTTAAGACAATTATCAAAGATGTTGCGCCGTTAACATCAACAACATTGTTGTCGAATTTTATTGAAAATATGGAATTCGGAACAGATAACGCCGAATCCTTTGAAGAGTTTTTGCTTGGATTTGATGCCGTACTCTATTTGCAACAAGCCGGTCCAAGAATTAGTCGGGATTTTGATTTTTCAATTCCATTTAATCATTTGTTAAAGTCTTTAGAATTAGACCCTGATTTTCTTGGACCTTATGAGGGTTTGCTTTCGCTTGCACGCCTTTGCGCACAACATGGAAAAGGTGATTTCAAAACCGTTGAAGGAGCCGTCAAAAAAGCAGTCGAACTAATTCCTGATGATTGGAAAGGTCACTATACGCTTGGTGATTTATACACGCAAGTTGGAAATTTTATGCCGGGTGTTTCCAATCTTGAAAAAGCGATTTCAATCTATGAAAAAGAACGTACTGAATTGCAAAAAAGAAAAGATGCCGGGGAGGAACTGGAAGTGCCCCCTGCGGAACCCTCTTTGTATACAAGATTAGGACTTGCACAGCAAGGTGCAGGAATGGTTGCAAACGCTGAAAGAACTTTCAAAAAAGCAATCGAGTTGGAAGGCACGGAAAAACCGACAATGGATTGGTTGGCCTTGCTATATGCACAAACTAAAAGAGGACATGAAATTCCCGGTCTATGGAAATCGGTTCTTGAAAATGAAAGAAATTATCCTCAAGCATGGGCAAAATATGCGCTTGCGTTATTGCAAAACGGAGACAAGTCGGGCGCATTAAATGCGTTCGAAGAAGGTCTAAAAGCAACCGCTGACCACGCAATTGTAAAAAGATATTACGCACCGATTCTTGCAGAAGAAGGAAATTTTGATCGGGCAATGGATTATTATGAAGATTGCATTGATGAAACTCCGACCGATACGCAACTGCTTTTGGAATACGCCAGAACACTTCAGAGCGCGAAACGCGAGCATGAAGTGCCGGATGTTCTAAACACAATTCTCACTAACAACCCGGACCCAAATACAAAAGCAAATGTTCAAGCGTGGTTATACGAAATTGAACAACCAAAACGTGTGGAGGGGGTCAAAAACGCTCAAGAAAAAATCGAAAAGGAAGATTTCGAAGGCGCAGTTGCCGACTTAGAACCAATGGTGGAATGGATGCAAGACTATTGGAAGCCCTGGGCGATGCTTGCCGAACTTTATAACCGATTAAGCAGATGGAGCGAAGCGGAAAATGCAGCATCCAAAGCAATTCAAATTTTCCCTGCATGTGAACCGGCTTATGTAGCATTGGGTTCTGCGCTCATCGGGCAAAACCGGACCGAAGAGGCATTCAATCTCTTTTCACAACTGATTCAAGCAAATCCGCAAAGTCTGCCAATTGCGCTGCAATATGGGCTTGCTGCTAAGGCAAATGGCAACATGGATGTTGCGCTTCACATGGCAAGACAAATCCGTGAAGCCGTTGGAAACGACAACTTTGAAATCAATCAAGCCCTTGAAGAAATGACCCGAGTAGACACTTAGGGCATCGTTTGCCAGTCTGCATCCCATAGAATGCTTTTTCCGGCATTAGCGTGGACGTTGTCGCAAGTTCCAATTGCAATTCAGGCGGAACCCAATTTGTCGCCACTTTATGCTTTGCCAAGTTCATTTAACACGCAACAAGGCGAAAGGATTCGATTAGGAGTTTTATTGCCTGCTTCCCCTGACGTCGGAAATCTATTGAAATTTGGCGTGAGTTTCATGGTGGGCAAAACGGATCCCCTGGCGGACCCGTCCGAGAAGGCAATTGCAGAACTGGTGCAAAGTCAGGTCACGGCATCGAAATTAGGATTGGGCTTTGCAGTCTCGTTGTTTACGACATTTCCACCTGCTTCAAACATTCAATTGGCAGGAGAAGGTGTTTCGGATTTGATTTCAGGTTCGCGGGTATTTGCCTTTTCACCGTGGGATATTGAGAGAATCAAATGGGCGGCAACCTCACTCGGAATTGTCAACCGAAAAGTTCCGGGAATGCTGTTTTTGAGTCTTGGAGTTTTTGGCGAATTCGGCGATGCGAGTTTTTTCACCGGTCAAGCAACCCAGAACGGAACTCTTAAAGGTGAGTGGAAATCGAAATTGAACTTCGATCCGCCTCCGAGCGGATTTTGGGCTGGAGATAGCAAAGCGAAGGCAAGTTGGTTATCAGAAATCAATACCAAGTACGGCTCGGTCGAAGACGCACTAAAAACCTGGGGTGTTAATAAAGAAGTTTCCGGGTTGCCAATACCTATTGGACCGGAATACACCTATGCAGCAAGAGCAGATTTCGTAGAATGGTATCGCAGTTCAATTCCATCTCTAGTTGGAAAACTAACCTCGATTTCAAAGGAAATCATGCCAACAACGCCTGTTGTTGTACCGTTCGGTCCACCCAATGACCAGGCATACCTTGGGGCCGATGCTTTCCTGATTTCTAAGGCATCCAAAGAGGGTGGCTCTGCAATCAAAGTAACCAACATCGGTTTTTATGGAGTTGCAGAAAACTGGGCAATGTCGCTTGCCAGGATTCGGGGTTCTTCAAGGGTCAACCAGCAACCCTTGTGGACTGAGTCACCCAACTTAGGCGATGAAAGTACGTTTAACCGCAGACTGTTTGAAATGCTCTCCTTGGGAACTAAAGGACATATAGAGTTTCCTCAAGCTTTACAAACCTGGTCAAAAGATTTCGAGCGGATTTCGCCTTTGTTTAATGCATCCGAACCCAGGTGCGACGTTGCGGTCCTGCATCCCACCACAAGCCAATCATTACGTCCTTCGCAAATTGCTCCGCCAATTCAGTATCGAAGTTTGGTTGAACTAAGAGACTATTTGGATTACGACATGTTGGAAGAGTCAGCAGTGATGAACGGGGCCTTAACTAAGTATCGGGTTGCTGTTGCGTTTGAAGGCGTGGCTTGGAATCCACGCACTCTTGGGGCCATCAAAAGCTGGGTAGACCAAGGCGGCGTCCTTCTTGCTTATGATTTTGGAAAAATGGCGGACACTTTTGGGAAAACGGATATTTACCAAGAGTTGTTCGGTTTTGCCATCGGACTTTCACCGGCAAAAATCGCCGAAGTTTGGGTTGGAAAAATTCCAAAAGTTTACGATTTGAACTTGGGAGGCAACGATGATGACGAATTCCTACAAGGGAAGTGGGTTCTTGATGCAAATGGAGTTCGAGCGGCTTATAACGACGCCGTTATCAAACTACCGGCTAATTCAACGGACCTGGTTGCAACGCTTCAGTTTGCTCCTAACCAAGCGATTGACTTACTTGAGATTTTGGTTGGAGGCCATCAGCAGGCGGCACTATCGGTAGAAGGCGGAACGAGCCGCTTTCAATTCCCTATCAGCAAATCTGACGTGGTCGGTGGGGTGGTCCGTATCGGCTTCAAGGGGATGCAATTGGATCAGTCGGTTCGTCTGGTCACAATCACCCTCTCGGAAGTGGACGCTTCTGAAACCCCGGAAGAACTTCACGGCTATTTTGACCAGCCGGTAGACGCTGAATGGGTTAAGAACGCTTGGTCAAAGCCATACGGAAAGGGACTCGTCATTTACATGCCGGGAAGACGAGACTTATGGAAGGCATTCATCAATATCATTCGGTTAGCAACGTATTCCTTGGATTCGATTGACAAACAACGTACAAGTGCCCGAAACCTCGACAACAAAAAGGATTCCGTCTTTATCTCTGACCTGAACAACCGAGCCGTGGCATTTAATGCCGGAACTGATCCGGTGACTTTAGGTGCTCCCTTCAAAGAAACGATTTTGCCGCAGAAAACGATTATCACTTCGTTCGATCCGGAACCGTTTCAGCTCCTCATTCAATGCGAGAGTTTCAGAAATTTAAGGAATGGTCAACCGATGCAGATTCCGAGAGGAATCGGCGTTTCAATCCCAGCAA
>CAZJKW010000035.1:4343-10282 GCA_964546835.1 uncultured Fimbriimonadales bacterium
AAACTCAGTTCAAGTCTCCAAGAAACGGACGCTACCGTGTTTTTGCGCGTGTCTTCCAAGAGGACCAACTGGTGCTGCCTCGGATGAAATTGAATGAAATCGAACCAAGCCAGCCGGGTGCTCCCCTAGGAGACGTTTTGTGGGTCGGAGATGTTGAACTGAAAGAAGGCGTTGTCAGTGTTCGGCTGAGTCTCCCTCAAAAATGCGTCGCGGATTTGATTCTCGTGACTTCCGATAAAACCATCGCAGGATGGAGACTTGCCAAAGAACCATCTTAAGGTCGGTTATCGTCTTTTGGTCGGAGTATCCGATAGGTATACTTCGGCGGTACGTTGCATTTAGAGAAGGTTGAATCCACGGATTGGATGTCAAGACCGTCTCAATGAACCGCATGGAGGGAAGGTATGGCTTTGTGGAATAAGGTTGCCGGGAAGGCAACATTAGTTGCGGCAGGTAGCGTGTTGAGCGCTTTTGGCCTTTGCGCAACCATTGAAATTGCTCCGGGCATCGTTTACGACACTGACATCAAGATTACTAAAGCAGTTGGGAGTCCGGCAATCACGATTCAATATGTCGGAGGAAAAGCCGCCAAGGTCGAAGTCAGAATCAACGGAAAGGTGTTCAGCACGAAGGCACTTAACGCCGCCAGAACTTTTGGTGAAATCGGCTTTAACTTGGACATAGCACTGCTCCAGGAAGGGGACAACCTGATAGAAGCAACCTTGTTCGACAAAGATGGCAAGGAGTTAGGAACCCAGAAAACCGTCGTTGCCATTCAAAGACAAGAAAATCTTCCCGTTTTCATTCGGGTTCCCAAAACCGGTGATTCCATTCAAGGTGCCATCAAAATTGATGTTGGACTTGGAATTCAGTCCAAAGGGACCTATGTTTCGTTCTTTGTAGACAAACAGTTCAAAGCAATGAAGAACTTCCCTCCGTTCGAATTTGTTTGGGACACCACTCAAGAGCAAAACGGATGGCATGAGATTGAAGTTTGGACTTTCGACGACACACAAACCACCCGAAAATCACCTATCGCCAGAGTTTTTGTTCAAAACCCGGGCGGACGAACCGAAAGACCGGTTACAACTCCGCAAAACAACAACACCGAACCCCTGGCCTTGACCGATCCAATCGTCAATGCAACATCAGGAACGGCAAACGGTATGAAGTCAACTGCGATAAATGCAGGGCCTGATTTTAATAACGTACAGGCCTCGATTCCTTCATTGGCACCATTGTTGGCGCTTCCGATGGTTGGTGCTCCTGTCGGCAAAGCAAACGGGCAGAAATCGGCCAGTGAATTTGTTCCTCTGCTAGCGGACGTAAGGGTTACAACTCCCGGAGTCGTAACACAAATGACAGTTCCTTCGATTGTTTCGGTTACGGGAATGCCAAATCTTAGCGTTGCCCAAACACCGACCAAGACAACCACTGTCATCAGTAAGCCGACCGTTGCGACGCCGGAAGCAGACCCTAAAGTCATCGCCGTATCCCGCGGAACGCGTTTGCCAAAGGACGGCACTTATCCCATTTATCTAAACTCGGAATTGGTGAAGTTTGACGTAATGCCACGAATCACCGGTGGAGTTCCTTTGACGCCTTTCCGGCATCTGATGGAGCATGCCGGTGGCAAAGTTGAATGGCAAGGTGTCGAGAAAAGCGTAACTGCCAATTTGGATGGCACCGACTGTTGGTTTAAGGTTGGCGACTTGTTCGCCAAAGTCAACGGCAAGCCAGTTCAATTGGAGTCCATTCCGTTCATAGAAAAAGGCAGAACCATCGTTCCGCTTTCGTTCATGCAAGGTCTTCTCGGACTTGAAATCGAATACGACACCCAAACCGGTCACGTTCTGATTACCCAGAAGAAGGCTAAGTAAACGGTCGTTTGCTTGAACCAATAGTCAAGCAGTCACCATAATCGCCCTGTGGAACCTCAAACCTACACAGGGCGATTTGTTTCAATCATCCTGATTGGAGCCGGAGTTCTGATTGCCGTTTTCGCCTTGGCATTATGGGGAGATGCCATTGGGACCTTATGGCTGATTATGGGAGCGGTGTGCGCATCCTTGGCCATGATTGGGGCAACGTTTAAGGTCAGTGCGTCAAACAAAAGACTTCGCAAGGAGTTGGAATCGGCAGAAGTCGACTTAGAGTTAATGAATGACCTCCTAAGCCAAGCCGAAGACCAATTGGACGAACTTGCCAATAGCGTGCCGGCGGCGGTTTTTGTTTGCAGTCCAACAGGTGAAATTCTTTCTTGTAATCAAGCGGCGATAAGCCAGTTTGATTTTTCGGATCCCGTTGGCAAAACGTTGATTCAGGTGACCTTGAGCATGGGTTTACAGCAGGCGGTTGTCAACGCGGAATATGAGGCGGAACCAAAAACCCAGGAAATTCAAACAAGCCATCCCTCCGAGAAAGTGATGCTTGCAACCGTTTGGCGACCCGACCAGATCGCGGAAAGAGTTTATTTGTGTCTTGAAGATGTTACGGCGCTTAAGCAATTGGAAAGAGTCCGAAGCGACTTTGTTTCCAATGCCAGTCATGAACTAAGAACGCCGATGGCCGCAATTAGAAGCATGTCCGAGACGCTATTGGATATGCCGGAACTTGAAACGAAAAGACGCGAGGATTACTTGAAGCGAATCATCCTAGAAGTGGATCGACTGACCAATCTGTCCGATGACTTGCTGGTGCTTAGCGAAGCCGAGTCGAAGAAGCCGGGATTAGAGCCGATTGAGTTTGCCGCAACCGTACGGTACGCCGTCCAAGAGTTAGAAAACCAGGCCAAAGATAAAGGAATCAGGGTCAACTTGAACTTGCCCGAAACGGTTCCGGTCTTGGGCGATGACGAGCAATTGGTGCAAGTCGTTTTGAACTTAGTATCCAATGCAATTCGATATTCCATTGACGGGGAAATCAGGGTCAACTTGCATCAAAGGGGCTCTGAAGCCGTTTTGGAAGTAGCCGACACAGGTATTGGAATCGCCAGTGAACATTTGCCTAGAATTTTTGAAAGGTTTTACAGGATAGATAGGGCAAGGTCACGAGAAACCGGGGGAACCGGCCTGGGTCTAAGTATTGTTAGACATATTGTCGAATCGCACGGTGGAAGAATCGAAGTCGAAAGTGAATTGAACGTTGGTTCGACATTTCGGGTATTTCTACCGTGTCCATAGTTTGCAACTTGAAGCCGGCGAGTTCGTCTAATTCGCTGAAATTCATCTGATACTCATATGCTAAGTACTTTTTTCGCGGCCGTTATCATCGCTCCACCCATAGGTCCAACTTTGTTGCCGAGGTCAACGGAAGAGGTTTTGGGAATTAATCATTCCGTCCAAGTTGCACTTTCGAAAGGTAACTTCGAAAGTGCAAAAGTTTTGTTGGAACAATGGTCTTATGGCGAAATTGGTTATGAATTTGCAGGCAAAATTCCTGATGATGTAAACGTTGCTGAAGAAATGGCAACGAAATTATGGTTTGAAGAAACCAAGGGTGAAGTGAATTTTGTTCGGAAAACTCCTGCTCGAGTAAGAATCGTTTTTGTTGAATCTGCAACCCATAATGCTCCGGCAGCAAGATTAGAAAATGGAGTTTGGATCGCAGAAATTCCCAGATTTATTGGTAATTCCGAACGGAAAAATTCAATTCGCGGAATCGCAATGGGAATTGCAAAAGCAATGGGTAACAGCATTGGCCTCGCAAGTACAGAAAGACCGAGTTATACAATGGGATACGATGATTATTCTCAGTTGTCCCAACCAATAGATTTGAAAGCAATGGAGCGCAAAGTACTTGAAAGATTATTAAGTGTAAGGAAAACACTTTTTGAAGCAATTGTCAACCGACAGACTTTGATTGCAGCAGAACCCAAAATGGAGATTTCTCCGACTCTGTTTGATGCAGGAAACGTAAAATCCGGCGATGTTAAAAAGAGTTGGTTTGCGATAAAAAATGACGGCAATGCAACGCTTGAATTTGAAACCCATTCGAGCTGTAGTTGTGTAGTTCTCGGAGAAATGAGGACCGTTCCTCCAGGAAAAGTGTTAGCTTTGGAAATTGGGCTTGATACGAACACGATGTTAGGTTCAATTGAAAAAATTGTAAATTTTTATTCTAATGCTCATCAGAATACAGTTCAAGACGTAACGATGCGCGCGAAAGCGTACCCAGAGTACCGAATTGTTCCGGATGATGCACAAACTGTTGTATTGAGTGAAAACAAGCCAACGGTAAAAGAGTTCTATTTTTACAATATGCCGCTTTATCCAATTTTGGTAACCGATGCGAGAACAAACAAGCCTGGAGTAAAAGTGGAAATCCTCCCCTATGTGGGCAAGATTTTCGATCCGGCTTTTGACAAAGAGCCGACATCGCGCGTAGGCACATTGATAAAGTTAACTTTTCCGGCAAATCATCCCTCCGGGCAAGATTGGACTAGGTTAATCATTGAGACCGATTCTTTGAGAATGCCAAAAACGGAAATCTCGATTCGGACTCTCAAAGGGTTGGTTGTTCAACCAAGTTCTGCGTATTTTGGAGGTGTAATTGCAGGGCAAAAATCCACAAGGTCCATTACGGTTTCACATCCGGAATTTGCTTTCAAGATACTCTCCCATCAAGTCCAAGGACCGTTTGAAGTTGAAATTAATCCCATAGGGACGAGCGGAAAAGAATACCGCGTGAAAATTGATTTTGTTGGTAATGAGAAAGGATTACTTGCCGGGTCAATAGAAATTAGAACAGATAATCCGAGATTTCCGACCATTAAAATCCCGATTTCCGGAAGTGCAAATTGAGATTTTTAATTGGATTAGTCGTTTTTGCAATGAGTTTTTCGGTTGCATACTTAATGGAACCGGAATCTCCAGATGCGACGATCATTTTTTCGGGCGATATTCACGGATACTTGTCTCCGTGTGGTTGCGCAAAACCACAAATTGGCGGAATCAAACGGATGGCAAGTGTTATTAGGGGTTTACTTCAGAACAAAAACAGTTACTATGTTGACTTAGGCAATTGGACGAAGCCGGGAAACAGACAAGAACAGATTAAGGCGGAGGCACTTGCAGAATTTTTTTCAAGTTTGAAACCTGCCTACCTGAACATTGGCACCAGTGACATTCAAATGGGAGCCGAATATTTATCCTCGTTACGAGATGCCACGAATGGTGCTCTGAGATCAAGTATGTATTCCGGAGAAAACTTTACGAAAACGATAAGCCATCGAATCGGAAATTTATTGTTTAAAGGGTTGATTCCGGGCAACAAGTCAGAGTTAGATGCAGCCATGAACGAGTTACCCAGAAGTCGTGTCGAGTTAATTGTCTTGTTTTCGGGATCTCGGGATGAAGCAGAAAAAATTGCAAAAGAACATACGGGAATTGGTTTATTGATTTATTCGATGAATGGAGACCCGCCGAAAAGGGCGATTGATGTTAACGGTGCCACTTTGGTATCGGTTGCAGATAAAGGCCGATATGTCGGAAAAATTGATTTGATAAATGGAAAGTGGACTAATTTTAGTTTGATACAATTAGGTCCGGAAATTCCGGAAGACCATCCTGCGACCGTTGCATACACGAGTTATCTAAGGCGAGTAACGGAAGAAGACTTGCTATCCCAAATTGTAAAAGAAAAGCCCGCGACTAAATTTGTCGGAACTTCCAAATGTGCTTCTTGCCACAATAAAGAGTATGAGATTTACAAAAAAACGGATCATTCCCATGCTTTGGCAACGTTAGAAAAAACAATGAACGACCGAGACCCTGAATGTGTGGGTTGTCATGTAGTTGGCCTCAATTATTCATCAGGATTTGTGAGCAGAAAAGCGACCGAAAATTTGGCGAATGTCGGATGCGAAAGTTGTCATGGTCCGGGATACAACCACTCGATCAATTCGAAAATCAAGATGGGAAAAGTCGGCGAGAAAAGTT
>CAZJKW010000035.1:10292-17623 GCA_964546835.1 uncultured Fimbriimonadales bacterium
ACAGTCCAGAATTCAAGTTTGGTCCTTATTGGGAAAAAATCAAACACTAATTAGCGGCGTATGTTGATTAAGATTCGAAGCCAACGTTCGCTGAGGGTATCAATGCCAACTCCGCCATTTCCGCTACTGCTGTGGATAAACGAGCCGTTGCCCATATACAGACCTGTGTGCGTGATTCTTTCGCGCTTGGAGTCCGTGAAATAAAGTCGGTCTCCGGGTTGAAGTTGGTCTAAGGACATGACTGCTTCGCCAACGAAACTTTGTTCTTGAGCAGTCCTCGGAAGCGACACGCCATACATAGAAAACAGTTGCTGAACAAAGCCGCTGCAATCAATTCCGCCACGAAGGTCATTGCCGCCCCACTTATAAGGGGTGCCCATGTACTTCTGCGCCTCTTGAATGACGGCGATTCTCCATCCTGAACCTTCTGTGCTACCTCGGACAAAAGAACCCCGATTCTGCAAAGAGGGGGCTGCGCGGTCCGGCTGTTTGATGGAGACTTCAAAGGGAAGTCGGTCAACGAATTTCGTTTCTATGTAGCCGTTGTTGCCGTCCGCCATCACAACGGTCGCCCAGTCTTCTTTAAGACTTTTTAAGACAACGTACAGTTCTTTTTGACCTCTGAAAAGGACTTTTGAGCGTTTGTCGGGTTTAAGATGAAAATTTGCATCGGCGTTAAGTTGGCCGAGTTTTCCAACTTTGGCTCGAGATGCATCTTGGGCAATGGCTGAGACCAAAAAACAGCAACTGATAAGCAGTGTGATTGATGTTTTGATGGTTCGCATAGGCAGACTATTCCAAATTATGCCACAGGCGCGGCTTTGGAACCCGTTGAGATTGTCGGTTTATGGACGAATTTGCTTCAGGGATGGTTACTAACTTTGACCTTGATTCAGCCGCTTTTCAAGTTCGTCCAGCTGCGCGTCAACCGAATCGCCTGTGGAGGCGGTATTCGCTTGTGCCGGAGCCGAGCCCATTCCCAGCCTCTCTTCAAGCTTTTTGAGTTCCTCTTCGGCTGCCATATCCACGGCCTGATCTTCCATTTGCATGATCTTGCCTTGAACGCTGGCTTGCATCATTTCTCGGCGAGCATCGGACTCACTCTTCGCGCTTCGAATCTTCTCAGCCGCATTTTCGAACGTACCGAATTGAGCTTCCGTGGTGAATCCCTCGAGTGCTTTGTTAAGACTATTTTCGATTTGCGACTGTTTGTATTGCGCCTTCATCGCCAGTGCTTCGGCGGTTCGCTTTCGAACTTCCTCTTCTTGGCGTCGAATGGCAATTTTCACCATCTCTACCGTTTCATTTGCTTGCGATAACGAAGTGCGAAGACTTTCAAGCGTGGTTTGGTAGTTGCCTTTTTCTCTTAAGAACTGTCGTGCAAGGTCGCGATTGTTTTGCTTGAGGGCTGCAACCGCATTGGCTTCTAAACTCGCTACCCTGCGTTCATGGTCATCAACCATCGCTTGCAAATTGTTTCTTTGGGTGATAGCCTGAACCGCTTTCTCCTTGTTTTGTTGGAGTGTGGTCTGCATATCACGGCGCGCCTGGTCCAGCATCATGTCTGGGTCTTCCAGTTTGTTCATCATTCGGTTAAAGAGCGCCTTAAGCCAGGCGAAGAATCGTCCCATGCGTCCTCCGGTACGGAATGTGCATTATAGTACACTCCAGGGGTGAAGTACCAAGCGGCAACCGTTCAGGTTGCACCGCAAAAGTCCCAAATCGAGGCGAATTTGGACCGGATTGCCGAGTCGGCAATCAAATGCGCTTCGGAGGGTGCCGATTTGGTTTTGTTTCCTGAAACTGCGACTTCAGGTTACTTTTTGGAAGGCGGAGTAGAAGAAGCGGCCATTTCCGCATCGGAACTTGTAAAAGGGTTAGAAAGTCGGCTCACCGGGATTTCACAGGATTGCGATATCGTCATAGGTTTTTACGAGCGAAATGAAGGCAGTATTCATAACTCTTGTGCACACATCGAATTTAGCAAAGCCGGCGTTGGAAAACTGCTTCATGTCCATCGCAAATTCTTCCTTGCGACTTATGGTGTTTTTCAAGATGACCGATTTGTGTCGCGCGGCAAAGACATTTCTGCTTACGAGACCAGATTTGGAAAAATGGCGATGCTGATTTGCGAAGATATTTGGCATAGCGTATCGTCAACTATTGCCGCGCTCAAAGGAGCAGAGACAATCTTAGCGCCGGCTGCATCACCGGGAAGAGGATTTGGAGGTGAGACTTATTCGAATTTGGAATCTTATCGCCAGATTTTGCAGAGGGTGTCTGCAGAACATGGCGTTTGGACAATTAATTCGATGCTGGTTGGATTTGAAGGTGGTAAGGGATTTATTGGCGGAAGCATGACAGTAAATCCGTTTGGAACCATCGTGGCCGAAAGCCCAAGTCTGGATGAACACATTATGTTTTCGGAAATTGACTTGGACGAGATACCGATTGCAAGACAACAGTCACCATTGCTCGCCGATTTATCATCTGTATTGGAAGATGTGTCTCGTGAATTTGAAGAGATAAACAATTCGGAATGTCAAATTCGATAAGTGATATTCCAATTTTCAGGCCAAATGGGTTTGACCCAGATGATGCTTTGCGAGTTAATTCAACGTTACTTGCGGATTGGCTGATTCGATTTTTGCATGATGAATGCAAGAGAAGGCGCAATCTGCATCGTGCAATCATTGGATTATCCGGTGGGGTGGATAGTGCCGTTACCGCAGTGCTGTGTGCGAAAGCGTTTGGTCCGGAAAATACTTTTGCTTTTCGATTACCTTACAAGATCAGTTCTCCAGAGAGTATGACCCATGCAAAATTAGTTATTGAAATGACCGGTATTAATGAAAGAACCATTGAAATTACGGATATGGTTGACGGTTATCTTAAGTACGAGAAAGAAGCATCTGAGGCAAGAATAGGGAACGTTTGCGCACGTGTGAGAACTGCAATTTTGTTTGACCAAAGCGCAAAATTAAGTGGATTACCAATAGGGACAGGCAATAAGACCGAACGAATGTTTGGATATTTTACATGGCATGCAGATGACGCACCTCCAATAAATCCACTTGGGGACTTGTTTAAGACTCAAGTTTATTCGCTTGCAAAAGAACTAAAAATTCCTAAAGAAATCATAGAAAAGCCCCCCACAGCAGATTTAGTTAAGGGACAAACGGATGAAGGAGATTTTGGAATAACTTATTTGAAAGCCGACCGGATTTTGGCAAAAATGTTGGAGGGTTATTCTTGCAAAAAACTCATTGAAATTGGATTTGCTGAAAGCGATGTTAACATTGTAAAGAAACGAGTTGATTCGACACATTGGAAACGAAGATTGCCGACGGTTGCCGTTGTTTCCAATAGCGCAATCGGCGAATTCTATCTTCGGCCGGTAGATTATTGATTTGTCGGTAAAATAGAAAAAATGCCCCATTTGGTTTTGGAAGTTGGTTGTGAAGAATTGCCTGCACATTCGGTCGAAAGTGCCGCCAATCAGCTTGCCGATAATCTGATGGCTGAATTACGAAAGGCAAACTTGTTAAAGACTGACGACGCTCCGAAGATTGCAGGTACTCCGAGGCGGTTGATTTTTGGATTAAACGGCATTGAGGCAAGGCAAGAAGATGAAACAATAGATAAGAGGGGACCAAATGTTAAAGCCGCCTATTCTGCTGATGGTTCCCCTGCACCTGCATTAATTGGTTTCTGCAAATCGCTTGGAATTGACGCTACATCTGTGGAAATCAAGGACGATTACGTTTGGGCAAATGTAAAAGTGATTGGTAAACCGGCCCAAGAACTACTGACCGAAATCATTCCTAAAGCAATTCAAGAAATTAGTTTTGCGAAAACCATGCGTTGGGGTGCGGGACGAATGAGGTTTTCTCGACCTTTGCGTTGGATACTCGCTACATTCGATGGAAAACCGCTTCGATTTTCTGTCGAAAGTGTCGAGAGTGGAAACGAATCCAGAGGCCATAGATTTTTGTCAAACAAAACGATTTTTGCGACTGATTTTGATGAATTGATTTCAAAATTGAAAGAGCAAAAGGTAGATGCTCTGTTTGAAGATAGAAAATCAAGGATAGTCTCACAAGCATGTGACATTTCTAAGAACGTATTGTTAGATGATGAACTGGTGGCTGAAAATCTAAATTTGTGCGAGTGGCCGATAGCAGTGAAGGGAGAATTTCGAGTTGAATTTTTGGAATTGCCTCGTCCTGTTCTTATTACGGCAATGGCCAAGCATGAAAAGTTCTTTCCAATTACAAATCAGGATGGCTCTTTAACCAATCAGTTTATTTCGATTACAAATGCGGGAAATCCCGAAGATGTTCAACGGGGAAATGAATGGGTACTCAACGCTCGATTTAATGATGCAAAATTTTTCTATGATGAAGACTCCAAGTTTTCGTTAGAAGACTTTTTGTCTAAAACTCAACGGATTCTTTTTCAGGAAAAATTGGGAACAGTTCGTCAAAGGGCCGACCGAATTGCTGAATTATCAAAACTGATTTCCAAAGATTCCGGTTTTGATGAGGAAGAAACAAAGCTCGCGGAATTAGCAGGTCGGCTTTGCAAAGCCGATTTGTCGTGTGGGCTTGTCAGCGAATTGCCTTCTCTCCAGGGAAAAATTGGTGGAGCATATGCCGCTCGAGACGGTATGCCAACCATAGTTTGTGCAGCAATTTCCGACCACTATGAGCCGGAGTTTGGGAAAAACTTAGCCACAATTGTCTGTTGTGCGGATCAAAGTGACCGACTGGCAGGATATCTCGGAATTGGAGAAATTCCAAGCGGCAGTAGCGATCCATTTGCATTGAGAAAAGCAATGACGATGTTAATTGATTCCCAAATGAACGGTGGGTTTTTGAGTTCCATATTTACACTGTTTGACTGGGCAAACAATCAGTACAACGCACAAGGAATTTCGCTTGATAAAACAAATGCACGGAATGCGTTGAAAGAGTTGTTAAAAGGACGATACGATGCTCTACTAAACCAAATTCCGTACGATGTTAAAGAGGCAGTTTGGGCAACGAATTCCGAAATTCCCGTAACAGAATTTGTTGAAAAATGCAGCGTCGTTGCAGACAGGTCGAAGAACATAGAATTTGTTCGCGCAGCCAAAAGACCAGCCAACATTATTGCTTCTGCCCTTAAGAAAAAAATCCAATTCAGCGAAGTGATTGACGTAAAACTCTTTGAGAATGAGAGCGAGAAAGCACTGTACGGAAAAAGAGATGAAGACCTTGCAGAAATGGTTCAACCAATTAATCAGTTTTTTGAAAATGTAATGGTTTTAACAGATGATGAGAAGGTTCGCAATAATCGTTTGGCTTTGCTCAAGTATGTTGACCATCGTTTTCAACAACTCGCAGACTTTACAAAGATCGTAATCGAAGGAGAATGAAATGATAGCCGCGCTGATACTTGCCGTAGTTGATGTGATGCAATTGCCAATTGGATTGCAAAACAAGTTTGAAGTTGCAGTTGGTTCGTACTATGAGGCCACGACCGGCAAAACGATGCCGTTATCAGAAATCTGCAAAAGTGCCGAAAAGACAAAATGGATTTTTGTTGGGGAAACACATGATAATCCCGATGCACACAAAATTCAAGCATCCGTGATAAACGAATTAGTTAAGTCCGGCAGAAAAGTTGTGGTCGGAATGGAAATGTTCACAAGACTAGTTCAACCCGCTCTTGACGAATGGTCAACCGGTTTGATGGAAGAAGCCGACTTTATTGTCAAATCAGATTGGAAAAAACAATGGGGATTTGACTACACGCTCTATAAGCCGATATTTGACGTAGTTAAGGAAAACAAACTTCCGCTCGTTGCATTAAATGTTCCACGAGATTGGGTCCGAACGATTAGCAGGCAAGGATGGGATGCGTTGCCGCAAGAGGCAAAAGACCAATTGCCACCCCTATTTTTGGAAAACAAAGAGCATCGAAGTCTGTTCGAAGCGCTAATTGGTGCAGAACATCCAATGGGAACCGCGGCAGATGGGATGTATCGCGGACAAGTTTTGTGGGATGAAGGAATGGCAGACACGGCAATTAAATGGATGGAAAAAAATGGCAAAGATCCAAAAACTATCTTTGTTGTCATTGCAGGCAATGGCCACGTAATGTATGGATTGGGAATCAACTATCGAATTAAGCGGAGATTAAATGAAAACGGAATTACCATCGTTACCGTTGATATCGGGGAACAGAAACCCACGGTGGTTGGTGGATTGGGTGATTACGTTGTTGGGGTACCCGCAGTAAAGCGGTAACGCAAAAAGAGTTCATTTCCAATCTGTTTTGCACTGACTAAAGACAAGTTTGGAATTTTCATGCGATCAAATGGAATACCTCCCGCAAGGGTGGGAACACTTTCTCCTAACTTAATTTTTGGTGCTAGGGTCAAGAAAATTTCATCAATAAGACCTAAGCGAATAAATTCAGCATTTGTGGTACTTCCTCCCTCAATCAACAACCTTTGCACTCCGTATTCTGTCCTCAAGATGCCTGTCAATTCATTCAAAGTATCAAATCGAATCACCTTGTAATTTTCTGGAATGGCTGCGTTTGACTTATTAGGAATTGCAACAATGACTTTACTCGGAAAATCTTCAAAAAATCGGCTTTGAAAAAGCAAATTTCCGCTGGAAGAAATCACAATTCTGATTAGATTTTCCGGATAAGTTATCTTATCACTACTTCTTTGAGACCCGCCCCCAATCAAAACCGCATCGGCAGCAGATTGGATCATTCTCATTGCTCTATGGTCTGTTGAAGATCCTAAATCATGAACGGATTCTCCCCTTTGCCCGGTAATGATTTTGCCGTCTACGGTTGAAACCATATTAATAAAAATATAGGGTCTAAACGAGTTGAGGTTTTTTGGAAACTCCAGAACGTCATATGGAATTTCATCTACATATTTTTGAGCCGACACATTTGAAAGAGCTTTTCTGATTCTTGAAAGAGGTTGCTCTGAAAAACGCTCACCACCTATCCAATAAGTTGGCAAGTTCCAAACTCCGTTTTCATGGGCAGGGTCATCAAAAAGAATAATCTGATCAATAAACTTTTCTTCTTCAATTGATCGCTTAAGTTCATCCAGATTTTCGACTAGGCCCTTCGCACACTCCAAAATGACCTGAAATTCACTAATATCAGCCTTGTTTTTCCAATAAGCGTGATAGATTCGCTCAATAAATGCGGTCGAATCTCCAAATTGTTTTGCATATTCAACTGCCAAATGTGCGCGTTTTGTGAATGGTTTTGGGTTTGAGGCACGCACGGGTTCCAGTCCGGCTGCTTCTAAC
>CAZJKW010000036.1:0-16995 GCA_964546835.1 uncultured Fimbriimonadales bacterium
CAATTGAAAATGCTTGGGATTTTCGACTCGATTGGACGACTTATCCAAATCCGACTTGGCAACTTGGCTTGGTTGGGATATATCTGCAATCGGGAGCCGTTCAAAAGTGTCCATCATTCGATGGTGACCCGGCTGGCAGGCCATTCACGGGCTATGCCTATAACGCGACTTACATCGGAGGCGACGATTTTGCAAACATCAATCCCGCGGCACTCAGTTCGATTCAAACTCCTGTGGAAACCGTACTGTTTGCAGATTCTGCTTACGGCATGACTCTAAACGGCTGCAATTTCTTGCGAGCACCCAGTGACCCTTTTTTTGCCTCCGGCAAAGGGCATTTTAGGCACAACAGATTTGCAAACGTTGCCTATGTGGACTTACACGCAAAGGGGACAGGCAAAAAGTTCCTCACAATTTCGGCGGAACCCGGTCTCGGTTCATTTTCACCCGATGATTCTGCGTATGACCTTGAGTAAGTCGTCATAATGTCGTCCTATGTCCGACCTAATCGGCAAAGTAGATGAATTGGGAGAATTGGTCGCCAAACATGGGTTGACTTCAATCAAATTCAAAAATGGCGACGTGATGATCGAAGTCAGAAGGGACTTAGGATTGGCCCCATCTTTGGCTCAAACCAACTCACATGCTGCCGTCCCAATTTCTCATTCAGATCCACCTTCAAAGGGCGTTGAAGTTCCAAGCCCAATGGTAGGCGTTTTTTACCGTAAGCCGAGTCCGTCCGAGCCTCCTTTTGTGGAAGAAGGAACGAGAATTGAAGTCGGACAAGTCATCGGAATCATCGAAGCGATGAAAGTTTTCAACGAGGTTGAGTCTCCATTTGCTGGAATTGTCAAGAAGTTCCTGGTTCAGGAGGGCGGATTGGTACAAGAGGGTGACCCTCTCTTAGTTTTGGAACCGTAGATGAGAATTGCTTGTGTGCAATTTTCACCCATCTTTGCAAATGTTAATCAGAACATTCGTGCGATAGGTGAACACATTAAGTCGAGCGATGCGGAACTCATCGTTTTTCCAGAAGCGGCTGTTTCGGGCTACTGTTTTTCAAAAATAGAAGAAGTCAAAGAAGTAGCGATTCAACAAAACTCATTGGAATTTGAACAATTAAGGTTGATATGTAATCAAGAAAAAAAAGCGGCCATAGTGGGTTATGTTGAGTCTTTTGATAACCGGTTTTTCAATTCGGCGATTTTTATCGGCCCTGATGCAATTGTGGGCAACTATCGAAAAGTTCATTTACCGCACTTGGGGCTCGACCGATTTGTTGAGCAAGGCAATGAATTAGAATTGTTCGAATACGGTGGCTGGAAGATTGGAATTCAAATCTGCTTTGATATTCGGTTTCCCGAATCAGCCAGAACTCTTGCATTGAAAGGCGCGCACCTCATTGCGGTTCCGACAAACTGGCCCGAAACTGCAGAATGTTCGAGTGACATCATATGTCCAGCAAGGGCAGCAGAAAATCAAATTTTTATTGCCGCTGCGAATCGAGTGGGTACGGAACGAGGATTTTCGTTCATTGGAAAAAGCAAAATAATTGGTCCGGGTGGAAAGATTCTTGCTTCGGCGGAGCATGCCGATGTTGCAACCATTGAAGCCAATCTAGATCTGTCCGAAGCGGAAACGAAAAGAATTGTGAAAGTTAAGGACGAATATGAGTTAAGTTTGTGGGAAGAAAGAAAACCCGAATTGTATCAGTTAAATTAACGCCAATTTTGAACGAGATCTTTCGGTACCTGTATCTGTTCTTGTTCGGGTCGTGGTATTTCTAACCAATCAAACACTTCAAAAAGATGCTCGATAACGCAATCCGGCTGGGGGCCTTCTTCTTTTCGTTCCTCTTTACCTCTGTTTATCCAAATGGCGTTCCATCCGGCGTTTTTTGCACCTTGAACGTCATGTTCGAAAGCATTTCCCACAAACAACATATCTTTGGGTTTGAAATTCCATTTGCTCGTCGCCGCCTGGAAAATAACCTGATGGGGTTTTCCGGTTTTGAATTCTCCTTCTATTAGGATTTGGTCAAAATATTCTTCAATTCTTAAGGTCTTGACTTCTTGTCTTTGAACATCGGCAGGACCATTGGTAATGAGACCCAATTTGTAGCGCGATTTTAAGGCATTGAGAGTTGGTAATGCATCGGGAAAGAGAACCAAGTGGTTGTCTCTTAGTTCCGCATAACGTTTGCTGATTTTGCTTGCATTCGATTCGGATGGAATATCGAGCGCATCCAAGGTTCTCCGAATATGTTCGGTGCGCGACGGTTCACCACTCTCCAAATACCTTTCATACCAGGCATCGGTTTTGATTTCTTTTGCAAAACTTTTGAAAACGTTGCGCCATGCTTCAACAAACTCTTCGGTTGTTACTTGCAAATTAGCTTCCGAAACTGCTTGAAAAAGTCCTTTTTTGGATGCGGACCAATATGCGCACAGCGTATCATCTAAATCGAAATAGACCGCTTTAATTGATTTCATCGTTCAAAACCCATTGCTTTTCTAACTTCGACCATAGTCTTTTCAGCAGTTTCGCTCGCAATAGCTGCACCATTGTCTAATATTCGAATGATTTCAGATTTGTCTTGTTCCAAGTGTTTTCTTTTTTCTCTCATTGGTCGCATTGATTCATTTAATGCTTCAATACACTCTTTTTTACAAGAAACACATCCTCTTGCACCTGCACGACATTCTGATTCGACCGTTTTGACATTCACTTTGTTGTAAACACCGTGGAGACTGAATACAGCGCATCCGTCTGGATTGCCGGGGTCATCCTTTCTGATTTTGTTTGGGTCGGTATAAGCGGTCATTACTTTCTTGGAAGTTGTCTCTTCGTCATCAGCAATGTAAATCGCATTGTCGTATGATTTGCTCATCTTGCGACCGTCAGTTCCAAGCATGTGCGGAGTTTCGCTCAGTACGTTTTCAATTTCCGGAAAAGTTTCGCCATACAGGTAGTTAAATCGTCGAGCAATTTCCCGTGTGAGTTCAAGATGGGGTACTTGGTCTTTGCCGACCGGTACACCAAATGGCTTGTAAAGAAGGATGTCGGCAGCTTGCAATACCGGATACCCGAGAAGCCCATGGCTGGATTCGGCCTCGCCTTTCAATTTCTCTCGATTTTCTTTGTATGTCGGAACTCGTTCAAGCCAGCCAAGAGGGGTAACCATACTGAACAACAGATACAGTTCTGCATGCTGCTTTACTTCGCTTTGAACAAAGACAACGGACTTTTTGGGGTCAATCCCGGCACTGATATAGTCCATTGCAATTCCAAGCGTGTTTTCAGAGATTACTTTTGGGTCTTCGATCAAAGTGGTTAATGCATGCCAATCCACGACGCAACAAAAGAGATCGTATTGATCTTGAAGATTCACCCAATTGCGGAGCGCACCCTCTAAGTTTCCGAGGTGAAGTTTCGGCTGGGTCGGCTGCATGCCGCTCAAAAGTCTCATCCTTGACACGGACTGATTATGAAACAAACAAGAAAAAAGACCCTTCGGCAGAGGAGTTCGAACGCCAAAGGGCCAGTGACTTTGTTCTGATCTGGGTCAAATGACCATCAAATCAAATTTTTTGCGCTGCAGATGTGTCTCTACTTGGCTACATCAACCTATTGTCTTTGGGGGAGGGATTTGTGACACCGATGTTAAGAATCTATAAAACTGGTGTTTGTACTGGCAGGAATTATTACCATTTTTAAGAATTTAACGTCTTGTTTTGGTAACTTGTACGAGTTGTTCCGGCGATGGGGGCAACATGTCGGATTAGGCCCGAATTGCGGGTCTTCCAAAAATAGAAAGGGGCGAGAGAGTGGAAAGTGCGAAAGGCCAACGGGCTTTTTCGTTTGATAAGGGGCTGGATTTTGCCGGTGGTTGTGAGTTTGACTACGACTGCCTGCTTTCCATTCACAAGTCGGTCGAAAGGCGATTAATAGCATTAGGTGTATCCAGTCTTGACGTGGAAGACGTTTGTTTAGAATGTCTTTACGGCGTTAAGTCCAAAATGGCTTTTTATAACCCGGGTTTGGGCTCTTTTGAGAGTTGGGTTTCCGGATTTGTAAGGAATGCGGCAAGGTTATGGAGAGCAAAAAATCTTCGCAGGTCTCGACTTGAGGCAGAACTTCACAACCAAGCCGACCAAACAAGTTCAAGTCCAATGCAAGATGCACTCATTTCTGCATTGAATTGCCTCAATGAATCCGAACGTCATTTGTTAGACCAGCGGTTTTTGATGCAAAAGGAACACGCGGAAATTGCAGAGAGTTTTGGCGTGACGTCAATTGTCATCCGAAAAAAAATTTCGCGCTCCATTGAAAAACTTAGAAAATCGGCATTTCTTCAAGAATTTCTGGTTTGAGTAAACTTGGCTAATGGTTTATGTGGCCGCAGATACAGGCGGAACCTATACGGATATCTTGGTACTCAAAGACAAATCGCTTACGGCTCATAAGATTCGTGGAAGCAAAAATCCATCCGACACATTAGTGAATTGGCTCAAAAATGAAATGAATTGTGATTTCATTTTGTTACATGGAACGACCGTTGCAACAAATGCAGTTCTAGAAAACAAGATGCCGGAAGTCAGATTCGTAACGGACAAAGGTTATGAAGACATCATTCACATTGGAAGGCAATCTCGTGAAGAACTTTATGAATTTGAACCCAAGCGGCAGAGATTAATTAATGGAATTCCAAGTTCCGAAACAGTTGCCGTTAGCCTAATCAACGGTTTTGAAAGACAAGAAGAAGAAACTAACCTGGTAAAAAAGGTTGATAACTTTTCGCTTTCTTCGATAGTAGATCCAAACATTCGTGAATTCGAACGAGCCACGTCAACTTGGACTAATGCAAAATTGTTAGACATTATTAAAGCCTACATCGAAAACTTGAGTTCGGCAAGTCAGATTGAGACTCTTGTGATGGCAAGTTCCGGAGGATTAGTTAAGGCTGAAAACTGTTTGAACTTACCCATAATAACTTTGTTAAGCGGTCCTGCCGCGGGCGTGGTTGCTTGCCATAAATTAACTAGACAAGAAGGCATCGAAAAAGCAATTGCATTTGACATGGGCGGTACCAGTACGGATGTTTCTTTAATTGTAGGAGACATTTTGAGAACCGATACCGGGAGTCTTCGTTCAACGCCAATTCGGACACCAAGAATCGACGTGCACACGATTGGTTGTGGCGGAGGTTCCATTGCTTGGATTGACGACGGCCTTGCCTTACGCGTGGGGCCAGCCAGCGCCGGAGCAAATCCAGGACCGGCATTTTTTGGTGGCTGCGATTTTACGGTCTCAGATGCAAATTTATATCTTCAACGATTAAGCAGTCAAAACTTGGAAGCTAATGGTGATAGCGTAGATTTCCAAAATACAAACTTAGTTTGCAATGAGTTGTCTCAAAAACTTGGCATTTCGAAAATTCAAACGGCTGAAGCCGTAATTGAAATTGCAAATGCTGCAATGGCTCTGGCGATTCGAAACATCACTTCCCAAAAGGGTTTATTGCCATCCGACTTTTCACTTATTTCTTATGGTGGTGCGGCAGGTCTTCACTGTTGTCAAATTGCGGAGATACTTGGAATCACCAAAATTGTTATTCCGCAATTACCGGGTTTGTTTTCCGCGCTTGGTTTGTTACAATCTCCCAAAATCATTGAGTCGCAACGCTTTGTTTTTTCAGATTGGCGTGGAGAACTGATTCAGGCCCTAACTGAAGCCAAGCAAAAGAATGAAGGCGAGCCATCAAGACAGATGATAACGTTACACATGATGTTTGATGGTCAGACTCATGATTTGCCAATATCCATCACGATTGAAGATTCTGATGAATCAATCAACAACATGTTCTTGAACGAACACATTAAACGATTTGGAATGTCTCACAAAAACCGTAAAATCAAAGTGCGCGCTTTTACGATTCGATTGGAAACAGATCAAAACTTGGGTCAAACCAGGATTGTTAGTAAAGAATTGAAACCAGAAAGTGGATTCATTGGCAGGGAATCAATTACAAAAGAAAAGATAACCGGTCCAATAAAAATTGTGCAAGCCGATACAACAATCTATGTTCCGTTAGGTTGGGATGTCCATCAATCGGATTCAAAAAACCTTATCCTTACCCGGTAAATATACGGTGTAGAAATTTGAACTTATGCGAGGTCAAAGCCCGACTTAATATATCCGTCTTTTTTGATTGAACTGAAATTTGGAGAGAAGAATGCGTCTATTTTTGAAGTTTTCCCTGTTTGCGGCTCTTATCACAGCACTTCCTTGTGCATCAGTTGCACAAAACATCAAAACTGAACTGTTTGCCAGTGGGCTTTCCTTGCCGGTAGCAATGATCCAAGACCCAACGGACCCAAACATTAAGTTTGTTGTTCAACAGGGAGGAAGAATTCGAGTTTTACAAACGGTCGGTGGAACCACCAGCATTCTTGCTACTGACTTCCTAAACATCAGTTCAACAGGTCTTAACCTGATTAGTACCGGAAGCGAAAGAGGCCTTTTGGGTATGGCTCTGGCGCCAAACTACGCCACAGCTCCCAGCACCGACAAGTACTTCTATCTAAACTTTACGGCCATTACAACGGGAGCGACGAGGATAGTCCGGTTCAGAAGAAGCGTTGCCAATCCACTGGTTGCTGATTCAGCAAGTGCGTTCGACATCATGACCATTTCTCAGCCGTTCTCCAATCACAACGGTGGAACTCTACGATTTGGGCCTGACAATATGCTTTACATCGGCATGGGGGATGGCGGAAGTGGAAACGACCCAGGAAATCGAGCTCAAACCATTACCGCAATGCTCCTCGGCAAAATGCTGAGAGTGGATCCAACCGGCGATGACTTTCCTGCAGACGCAACCAAAAACTACCGCATCCCGGCAGGCAATCCATATATTGGAATCACCGGGGACGATGAGATTTGGTCTCTTGGTGTCCGAAATCCGTGGAAGTGGTGCTTTGACCGCTCTGAATGGCTTGGCACCAATGCCATGATCATGGCCGACGTCGGTCAGGACGCTTTCGAAGAGGTTAACTATGAGCCCGCAAACTCGCCCGGTAGAAACTATGGATGGCGCCAATGGGAAGCGAATCAAAACACCGGTTTAGGTGGAACGGTGGGGCCCGGCACCATCATCTTTCCGTTTACAAACTATTCCCATGCTTTCATGAATCCGGGGGGACAAGTTTCCATTACGGGTGGATGGGTTTATCGTGGACTTGCTTTGGGGGATGCTTACTTTGGAAGGTACTTCTATGCAGATTACATTATCGGAAGAACTTTTTCGGTAGGTTTGAACATTAACCCGACTACGGGAGAAGCAACTGCCGGGTCAACCATTGAACATACAAGTCAATTCTTGTCTATGGGAACGATTTCATCCTTTGACTTGGATACAGACACAGAAATGTATATCTTGGCTTATGGTTTAGGTGCCGTTTATAAGATTTCGCCGTTAAACACGGTATGGCTGTTGCCCAGCAGCCAAATTGTTGGCGACCCGTTCTACTCGGGCCAACTGAGAAGTTTGATTGCTGAAGATGGAAAGGCACTTCGGATTTCACAGCCACTCTCCATCGACTCTGCGATTCCAAACCCGTACGTGGACCTTCAGTACAAGACCGACCAATTGGCTACTTCGAACCTAAAAATCAAAATCAGAGCGAGAAGAGATTTGACCATTGATGGCAGGTTAGTGATGGCTCTCAGAGACTGGAGCACCGGCAATTTCGTGCCTGTAAGGCGAATACCGTTGCGCCGGAACTACGTTAACTATGAAACTCCGAATATCTCGATTTCGCCGTATCGGCAAGCAGGAACCGGACGGATAGACCTAAGGCTGTATTACGATGAAGACACTTCCGGCATGGGATTCACAAGTGGTTCGACCTACTTCGACCAAATCAAACTGACGTCAAGTTAGGTCAAATCTCTGCAACTTGGCTGGTCGTTTGAAGTCTAATTCGTGATATAGTCAAGATTAGCCCACCTTTGGAGGATTTTTTTGAGAAGTCGCAATGTTGCTCTGATTTTTGTTGCCTTGATAAGTCTTGCATTCGTTCTGTCAGGATGCCAATCAAAATCAAACAAAAAGATTTTTGGTTATTCGATTAGTCAAGGACCGAATCAAGTCAATAACTTTCGGATTTTGAACGATGGAACGCTTGATGCGCTGGCTCCGTCAACTTTTGCACTTGGTTCGATTCCCACAGCGATTGCTCAGCACCCCAACGGTAAATTTCTATATGTAATTTCTAACTCCGGAGATGTCATCTATTTATTGGCAATCGCGGAGGACGGAAGTTTGTCCAGTCTCATCGGTAGCCCAATCGCAGTTTCAAATCCAACCGATATAGCGATTAGCAATGATGAAATTCACCTTTATGTAACAAGCGATTTGGGCATCATTTACCAGTTTGAAATTTTACAAGATGGGACTCTATCTCCATTAACTCCCGCAAGTGTGTCACCCGGAGGAAATCTTACAAGCATTGCCATCACTCCAAACGGACTATTTGCATATGTTGTTAATTCAGGCAACTTGGTTAATCAATACACGATAAACGCAAACGGCACGTTAACTCCGAACACGCCCGCAACGGTAGCGGCAGCAGCAGGGGCAAACGATGTTGTGATTCCAAGAAACTCAGGTTATGTTTATGTGATTGGAAACTCCGGAATCAATCAATATATGGTTGAAACCAGTGGAAAACTAACGGCATTAACTCCTGCACTTGTAAGCCAATCTGGCGGTGCTTTTAACGGAATCATGACTTTGAACGGTGAATTGCTGTTTGTTGTGAACGCCACTGCAATTCCTGCAGACCAATTGGTTTACAGTTATCGAGTGGGAGCTGATGGAAAGTTAATCGCAGCAAGTTATGGACCGTTTGCCGTTGGTGCATTTGCTTTTACAATGGGGCTTGATGCAACAGGACGATACCTTCAGGTTGGAAATTTTGTCGACGGCAATTTGAAGCAATTTCAAATCAAGTCAAATGGTAATCTGATTCCGTTTTCGGGAACTGTACCAAATCCCAGCCCTTATGGATTTGTTTCAGTGTTTCGCTAATTATCTGCCGGGAATTCCGTCAATAGTTACGTGGAATATACGCCTGAAACTGAAGTTCAGTATGTAAAAGGCGTTGGCCCTGCTTTTGCTACAAAATTATCAAAACTTAACATTAAGACCGTAGGTGACCTACTGTTTTTGTTGCCGAGGCGCTACGAAGACCGCACCAGTTTTCAAAAAATCAGAGAAGCACGTCCAGGTCAAACAGTTTGTCTTCGCGGTAGGATTATCGCTCTTGATTCGAAAAAGACACGCGGAACAATGGTCATTATTCGTGCAGCGATTAGCGACGGATCTGGTTCCATTGCTTTAACCTGGTTTAATCAACGATGGATTAAGCAAAGACTTGAAAAAGTAGACGGAGATATCATCGTTTACGGAGTGGTTAAGGAAGGAAATTATGGCTTTGAAATTCAGTCCCCTGAATTCGAGACAATAGAAAAAGACGAATCGGCAGAAAACTTTGCAAGAGTGACTCCAATATATCCTTTAACCGAAGGAGTAAGTCAAAAACCACTTAGAAAAGCCATTAAAAACGCAATTGAACATGCGGCAAAATTTGTGGACCCTTTGCCCGAATCCTTCCTGCAAAAATATCATCTCTGCTCTCTAAAAGATGCTTTGCGATTCGTTCATTTTCCGGAGAATCTAAAGGATGTCGAAATTGGGAGAAGGCGGCTGATTTTCGAGGATTTCTTTTATTTGCAAATTGCAATGCTAAAACGTCGGACTGAAATCGGGCTAGAAAAAGGCATCGCCTTTCAAATCAAAAAGTCAGAACCTGCCGCCGAAATTGAGTCGAAGTTACATTTCAGTTTGACAAGTGCGCAAAAGCGTGTGATTAACGAGATTTTTGCAGACATGAGAGAACCTCATCCGATGAATCGCTTATTGCAAGGCGATGTCGGGAGCGGAAAAACTTTGGTAGCAGCGGCTGCAATATTGGCTGCTGCAAAAAATGGATATCAATGTGCACTGATGGCACCGACTGAAATATTGGCGGAACAACATTTTTTCAACTTACAAGCCATATTTGAATCACTAGAAGTAAGAGTAGGATTACTTGTCGGTAAACAGTCCGCATCCGAAAAGCGAAATTCGTTGCAACAGATATCGCAGAGTGAAGTTTCGTTAGTCGTAGGAACCCATGCACTCATCCAAGAGAATGTTGAATTTGCAAACTTAGGGCTGGTCGTCGTAGATGAACAACACCGATTTGGTGTTCTTCAACGCGCAGCATTGAGGCAAAAAGGGATCACGCCCGACGTATTGGTCATGTCCGCAACTCCGATTCCTCGTAGCTTAACTTTGACCCTTTATGGAGACCTTTCTTTAAGCGTCATAGACGAAATGCCAATTGGAAGAAAGCCGATTAAGACTCACTGGAAGTACCCTTCAGAAAGAGCAGCCGTTTATGACGGAGTAAAAAAATTGGTTGACAAAGGCGCACAAGTGTACGTGGTTTGCCCTTTGGTTTCGGAAAGTGAAAAATTGCAAGTGCAGGCAGCGGAAGAACTTTACCAAAGAATGAAATGTCAAGTGTTCCAAGATTATTCAATTGGATTGCTTCACGGCAAACAAAAATCAAAAGACAAACAAGCGGTAATGCAATTGTTTAGGAGCGGAGAATTGCAAATTCTTGTAAGCACAACTGTTATTGAAGTTGGTGTCGACGTTCCAAACGCGACAGTAATGATTATTGAGGATGCAAACCGGTTCGGTCTTTCACAATTGCATCAGTTGCGGGGAAGAGTAGGACGAGGCAGTTCTCAATCTTATTGTGTATTGATTGCTTCTGCAAATACCCAAGATGCTGAAGACCGTCTTAAAGTCATGGCGGAAACAACTAATGGTTTTGAAATAGCCGAAGCGGATTTAAAAATTCGAGGCCCGGGTGATATGTTGGGAACGCGGCAAAGCGGAGCACTCGATTTCAAAGTTGCTGACATTGTGCGCGACGGCAAGCTACTTGAAGAATCACGTCAAGCAGCATTGGAATTGCTAAAAAATGACCCCAAACTGCAAATCAAGGACCATCAACTCATTGCTAAGCAAGCAAACATTGAATTGACTCAATTGGTTAAGACTGACTTAAGTTAATTTTTTCTAACGTCAGCATTACCCATTCTGCTGAAAGGCAGGATTCGCCACCAACCACGTCCAACAATCTGCTTTCTTGGGACCAACCCCCAAAATCTTCCATCAAAACTCTGCAATCGATTGTCTCCGATCATTAGATACATTTCATTTGGAACTTTTTCCGCAGGCAGTGCCCAAAGTCGAGACGCTTCTTCGTCAGAAACATAAAATGGACTGTCCGAATTAGTAGAACCATCTGCATCTCTGAAAAGCGGACGCATCACCCCTTGGTCATTTACTAACTTAAAGTCAACGATGTCGTGGAACGATTCGCCTGGCAATTCCCGCATTGCTTTCGCAAAATTCGCACGCCGAATTTCGTCAATCTGCTTCTTAACTTCCGCCTCCGTTTGGCATTTTCGATATTCCTCAGAAATTAATTTGCCGTCTCGATAAAGTTGCCTGTCTCGAATCTCAACTAATTGACCCGGTGTACCCAAACATCTTTTTACGTAGTCGGTGCCCGGAGGTGTTCTTGGGTCTCGCGCCAAATCGGGTGGCTTAAAAACAACGATTTCGCCAGCGACCGGATTTCTAAAACGATAACTCAATTTGTCAACAATAATAACATCGCCCACTTTGAGCGTGTCAATCATAGATTCAGTCGGAATAATAAATGTTTGGATTAAAAAGGGTCGAATCAGAAAGAAAACCAGAATGCCGGCATAAACTAATGAATCGGCAACTTCCTGGAAAAACCGCGCAGTTTTCTGTCCAATACCGGTTTGACTTGTCGCAACAAAACGCAATCCAATAGAAATGACTGTACAAATCGCACAAAAGATTAGAACCGACGTAACGCTTGAGCGGGCTAACCGCTCAATCCAAACTTGCATACCTGCCGGCTGCCCCTGCGCAAGGACAAAGCCCATCCGTTAGCGCTTCTCTTGAATTCGGGCAGCTTTTCCGACTTTTCCGCGCAAGTAATAAAGCTTTGCGCGTCGAACGCGACCTCGTCTCAAAACTTCGAACTTTGCAACCATGGGAGAATGAAGCGGGAAAGTTCTTTCCACTCCGACTTCGTGGCTGATTTTTCTAACCGTAATCGTTTCTGCCACTCCGCCATGCTTCATTGCAATTACGGTCCCTTCAAATACCTGGATTCGTTCCTTTCCGCCTTCCCGAACCCGAACATGGACCTTAACGGTATCGCCGGGATTGATTTCGGGCAACTCTGCCTTCAACGATGGCTTGGAAACTGATTCTAAAATCGCGCTCTTAGACATGAAAAAACTCCTGAAAGGGAAAACCGGTTGGCTATTGTAGCAGTTCCAAGTCTTCTTTGGAAAGGGGGGCTTTTGCAAACAAGTCCGGTCTGAGGTGTCGGGTTGCCAAGAGTCGCTGTTTTCGTCGCCATTTAGCAATTTCCGCATGGTTTCCGGACATGAGAACCGAAGGGACATCCATCCCTTCCCAGACCTCCGGACGGGTGTATTGTGGGTACGAAAGTAATCCGTCTGTCATTGCATCCTCTTGCAAGCTCCCCGCGGAGCCCAAGACGCCGGGAATCAGTCGTATGACCGAATCCGCCATGACGCATGCAGGTAGTTCACCTCCGGTCAATACGTAGTCACCTATGGATAATCTTTGAGTCGCATACTTTTGTGCCACCCGTTCATCAATCCCTTCGTAGTGGCCACACAGGAAGACGATATGTTTCCCCGTGGCTAGCGAACTCGCAATCGGTTGAGAAAACAATTCGCCCGAAGGGTCGCACAAAATTACTTCGGAGTCCGGACTTATGACGGATTCAATGGCTTCCGACACGACTTCCGGTTTCATCACCATGCCCGGTCCTCCTCCAAACGGTGAGTCATCTACGGTTCGGTGCGTATCTCGTGCAAAATCACGTGGATTAACGGTGTCAATCGTTATCAACGCAGATTCTTCGGCGCGCTTAATCATGCTATGCCTTAACGCACAAAAAACTTGTTCCGGGAAGAGGGTAACGAAACTAATCCTCATTCGACTTTCATGCCGGGTAAAAGTTTAACGACAACTCGGCGTTCTTTTAAATTGACTTCCTTAACAAACTCTTTGACCGCTGGAATCAAAATTTCACCCACCCGATAGACGTCTTGAGCGGGTCCGGAAACCACTTCGTCGAGACTTCCCAGACGTTCGCCCGATTCTTCGTAAACAGGCAGTCCGAGTAAATCTCTTACCATGAATTCCCCTTCTTCAAGTTCCGGAGTATCGGACAACGGGACCTGAACGTTGATGCCAATCAAGGTTTCCGCCTGATCGATTTTCTTGATTCCCTCTAACCAAATTCGAACCTGACTTTTATGCCACTGACAATCCGTAATCACATAACTTCGATCGTTCAGGAAAACTGATTTTCCGGAATCAAATCTTTCTGGGAAGTCTGTAAGCGGAGTAACTTTGACCGCGCCTTTTAGTCCGAAAGTGCCAACAACCTTACCGATGTTGACCATAGGTTGGGTCATGGCTACAATTATTCGGTAGGAATTTTAATGTAGACCTTTTCGCGTTGGCTTGAAGCCAATCCACTCAAAAAGTGTCTCAACGAGTTTATGACTCGTCCATTTCTTCCAATGACCTTACCAACGTCATTAGGGGCGACTCGAACTTCAAGTTGAATAGCCCCGCGGTCAGTGCGCTCTTCGACGTTGACCGAATCAGATTCTTCAACCAACTTGGAAACACAATACTGAGTTAAGGCTGTGTAGTTCATGATTCTTCGGTTGGAGTAACTTCTTCAGCGGATTCAGTCGTTTCCGTTGATTCAGCGGCGGATTCGGCTTCTTCGGCAACAGGTGCCAGCTTCACTTTCTTCGGTTTCGGTTCCGGTTTTGCCTTTTTGACCCGTGGCTTTACGGGCTTGCGACGTGCCTTTTTGGCTGGCTTGCCGCCTTCAAACTCTTCCCAAATGCCCTCTTTTTTGAGTAATCGCAAAACCGTATCGGAAACTTGTGCACCGGTCACTAAGTAACGAAGAGCTTTTTCTCGGTCAATCTTAAGAACTGTTGGTTCCTTAATTGGATCATAGACTCCGATTTCGTCAACAAAGGCCCCATCGCGCATTGCCTTTGTCGGCGCAACAACAACCCGATAAAACGGCTTGTGTTTTGTTCCCATTCTTTTCAATCGAATTCGTACCACTCTGGTTTCTGTCTCCTTGCTGATCAGCGGCGACGCAGCTTCAACTTTTCCTTGAGTTTCCCGGAACCTGCCAAACGAGTCAGCGCTTTCATTTGCTTTCTCATTTCTTCGAACTGCTTAAGCAACCGATTGATTTCCTGCACACTGGTCCCGGAACCTGCGGCAATGCGTCGTTTTCGCGAGCCGTCAAGTATATCAGGATTCCTGCGCTCAGTGATAGTCATGCTCAAAATCATCGCTTCAACACGCCCTAATCCGGCTTCGCTAATGTTCTCGGTCAGTTCAGGTGGCAGGTTATGTGCGCCCGGCAAAAGCTTCAAAACTCCCTTTAAAGAACCCATTTTGCGAATCGTTTTGAACTGACCCAGCATATCTTCGAGCGTAAATTTGCCGGTTTTTGCTTTCAGTTCTAATTCTTGGGCTTCACTACGATCAATCGCGGCTTGGGCTTTTTCAACCAGCCCCATTAAGTCTCCGTAACCCAGAATCCGTTGGGCAACCCGATTGCCAATGAACGGCTCTAATGCATCGGTGGATTCTCCTATTCCAATAAACCTTACCGGCTTTCCGGTGACTCTTCGTAGACTTAGAATTGCTCCGCCACGAGTGTCGCCATCAAGTTTTGTAAAAATCAATCCGGTAAGTCCAAGTTTTTCATCAAAGGCCTGAGCAACATTAACTGCCTCTTGACCGGTTGTGGAGTCAGCAACTAACAAGATTTCAGTCGGATTAACGGATTTTTTAACGTTGGAAACTTGGGTCATCAGCTCATCGTCAATTTGAAGTCTCCCAGCCGTGTCCACAATCAGTACGTCCATAAAGAGCCGTTTGGCTTCCTCAAGGGCTGCCTTCGCAACTTGGATGGGGTCCCTGGATTCTAGATTAGCGTAAACCGGAATGCCATTCTGCTGCCCCAAAACTTGCAATTGTGTTATTGCAGCCGGACGTTGCAAGTCGCATGCTGCCATCAAGCACTTTTTGCCTTCCTTTTGTAAGTATAGGGCTAATTTTGCTGCGGTGGTTGTCTTTCCCGAACCCTGCAGTCCGCATAAAAGTACGACCGTTGGCGGAGCCGGAGACCAGCTAAATTTTGGCGGTTCGTCACCAAGCAATCCGACGATTTCATCAAAAACGGTTTTCAGAATCATCTCATCGGGAGTGAGACTCTCTAAGATGTTTTCACCGACAAGTCTCTCTTTTGCCGAGGCAATGAAATCTTTGGCGACCTTAAGATTTACATCCGCCTCAAGCAATGCAATCCTTACTTCTCGCAGCGCTTCGTCAACATCGGATTCAGAAAGGCGACCCTTTCTTTTTAATCGCGAAAAAATACCGGTTAGTTTTGAAGTTAGGGAATCGAACACGTTGCTTAATTATGGCTCGGGATACGGGTTAATTTTTCCGAAAAGAACTCTAAGGAACATTGCGGACTTGCTTCTAAGGTTTGGTACAAGTCCAAGGGTCAGCAAACCGGGAAGAATTCTTAAGACAGAACCAAGACGATTGGTCAAAAAGCAAATGAATGAAGCGAATCGTCCCTTGTGAATTCGAAAATACACTTCTTTCCCTCGATTATAATATTGGACGGCTTTCCACCTTGATTCTAAAGAACTTGTTCCCAAATGATGACCGAATCTCGCAGTTGGAACATACCAAATCTCACCAAATTGCCTTAACCGCTTACACAGTTCCGTATCTTCGCAGTAAAGGAAGAATTCTGGATTAAAATTCAAAAACCTCTCGCTAACTTTTTTCATCATTAAGCATGCCCCCATAACTTGCTCAACTTTATCTGGCTTGGTTATTTTCCCTGAAATCCAATAAGGGCTTCCAAACAGTTTTTCAAGATAAGTTTGTTCAAGGAACAGTTTGCTCAATGTTAATTCTGAACAGGCAGATTCTTGCAATGAGCCATTTGGAAATTCCAATTTTCCGCCTGCGGCAACACAATTTGGCGTAGTCTGCAAGAAATCATACAGATTTTTTATTCCGTTATCAATAGACCATGCATCGGGATTCAGTAACAATATTGTTTCCGAGTTTGCTTCGAGAATGCCTTGATTGCATGCTGCACCGAAACCCATGTTTTTCTCATAACAGATTAACTTAATATCCGGGGTTGCCGAAACAATTTGGCGTGTACGGTCTAACGAAGCATTGTCAACAACAATCACCTCACAATCCAAAGGAATCGAATCAAGACACTGTTGAATCGTTGATTCAGAATTATGGGTTACGACAATGACGGTTAAGTTCACAAAAGAAAATGGGATGGGCAAGATTGCCCATCCCCAAAAGCAAATTCCAACTTAGTTCGAATAATCAAAAGTCGGCCTGAATTGAAATGTCTTTCCGAGTGCTGCAGGCGCATCGGGGTCACCGGCTTCAGGTGTATGAACCGCAATTGGAACACCGATGTTGTTATAAGTTCGAAATACATCTGTCCGGATGTTTGTGATTGCCGGAGAAATTTGCGCACCGTTTCGTCTCCATTTAGCGTGAACATCGGTGTACAAATAGTTTGACCCTTTGTTATGAACCCACATCGTTCCGTTGGTCGCACTATAAGTACCCGGCATCATCATGATTCCGTTAGGAGCACTTCCCACCGAATAAAGACACGGTTGACTGGTGGT
>CAZJKW010000037.1:0-16732 GCA_964546835.1 uncultured Fimbriimonadales bacterium
GGAATGTAATCCGATTTTTTTCTTGGGTACATAAGATAAGTAACTTGAAGCGGCTAACTTCGATCGTCTGCAAGTTGGCTCTTACCCATCGACAGACCCAGCAATGCTGCAATTCCTGAAGGGACTCCACCGGCTCCTCTTGGGGATGTGTAATACAAATCCATTCGAATTACATTGTTTTCAGGCAATGCCGATATCGAGTTAACCCTTGACTTGTTTCGATCAATAATGTAAGGTCTTCCTAAGCCCATCGTTATCATTGGCTGCAAATCAAAAACATCACCGAAAAAGAAATCATTAAGTTTGATCAGCACTTTTTTGGTAGTTGGATTTTCTGCTTCAATCCGAAAACTGTCCAATATCGCTTCAGGAAATGCCCGCTTTGCGGCAACGGCCCAAGGGCTTGAATCCTCCCATCTCCAGCCAAGGTTTGGAACTTTTAGCCAGACGTCGTCTTCGTGTCTTTCAAATCGAAAAGCATCAACTGCTTGAAAATCTCTACCAATTGGTGTGCCCGGTGTGATGTCGGCAGTTGCTCCGGTTCGGAATGCTCCTTGGAGCATCCAATATTGGTCAAAGTCCTTCGGACTCAGTTCAAGATAAAGGTCCTTCTTCTTTTGATAAAAAACAAACGCACCATCATGCTTCACAGCATCCTTAAGCGTTTCATCAAATTTCTTGATTTTTTCTTGAAGTTCCTTTTCTTCTTTACTCGGTTCTTGGGCTGAAGATTTCGTTGCTTCTTCGTTTCCTTGTCCCTTATCGGGAACAAAACTGTTTTGAGATAAAGCAATCGAAAATGCGATGGCAAATGAAAAAACAACAAAGGACTTTTTTGTCATGGCTAGAGCTCCGCTTGTAGAATTGCTCGGACTTTACCAGGTCGAGCCGTTGATTGAACTCAACTCGTCCAAATTTCGTCATTATAGGTGACCGTAAAGGCAAAGTTGGCACATTTCCTGATACGTGTTTGCCGAGTACTCAAAACCAACATGAAAGAGCATAAAGAATCAAGTTTCTCACGCCGTGATTTCTTAAAGGCGGCCAGCTCGGCTGCCGCCGTCACTGGTCTTGGGGCTGTCCCGGCACTTTTGCAGGCAAAGACATCGAAAGGCTTGAATTCGCAAACTCAAGATCCGTTCTTTGTCCTCCAGATGGTCCCTAAGCAGATTCAATTGCTACCCGGCCTACCAACCGATCTTAACAGTTGGAATTTTGGGGTAATCGAAGGACATCAAGACGACTTAAAGAAAATCAACAATTCATATCTAGGCCCAACAATGCGCCTTCAGTCCGGTGGAACTTGCCGAGTTGAGGTCTTAAATGGGCTCAATGAAGAAACCGTTTTGCACCTACATGGATTGCATGTTCCGGAAGCCATGGACGGTCATCCTCGCTTTGCAATTGGCCCAAACATGAAAGACATCTACAAGTTTCCGGTTCTTAATCGAGCAGGAACCTATTGGTATCACCCGCACCCGGATATGCGAACAGGGCCACAAGTATATTCGGGGTTGGCGGGCATGATTATCGTTAGTGATGATGAAGAGCAAAGCCTGCCTTTACCTCGGGGCGAATATGATCAACCGATCGTAATTCAAGACCGTTGGTTTGACGAGAACAATCAACTTCAATATTTTGATGGAGGCATCACCGGAATGCACGGTGACGTCATCTTGGTTAACGGCATACCCGATTACCGCCTTTCGGCAGCCAGCCGAATGTATCGTTTCCGGATTCTAAACGGTTCAAATGCTCGCCAATACAAGTTGAGATGGTCGGATGACCGAGTTGCCATGACCGTTATTGGAACCGACGGAGGGTTAATCCGCAAACCGGTTGATATGAAATGGATTTTCATCGGTCCCGGGGAACGAGTAGAAATTCTTGCCGACTTTTCGCGCTTAAAGGTTGGAACTGAACTGAAACTGCGCAGTCTGCCCTTTTTTGGTGCGGGTGTTGCGACAAATCCCAACCTTCCTATTGGTGCTGCATTCGATATCATGACAGTTGGAATAGACCGCCAAGAAAAAGAGTTCTTAAAGCGACCCTCCAGTTTGACCGCGATGCCGGTCTATAACCCCAAAAAAGCCGTAAATTATGGCAGTCCAAGACAATTTGTCATCACCGGCTCAAGTGGATTTCACGGTTTCAATGACCTGACTTTTGAACCTACAGGGGTTTCTGAAAACGAGACGGTAAGAATGGGAGACTTAGAGATATGGGAGTTCATTAATCCTGATTTAGGCGGCAGACTGGTTCACCCAATTCATCTTCATGGTCCGCATTTCCAGATTATCGGCCGCTCCTTTAATGCACCGGGTCGGCTCGCGGGCTACCTTTCTGCCTACTACGGTTTCACAGACTTTGGCTGGAAAGACACGTTCATGATTTGGCCTGGGGAAAGGGTTCAAATCTTGGTGAAACATCACACTTATCCTGGGCTCTTTTTGTATCACTGTCATAACCTTGAACATGAAGATATGGGAATGATGCGAAATTTCCTGGTTGAACCTTAGGCACCCTTTAGCGGTCGGCCTGCGTCTTTTTGCACAAGAACCGATATACTCAAAAACAAAATATGCCAAAGCGAATTGAAGAGTTTGTTTTCCATGACAGTGCAACGCCAAAATTCGGTAACACCGAAAAAGGCGGAAGTGTTATCTTAACAAGTTTGGAAGACGGGCTTAACTGGGCAAGGAGCAACGCACTTTGGCCACTAACATTTGGTTTGGCGTGTTGTGCCATTGAAATGATGAGCACAGTGGCTTCGCGGTTTGATATCTCCAGGTTCGGTAGTGAAGCGTTCAGAGCAACTCCACGACAAGCTGACGTTATGATTGTTGCCGGTCGAGTGAGCAAAAAAATGGCCCCGGTATTGAGACAGATTTACGACCAAATGCCTGAACCCAAGTGGGTAATCAGCATGGGTGCTTGTGCAAGCAGTGGTGGCGTTTATAACAATTACGCAATCGTTCAGGGCGTCGACCAAGTCGTTCCAGTAGACGTTTATGTTCCGGGTTGTCCACCAAGCCCAGATGCACTCATCTATGCATTCTTAAAACTTCAAGAAAAAATACGAAATTCCAGAGGTCTCAAATTCTTGGAATTGAATCCACGCGAACAAGAGCAGGTCACAGTATGATTTCTGAGATTGGAAAAGATGTCATCAAGCCAATCCTAAGCGGAATGATGCTAACTGCGAAACGCTTGAAAAGGGACAAAGCAACCGTGATGTATCCCGAAGAACGCAGGGAATCCTTTCCACGAACCAGGTGGCGTCACGTTTTGGCGAGATATGAAAACGGATTAGAAAAATGCATCGGATGCTCGCTGTGTGCTGGGGCATGTCCTGCGAAGTGCATCTATGTTCAATCTGCTGAAAACACCGATGAAAATCGTTTCTCGCCGGGCGAAAGATATGCGGAGCGATACGAAATTAATATGCTCCGATGTATTTTTTGTGGGTTCTGTCAGGAAGCCTGCCCTACCGGCGCCATTGTATTGCGCAACGATTTTGAGTTAGCAGACTATCACCGAAGTGATTTTGTTTATACCAAAGAAATGTTACTTGAACCGCTTCCAATGGTTTCATCTGACAAATAAGAACTTAATTGAACGTCTGTATTCGGAGTGAAGTCACCGATTAAGTTTTCCCCAGTACTTTACGTTTTTACGCTCTATTTTGCAGAAGGTCTGCCATATGTAATTGTAACGGGAGTATCCCTTGTTGCACTAAAGAATCTTGGAATCTCCACGGAACAAGTTGCATTATGGACTAGTCTGATTTCTTTCCCCTGGACTATCAAAATGTTCTGGGGACCAATTGTAGGATCGGTTGGTAACTGCCGCAACTGGATAATTTTGACTGAAATTTTGATTGCTTTTGCATTGGGATTTCTTGCCGTTGCAGTCGCGCAAAAGGAATTCATTTCCGCAACGCTACTGCTTTTATCACTAATGGCATTTGCTTCAGCAACACACGATATTGCAGCAGACGGCTTTTACTTGCTAGCTCTCGGTGAATCACAACAAGCAGCGTATGTTGGATGGAGAAGCACGGCCTATCGCCTTGCAACCATTTTCGGGTCGGGCTTATTGGTTTTTATTAGTGGCAAATTATTCAATGTAAATCATGATTGGCACTGGGCCTGGCAAATAACATTTTTGATTGGAGGTCTTGTGTATGGAAGCATGGCACTAATCAATTTTTTGATGCTGCCGAAGCCATCTAAAGACGTTTCGATTCCACTAAATCTTCGAAGTTCACTGACTTCCTTTTTGTCTTTTTTCAATCAAAAGTCTATCTTTATTATTCTCGTATTCATCTTGTTTTTTCGATTTCCGGAGTCTCTAATTGGCAAACTCACTGCTCCTTTTTTAATGGATCCGGTTGAAAAAGGAGGACTCGAAATGACCAATGAACTAATTGGACTGATGACGGGGACTGTCGGAGTTGCGGCACTTTTGATTGGCGGAATTTGCGGCGGACTTTACATCTCAAAACGCGGACTGGGCGAGTCCCTTTGGTTAATGGTGGCAAGTCTAAATATTCCTAACCTGATGTATCTCTGGGCAGCGGTTACAAGACCGGGGACCGAGCTTACAGGAGTTTTGATTGCCGTAGATCAATTTGGTTATGGGTTTGGATTCAGTGCTTATATGGTTTTTCTCTTGGAAATCTCGCGGCACTCGACGCACTCAACTGCGAGGTATGCAGTTGCTACAGGATTAATGGCGGTGAGTGCGTTGTGCGCAGGTGCAATCAGCGGTTATTTACAAAAATGGACAAGTCAATTCTTTCCTGACTCTCAGTATCTGGCATTTTTTGTAATTGTATGTCTGATGGCAATTCCAAGCACTCTGGTTGCGATTTTGGCGTTACGATTACTTAAAAAGAAATATGGCGACGAACCACAGTTCGTCGCCACTGAGTCGGATTATTGAGCGCCTTTGTACAACCAAATGTGAGCGCCTTGTGGATCCGAAATTAAGGCCATACGTCCAACATTTGGAATATCCATTGCCGGAACGACTACATTTGCGCCAAGACCGGTTGCTTTTTCAACTCGTGCGTCTACGTCATCAACTGACATGTAAACGGCCCAATGGGGAGGTATGTTTCCATCGCCCATTACATCAGTTGACATAATTCCGGCTAACGGTACTCCGCCAATTTTCAACATTTTATAGGTCCCCATGGGACCCATATCCATTTCTTCAATCCCCATATCGAACGCCTTTGTGTAAAAATCAACGGCAGCGTCAACATCAGGTACATAACATTCATGCCAAGGAAAAGCTTTTCCTGCGGCGAGACTATGAGCATCTTGTTCGGTAGACATAAATCGAAGATTACCTCCGATTCCGAACAGACCACTTTCGACTCCTTCCATCCGTCTTAAGAGAATCCAAATGTCCAATTCAGGCCTTGCCCTCCAATTCTTCGTACAATTGGGAATAATTCTGACGACCTGCAGATTGGTTGGATGGGTCGGCAAAAAATACTTTGCACAACCCCAGGCAGTAGGTGAAATGTTTGCAGGCGTGTTGCTTGGCCCTACCGTTCTTGGAAACTTCTTCCCGCAACTTTACCAACTGCTGTTTCCAACACAGATTTTGATTTCAGGTGTTCAGGTTCCTCACCCATCAATGCAGGTGCTCTATGTAATCAGTCAACTCGGCCTTGTACTGTATATGTTCTATGTTGGTCTGGATTTTGATTTGCATAAAACCTATGAAAATCGCAAATTCGCATTTTCTGTTTCGCTTTCCGGTTTCATCGCACCACTTCTTGCCGGAATGATTTTCGGCATTATTCAATCAAACAACCGACTATTTTTCATTGAGGGAGCATCTCCATTGGCGATTGGATTGTTCGTTGGTTCTGCCATGTGCATTACGGCATTTCCACTACTCGCCAGAATTTTGGAAGAACGGAAACTCACAGGTTCCACAATCGGAATTATCTCACTTTCTGCAGCAGCCATAAATGACGCAATTGCGTGGTGTTTGCTCTCCATAGTTTTAGCAATTGCACAAACATCGAGTTCAGATTTATTGCTGACCCTTTCTGGAACGGTCTTGTTTGCAATTCTAATGCTAACTTTGGGAAAACATCTTCTTACCCTACTTGAGGCATGGAGAATCAAAAGACAAGAAGTGACTCAAACCATCACCGCAGCGGTCATGCTCGTGCTGTTGGCATCCGCCTATTTTACAGATTACATTGGAATACATTGTGCATTTGGTGCATTTCTGGCAGGCATCTGCATTCCAAAAGGAGAAATAAGTAGAACGATTGCTAAAAATATTGAAACAATCGGGCCGGTGCTATTGCTACCATTGTATTTTACTTACTCAGGACTTAACACTCAAGTTGGGCTCATCAACAGCCCAGTGTTATTTTGGTTAACACTGCTTATCTGTTTAATAGCAGTTGTCTCCAAAGTCATGCCTTGTTATATGGCAGCTCGATTGGCAAAAGAAACAAAGAAAACCTCTTTACAAATTGGAATTCTGATGAATACCAGAGGACTCATTGAACTTATCATCTTAAACATTGGCCTTGAAGCTGGACTCATTACCCCAACATTCTTTTCGATGATGGTCATCATGGCAATTGCGACAACTGCTATGACCGGACCCTTGTTTAATTTGGTGCAGAAAAAGTTAACTTGAGTTGCCTAACAAGTCATTAATTCTGTCATTTAGGTGACTATCATATATCAGTTTTCCACTTCGAGGTGCGGAAACTTTCAATGCCGGTTTTTCAGGATCAAAACTACCGCTAATCCATCCCTCTCCAAGCATGATTTCAAGGACTTGAATCGCTTGCTGAAGCCCAAGATTGACTTCTGTATGGCTAATATTTCCACCAAAACGATCTCCGATTCCTTGCAGAATTTTTGCAATTTCTCTCGAGTCTTGCATTGCGCTAACTACTACTGCCGTCATGCCTGTTACAACCAATTTCTTACTACCTCGTACGTAACAAGGTGTGGGTATGATCTTGCCGTTGTAATAAGATGGAAATTGAGTTAAATCTGCTCCGTCAAGATTAAGTCGCAAGATATTATTCTCGGCCAACTTCCATTTGAAGTCTGCATCAAAAAATATTTGCGATACTTGCCGTGCACCTGCAAGGTCAAGTCCGCCAATTCCGGCCTGCCCCGGTACGTCTTCTGTAAATCCACCGGTTCCTAACCATCTAAAAGCACTTTCTGCATCCAGTTCTAATCCGGCATCTGCAGCAATTTGGGATGTATATTCTCGACAATCTTTAAAAACACCGTTTGCCGAGTACCAAAAATCAGCAAATCGAATATGTTGAGTAATTCTTTGCGATTGATTCTGTTCGTAATGTTTCCACATCCATTTTGGGTCATGTTCTTTTCTAATTTGAGCCATGATCGTATAGGCGGCTTCCCTCGCACCTGTTTGCGCCAAAGTAAGTCCCGCTGACAAAATCGGGTCTGCAAATCCGGCACACTCGCCAATCAATGCCCAATTTTCTCCAACCATTCTTTCAGAAAGAAAAGACCAGTCTTTAGTTGCTCGTGTTTTTCCTTCCGGTGAGCCATTCTTAATCAAATCTTTAATCAACGGTTCTTGCGCTAAAGCCCATTCGTAAATTTCGGTGGGTGACTTACCGGATTTTTTGTAATATTCTGCCGGACATACAAATCCAATGCTAGTTCTAACATTCGTAATTGGAATGTACCAAATCCAACCGGCGCCAATACTCAAAACCAAAATTCTTGTTGCATTACCGGGAAATTGAAATGCCCATTCGGTGTTTGTCCAATAGTCCCAAAAGGCAACATTTTGCAGCTTGGTTGGGGCATCCACTTTGACTCCCATCGCCTTTCGCAACGTTGCCGCATTTCCGGAACAGTCAAGGTAGAAATCCGCTGTCACCTCTTCCCCGTTTTCTAAAGTTAAAGAAATAACCCTGTCTCCCTCTTTGTTCACCTTCGCAACTTTTGTCTCTTCAAAAACCTCTGCTCCCATCTTTCGAGCATGTTTCAAAAGGATATCGTCATAAATCGAACGATCGACTTGAAATGCAAGCCGCTCTCTTAATCCTTTATACGTTCCGGGCCGTTTAACATTTACTGCCTCTTCCAAAGGAACAAAATTAAAATCCCACAATTTTTCGTCCTTGCCCCATCTAAAGCAACCACCCATTTTTAACGGAAATCCGGCTTTTTCAACGTCTTCCCAACAACCCATTTCGTCCAAGACCTTGCTAATCGGAGGTAGCTGCGACTCGCCGATATGATCGCGGGGAAATTTTTCACGCTCAAAAATCCCCACACTTAACTCAGGCATATATTTCTTTAACAGCGACGCACAAGTAGAACCCGATGGCCCACCACCAATCATTACGACATCAAATTTCATCACAACATCTCCGGCAATTTCCCTGCCAAGTTCACATTATTCCCGCATCTCTGGTTAATCATCCCTTCGTTGCCTTTCCCGCTCAAGGTCTTTCTTTGCAATGCTCTCACGCTTGTCATACGCTTTCTTGCCTTTTCCGATTGCAATTTCAACCTTCGCACGGCGGTTTTTGAAGTAGATTTTCAGCGGGATGATAGCCAGCCCACGCTCTTCCGCTCTTCGCTTGATGAGGCCAATTTCCGATTTGTGTAGCAGCAGTTTTATCTTCCTCCGCCTTTCAGGCCGATACGAAGTCGCCTGCTCATAGGGCGCAATGTCTAACTCGTGCAGAAACAATTCGCCTGCTTCCAGACGGCAAAAGGAACCAGTCATGACCACCTGACCGCGCAGGATGCTCTTGACCTCTGAACCCTCCAGCACCATTCCCGCTTCATAGGTACTCAGAATCTCGTAATCATAACGAGCACGTTTATTGTGGATGGTCGGTGGGCCTACCTGTTTGGCTTGACCCTTAGAAGACATTGGATTGAGAGGTTACCTGCGGGTACTCTCTTAACAATGCGGTTTCTCCTACCCGTGAGTGCAGCCCTCCTGATTTCTGCTTGTCAAAAGCAGCTAACTTTCGAACAAATCACCCAAGAACACGCCTATAAACTGTTAAAAAGAACGATAGAGTTAGATATGGAGAGGCCGGGACCGAAGCAAGACATGCCTTTTTCTGCCGGACCTACTAAACCCGATATTGACAAAGCCCTCAAATTATCAAAAACCGTCACTGCTCTTCAGCAGACCGTCATTACAAAAGGTTCTGGGCCCATTGCAAAGGATGGTGACTTCCTAACGGTTTACTATCGAGGAGAACTTTTGGACGGATTTGTCTTTGATGCCAATGCAAAAGCCGGTGGAGCCCCATTCATTTTTCAATTAGGCAAAGGCCGCGTCATTAAGGGATGGGATATAGCATTCAAAGGAATGCGCGTTGGCGAAACTCGAAAAATTGTTGTTCCCGCGAATTTGGCCTATGGTTCTCAATCTCCGACTCCAAACATTCCGCCAAACGCTGCCTTAGTTTTCTATGTAAGCCTTCAATTTGTCGGAAAAACACCATGATGCTGTCAATTCAAAATCTGCAAGTTTTTTATGGAGCAATTCATGCACTCAAGGGTATGGATATCGAAGTAAATGAGGGCGAAATCGTTTCCATCATCGGTTGCAATGGAGCCGGAAAGAGTACATTGTTAAGGACGATTTCCGGACTCATCAAACCAAAACAAGGAACAATTACTTTCCAAAATGAAATTATCAGTTCTCGACCGGCAAACGAAATCGTTTTGAAAGGGGTTATCCAATCACCGGAAGGGAGAAGGATTTTTACCAACATGTCGGTTGGTGAAAACTTAAAGCTCGGCGCATTTTGCCGCAAAGATTCAGAAATTTCAGCCGATATCGAAAAAGCCCTTAATCTCTTTCCAAGACTACGCGAAAGAATCAAACAAAATGCAGGCACACTAAGCGGCGGTGAACAACAAATGTTGGCTATTGGTCGTGCGCTAATGGCAAGACCAAAACTGTTACTACTGGATGAACCCAGTCTTGGCCTGGCACCAAATCTTGTAACCGAAATTTTCAGGATAATTAGAACCATCAACGAACAGGGATGTACCGTATTGCTTGTTGAACAAAATGCGCACCGCGCATTGGACATTGCAAATCGCGCTTACGTAATCGAAACGGGAAGAATTGTTTTGACGGGTACTGGGAAGGAACTCCTTAACGATCCGAAAGTCAAAGAAGCATATCTGGGTGGCTAAACATTCCGCAAAATTCAAAATTGTTCCTATGAAATCGGAACATATCCCTCCAATACTGCAAATTGAAAAGCAAGTAAATCCCTCGCCGTGGTCAGAATCATCGCTAAATGTAGAACTTTCAAATCCCCAAGCAACTTACTTTGTTGCAGAAACAAGCGACTCTACTCCCGTCGGTTTTTGTGGCTTTTGGAAAGTAATCGATGAAGCACATATCACGAACATCTCGGTTGACCCGCAACATCAACGCAAAGGCATCGCATCAATGCTACTAAAAAATGTTATCAACGCATGCCTGCAAAATGGTATCAATTGTTCAACTTTAGAAGTTCGCGAAAGCAATTTACCGGCAATCCAGTTGTATAAAAAGTTTGGCTTCCATGTTTCTGCAGTAAGAAAAAAATACTATCCCGATAATCAAGAAAATGCAATCGTGATGTGGAATCATGACCTTTCTAAAACTAATGAAACGCTTTGAAGGATACGTCCTTGGCATCGAAACCAGTTGTGATGAAACAAGTGCATCGGTTATGTTTCATGACAAAATCCTTTCAAACTTTATCGCAAGTCAGACCAATCTGCATAAACAATGGGGCGGGATTGTCCCGGAAGCCGCTGCAAGAAAACACACCGAAGCCATTACCTTATGTATCAATGAAGCACTTCTTCAAGCCGACATTCAAATTAGCCAAATCAACGCAATCGCAGTGACGAATCGTCCGGGATTAATTGGTTCTCTTTCGGTTGGCGTTACCGCCGCAAAAACTTTATCCATGTCAAAGCAAATCCCATTTTTGGGCATTCACCATATCGAAGCTCATATTCTTTCTCCACTCATCAACCAATCCGTCAGTTTCCCGCACTGTTGTTTGATTGTTTCCGGAGGCCACACACTAATCATCAAAGTGAATAAAGTCGGCAATTATCAGATTCTCGGAAGAACGATTGACGATGCAGCCGGCGAAGCACTGGATAAATGCGCTCGCGCGATTGGGCTTGGCTACCCGGGTGGTCCAGCAATCGAACAAGCCGCTGGCGGGCTTACGAGTTCACCGTATTCCCTGCCAAGAGGGCTCAAAGGCCCAACCTATGACTTCAGCTTTTCCGGGCTAAAGACGGCCTTACGCGTCTTGGCCGAAAAGCACGGGAAACATCTTGATGTTCCAAGTGCGGCATGGAGCGTCGAAGAAGCAGTTACTTCCGTCTTGTCTGAAAGGGCGGTTGCGGCATGTAAAGACTCTGGCTGTAACTCTTTGACGCTTGCAGGTGGAGTTGCGGCAAACAAAAACTTGAGAAACAAATTGACCAAAGAATGCGATGCAAATAATATTCAATTTATTCCGGCACCGAATGAATTTTGCACGGACAATGCTGCAATGATTGCAAACGTAGGGTCAATCAGAATGGCGAATGGTCAATCGGACAATCTAAACCTTGACGTATTTGCAAGAGCGGAATTGCCGACGGAGGAAGTAGATCTATGAATGAAAACAGTACACAAAACAAGTTAGATTGGCGTGTCATCGGCGTTTGGGCGGGCATGGCTGCAGTTATTATCGTCCTCTTGTGGACGATGTTTTCCTATCGCTTTTGGAAAGATCAAGCCGAACTTGAAATTGCAAACTCACAGAAAAAAGTAATGGAACAAAAGAAAACCGATTTTGTTCTCGCAACAGAAATTGCCGCCGTGATTCTTGACCCTCTTCTGTATCGTAACGCCCAAAATTCCTCGGATTTGCAATCCGTCGCTGAAGCAATGGTGAAAAATGTGAAAGCAGAACAAATCATTATCATGGACCAACGAGGTTTTGTAGTTGCAAGCAGTGATTTGAAATTTGTCAAAACTTTACGCGACGGAGATATTAAAAAAGGCGAGTCAGCCGAAGAAACTGGTGGTCAATTTGCAGTCACGCGTCCCGTAAAGCATGGAGGCACTATTCTCGGCTGGGTTAAAATGAACTACAAACTAAACTAACGCGGCTTCTTGCGGCAAAATCGGTTCGGGCCCATGTGGCCCGCCACGCAAAATGTCATCAATTGTTGCACTCGCATATTCGCGCAAACAAACTTCCTTATCCCCATCCTCAACTTTTTTCAGCGCATTAATAACCTGTTCTTGAAGCTCCGGTCTCCATTCGCATAAATGGATAAATCCGTGAATGGCGCTTCTCCGACCGTAAGGGCTTTCCCCGTTTAACACAACATCAACTAAAATTTCCAAAGCATCTTCGTTCGCAACATGGTCGCCCAATACGTCTCCTGCTTTGTAAACTGCTCGCACATAATCATCCGTTGCATTCATTAATAATTTCTTAAATGCAGCAAAAGCGGCACTTTTTTCCGCTTCATTCTTACAAATGTTGAGCAAATCTTCGAAGATATCAAGCGCACACCACTGGGCAACGCGCCGGTTCGGATGCGTCTCGTCCTCTAATACATAAATAAGCGATGGAGTATAAGGTCCGCTTTTTGCGTGCGCTTCTATTTCAAGCATGGCTGTGTAGGCAACGTCGCGATCGCTACAAAACAATAGCCGAACCAGTTGCTCGGGTTCTAAATCAGAAATCTTTCCCTCATATCGCTTATTAAGCCGCAAAGTCCGGCTGATGGACAGTTGTCTCTCAAAGAGCGGTTCAACTTCCCTCTCCAAATTAACCAACATTTGGTCTAAAGTCTTCCCTTTTGCTTCCGCCCAAAGTTGTTCGCATTTCCCAAACACTCCAAACGATGTATCGGCGTACACAACTTGGAATATCTCACCTCGATGTTCCCATGGAATCTGTTCCGTGAACTCGGTGGACTTAACGTTGTATTGGGCACTCACCGAATGTTTGGGCCAATGAAACTGCATCCTTTGACCATGCCGTACAGCAGGTTGCGGACCCCCGTTCAATTTCGACTCTTCTTCCAAAAATCGCTTCAGGGCTTCAAGGATTTCGTCTGAACTGGAATGCACGTGTCTAGTTTGCTCCCGAATTGCCCAAAAGGTCAAGAGCACACTTGAAAGGTAAAATCTAGAGTCAATGGCAGATATGGATACATCACTTCAAGAGACCGACGAAAACGATAACCAATTGCCTCTCAATGATAATCCGGTAGACCCCCGGGAAACCCGCATAGCCGAGCTTGAAGATCAAGTTACAAAACTTAGAGACGGAATGCTCCGCGCAGTTGCGGATTTACAAAACTTTAGAAAAAGAGCGGCTGCTGAAGCAATTAACGCACGTGAAACAGCGGCTGCTGAAATTGCCGCAAAACTGTTGCCCGTTTTGGACAATTTTGAAAGAACAATCGAAGCAACCGACTCCGGAGCAAGCCCCGAATCCTTAATTTCCGGAATAAAGTTGGTGGAGAAGCAGTTAAGAGATGCACTGGAAAGCCACAACGTCAAGCCCATCATTGCGATAGGACAAGAATTCGACCCAACAATGCACGAAGCAATTTCCATGACAGAATCCGAACATCCTCCCGGTATTGTAATTCAGGAAATTGAAAAGGGATATAAAATCGGAAACAAAATACTCCGGCCATCCAAAGTCGCGATTAGTAAAGGAATTACTGAAGAGTAATGTCAATTTTCGGCACAGATGGTGTCAGAGGAGTAGCAAACGAAGAACTTACACCAGAGTTTGCTTTGAAGTTGGGCAAAATTGTTGGCAGTTGGATAAGAACCAACAATCACAAAAAAGTCGTTATCGGCAGAGATACAAGAAAAAGTGGCACGATGCTCGGCGCAGCATTGGCTTCTGGATTTGCAAGTGTTGGAGTGAATGTTTCTACACTTGGAATTGTTCCCACTCCGACTATTTCTCATGCCGTCCGAACTGGTGACTTTTTCGCCGGTGCAGTTATATCTGCAAGCCACAACCCTCCCCAAGATAACGGAATTAAGTTCTTTGGTTCGAATGGAGGAAAGTTATCAACTGAAGTTGAAAAATTCTTTGAGCAACAAATCGAAAATTATGAGACGCCGGGAAGTTCAGAAATAGGAATAATTCAACCTGATGAGACTCTTGTCACAAATTACATAAGTTGGTTAACCAATCTCTTTTCTATTGAACTGTCGTCACTCACAATTGCGCTCGATTGTGCGAATGGAGCGGCGTTCAACATTGCTCCTCTCTTGTTTCAATCGTTGGGTGCAACGATTGTATGTACGGGCGTGGACAGTTCTGGCGAAAATATCAACTTCAACTGCGGAGCAACGCATCCAGAGGCGATTAAATCCTTGACGCTTAAATCGAGAGCAGATCTCGGCGTATCATTTGACGGCGATGCAGACCGTTGCATTTTTGTTGATGAAAAGGGAAATCTCATCAATGGCGATAGATTCATGGCATCTTGGGCTGCTTTTGAAAAAAAATCAAACCGCCTAAATCCAAACAAACTCGTCGGAACCGTAATGTCAAATATGGGATTCGAAACTTCGCTCAAGAATCTCGGAATATCACTCGAAAGAGTCTCAGTCGGTGACCGAAATGTATCAGAGAAACTATCCGAACTCAATGCAAAGATCGGCGGCGAACAAAGTGGACACATAATTTTTCCCGACTACTCCCCAACGGGTGACGGAATCTTGACAGCACTTCAAATGGTTCGGCTTATAGTCGATTCAAACTGTAAAGCAAGCGAACTGCCTCCTCATTTCAACAATTGGCCGCAAATTCTAATAAATGTTTCATTGCCCGACAAAAATCAATGGAAGCAAATGAGTAACATCCAAGAAGAAATACGAAACGCTTCAAACAGTCTTGAAGGAATAGGCCGTGTCGTCGTTCGCGCAAGCGGCACTCAACCGATGGTTCGAATTATGGTGGAGGCAACGACGGAAGAAGTTCGCGACCAGCATGCCAATCGTATTTTGGAGGCCTTTATTCAACATGCCGGTGCAACCTTAAAAAACCGGACGGATTTAACCCATGCACTTGGCGATTGATGTTGGCAATTCCCAAACCGTCATCGGTCACATTTCAGGAGAGAAGTGGCACACGGTTCGAATTTCCAGTGAAACAAAAGCAGTTTCGGATTATCTAAAGCAGCACTCCGCAACAACGATTGCATGCGCCTCGGTAGTTCCGGAAATTTCCGATACCATCCGCGAGTGGTTTCCCTCAACCTACTTTCTAACTTCAGATTCAGACACGCATTTTCAAACAGAATACATAAATCCGAAGCAATTAGGTGCTGACCGCATTGCAAATTCAATTGCTCTCGGAACCTTGTATGCAACCCCATCAATTTCAATTGACTTTGGTACAGCCACAAAATTTGATGTTGTTAATGAATCCTCAATTCACATGGGAGGAGCGATTTCAATCGGCCTGAAAACAGCTGCAGAGCAACTTTCTGCAAGAACGAAACTACTTCCAGAAATTGACTTTGGCGACATACCAAATTCAATCGGCAAATCCACCGAAGAATGCCTTAGGTCAGGCCTTCACCTCGGTTCCATTTTTATGGTTAACCAATTCATAAAAACCTACAGCCAAATGTTTGAATCTTCAGTTCAAATTGTAATAACAGGTGGACTGGCCGAGTACTATCTCAAGCATCTCGAATTTCCTCATCTTCACGACCCACTGCTAACATTAAAAGGTGTTCAAACTTCGTTCTCGCGAAGCGTATTGTAAAGAGAATCAACAAACTTATCAACCGATTGTTGACCGGGCATCGGTCGAACCAATTTGTAAGCGACACCCATGTTGAAACGGATATTGCTAATTTCCAACAATCTTAACTGGCGACTTACTTTTCCGGCAAGAACTGCATCGGGTAATTTGGATTCCATTGATTTTGGAATCAAATACCTTGCAACAGACCTCAAAACCGGATTGATTGGAGAAAGGAGATGGACATCAGAATACTCAATGCCTGCTTCTAAATCATAAAGAAAACTCACATCGCGAAGGATGTGACTGGCTGTTTTGGGGCCAACTGTCGGAATACTGGTTAACTTTACGAACAAATCTTCAATCAAATGAGTCTCCAGTATTTCATTCACAATCCATTCAATTAGGTTTGCGTTTCCCGTTTCTTCGTAGATTTCAAAATTTAGTTTTGCAATTCCCTCCAAAACCGGACGATTCTGTTCCTCGCTGGGTTTTCGTCCAAACGAGTTACAAATTTCCAAATAACTTTGCCACAATGCATCGCTATCTCCGGAGTCTAAGAAATCTTCAAATTTAGACTTGCCGAGAGTTCTATCAATCGCTGACAAAAAATCTTTTGCCAAAACATCTTTATCGCCGCCTCTTCGAGCGGTAGCGTAATAGCCCAAAATAACTCGAAAACAATTTTTAGAATCCTTAAGCCCCTCCTTTACATTTTCGTAAATCGGAGGAAACACTTTCATCGGCCCGCAAATTGCGGGAAACATCACTTCCTTGGCATAAGGTTCGGCTAACTGGTTCGCAAAATATTTTGCAAGCCGGATCGCTTTAGGGTCATCAATAACAGCATCTTTGCTCATAAGCAAAGCACCGCTACGAGTTTAAAAACGTGCAGAACCGGTCAAGTTA
>CAZJKW010000038.1:0-16439 GCA_964546835.1 uncultured Fimbriimonadales bacterium
GTGCAGGGCCTGGATGGTGTGTGGGGTAGTGATGCAGATTTCAGCAAATGGAAAGAGCCGGGCGAAATTGTGAAGATTGCAAAAATTGCTACTCTCGCTCGGTCAGGAACCGATTTGGAGAGAGTTTTGGATTCGTTTCCTGAAGATTGGCGACGTCAAATTCATGTTGTAAACTGCCCCATACTCGATATCAGTGCATCTCAAATCAGAGATTACGTCCGACAAGGCCGATCAATAAGCCACTTGGTGCCAGATTCGGTGCTTCAAACAATAATTGACCTCCGTCTATATTCTTGAGGAATTGTGCCGACTTTGAATTCAGAAGAAAAAACAGAGAAAATAAGGGGCTTTGCCGAAGATGCAAAAGCCGAGAGAATTGAGATCATTCCCATTGCCGAAAAAAGCGTAATTGCTGAATATATCGTCGTTTGTAGCGGCAACTCCGATGTTCATGTTCGTTCAATCGCAGATCGAATCAGTGAAAAAATGCGCGAACTAAAATCAAGACCAACTCACATTGAAGGAGAAAACACGGGGTGGGTTCTGATGGATTTTGGTGACGTACTGTGCAATGTCATGCGAGAGGAGCATCGTCAGTTCTATGATTTAGAATCACTTTGGAAACAAATGCCAAAAAAACAGGACTTGGAGAATTAATTGGACGAGTTAGACCCCAAGGCAGCTGAACTTCAATCATTGATTGCCAAACTAAATGTTTATAAGAACCGAGGCGATAAAACGCAAATTCAGCAAATCATCTCTGAAATTGCCGAAAAATTTCCGGAAGATCCCATCCATAGAGAATTAGAAGCCGACCGATTGATTGCAATTGGAAACAAAAAAGAGGCAGCAGATATTTTGAAAGAAGTTATCAAGCAGTTTCCCGGCCGAATCGAAACTGAAAGAAAACATGCCAAGTTGGTGTTTGAATTAGGAGCAGGAAACTTTACAACTTGGGAAGAGGAAATTAGTCGAGAAATACGTAACACAAAGAGTTCGGGCACGGCGGCCGTATTAAGTTTCATTTTCCCGGGCACCGGACAAATTTACAACGAAGAGTATATGAAAGGATTTGGATTCGTTGCGGTCGCTCTTACACTCTGGATTGTTTTCCTCGGAGCCGGGTTTACTCCAACTGGAGACGACAGCTCAAAGATCAATAATCTGGGGTACGGATTAGTTGTCGGAATTCTGTTGTTGGGAATTGGAACCGCATTTGAAGCCGGTAGTCGCGCCGGAAGACGAGGCAAACGCGTCATACCTCCAAGACCAGTTCCGCCGAGTGATAAGCCGTTTGAATGAATGTCGTAAAATAGAGAGGAAACGAAATGGCAGGACCAAAGAAACGTGCAGATGTAATTGAATCGCATTGGGAACATGCCCTAACATGGGGCATTCTCGGAATCGTTTGCACCATTGTCGGGCTTATTTTCTTGAAGTACAACAATTATTTTGGAATCTCTTTCTTAAGTTTTTCTTATCCGTTTTTGACAGTTGGCATTGGGATGATTGGATATTCAATCTATCGAGGTACTCGCACCAAGAAAGAGGCCAGCTTTATGGCAAGTTGTCCTTACTGCAATCACGAAATGGAATTTGTGGAACCGCCGGACGATGACTTTAGATGTGACGGATGCAATCGCCGAGTTCCTGTGAAAGATGGCAAAATCCTTGCCGTCCAAGGGATCCGATGTGGCTATTGCAGCGCACTAAATTATTTGAGTGAGAAAACGGAAGTGTTGATTTGCGAGCAATGTGATCGCGAAATTCCATTGTTAAACGTTGAAACAGGCGAACTGCGCCATGCTCCACGAGGCTTTGCAAGAGTTGATGACACATCGGTATATGAGTTGCGACTTGTCGAAGTAGGAAGGGACAAAGAAGCCGTGATAACCTCACTTCAGCATATGCTCGCTTTGAATCGCAATCAAATCAAGCCAATGATGGAAAACTTGCCCGCGACACTTCTCACTGGAATCAATCGCAGAAAAGCAGAAATGTTGCGAGCTCAACTTGAAGCAAGTGGCGCAACTGCGGAATTTAAGGCAATGGGTGGCGGAGACAGTTGATCCTTGCCGCCGAAGCGCCAACAAATCTACTACAAGAATATCAAACACCTTATATTGTTAGTAACCTTGTTGCGCTCGTATTCTTGTTCTTCTCTTTTCGATTACCAAATGTAACAAGAGTACTCTTGATTCTTTTGTTTCTTTGGGCGTCCATTACGAATGGAATTTACGCAATTTCTTCACCCGAAGTTTATCAAGGATATGCAAAAACCACTCCATTTCCCTTCGTAAAAGAGATTGTTGAAGGGTTTTTTAGGCAACATACGACTCTGTTGGTTTTTTCAATTGCAATTTGCCAACTTGCAATAGCCGTTGGTCTGCTGTTTGATGGTCGCATTCGAAAACTTGCAGTGATTGGACTAATCATCTTTCTAATCGGAATCTGCCCGCTCGGAATTGGAGCAGCTTTTCCCTTTTCTGTTACACTGATTTTGGCAGCGTGGATTATGCAAAGAAAATTAAGCCATTTTCAAAGGCATTAAGTTTCGAGGTGTTCCCTCAGGTTCCATTTCTTCGATCTCGCGAATGACTTGGTTGTAATAACTGTCTCTTTCGACTGGCTCGCGTCCTGCTTCTTTGATCATATAAATCATGTTCGAAGGAGTTAACGCTTGCGTTTTGTATCCGAATTTGCCTTCTTCATAAGTAATCTCATATTCCAAAACCGTCCCGTCTGCATCATCCGCACCGTACCAAAGTGCCGCTTGGGTAACCGGAACGGTGTTCATAATCCAAAAACTCTTGATGTGCTCAAAATTGTCGAGCATTAGTCGGCACAAAGCAATGTTTCGCAAATCAGAATCGGCAGTTGGCATTTGAATGTGTTCTAATTCTGTTCCTTCAGGATGAAACGAAAGAGGTGTCATGCACAAAAAGTGCCCGGTTTCATCTTGCAATTCTCTTAACTGGATCAGATGGTCAACCCTTTCTTCCGTCGTTTCAATGTGTCCATAAAGCATCGTTGCATATTGTTTGAATCCTAACTTCGCTGCCGCTCGTGCTACTTGCTTCCATTCTTCACCGTTTAATTTTCTTCCGAAAAGTTCTTCGTGAACACGCTCGCTCAAAATTTCAATTCCACCGCCCGGCAAACTGTCTAACCCTGCATCCTTTAAATCTTGTAGCGCTTGTTCAATTGTGGTTTTTCCCACTCTTGCAATTTCAACAATTTCGACTGCCGTAAACGCCTTTACATGAACTCCAGGCCTTTCTTCTTTAATGGTCTTAATAAAATCCATGTAGTACGAATAAGGTAATCGAGGATTGATTCCGCCAACGCTATGCACTTCAGTGATTGGAATATGCTTGTATCTTCTTAATGCTTGCCTCACTTCGTCAAGCGTCATCTCGTACGGCGAAGGACCACCCTTCTTTGCATAGAAAGAACAAAACTTGCAAAATTTGTTGCAGATATTCGTGTAATTGATATGTTGATTTCGAACGTAGTACGTTTTGTTTCCATGCTTTCTTTCCCGTACAATGTTTGCCATAAATCCAACAGCAGTCAAGTTTGGATGTTCGTAAAGTCGTACCCCTTCTTCGAAACTCAAGCGTTCGAAGTTAATCACTTTCTCTAAGATGTCGTGGAGGTCGCCGGGAACAATTTGAAGAGGGTTCATTGGAGTAGGTCCCCCTATTATACGTCCCGGCAACCCCTAAATTGGCAAAATCAGTCTTTCTTGAACTCAACCATCCCCACTCGGTTGCCATCCGGGTCGGTAACTACAGCCGACCAGCCAACCGTCGGGACTTCGCTTTTCATCTCGGCTACCTGTGACCCAAGACTTTCGGCCTTTGAGATCATCTTGTCGATGGACTCCACTTCAAACCAAATCGAAGGGGACGAACCGGGGTTAACGCTTTCGACTTTCATCAACCCCCCCAGGTAGGTCTCGCCACTATAGAAAACGACCATCGTTTCCATGAACTGCTTGAAACTCCAACCAAAGAGGCTCTCAAAGAATGCCTGTGACCTGGCAAGGTCTGTAACTTCATATTCGACGTGACAAATGGTATGCATGAAACGATTGTATCAACAAGCAGATACCCTTCTTTTGCACAAATTGCTAAAATCATCGGATGCCTCCCTGTCAATGTGCGCTCGCTCTGCGGAACGTGCCTGCAACTCGGCTCAGAACTAAAGCCGACCTGCTGGCCTGCTTGATGTTGGCAAGAAGGCAGTTAGAATTGAATCCATGCCAAGACTTGGACCTAAGGAACTTAAGTGCCCGGGTAGGAATTTCTCCGTATCACTTTGTCCGCTTGTTTAGTTCAACTTTTAGCGAGCCGCCGATTGCATATTCCATTAGGTTAAGACTCGAAAAGTCACGGGGATTATTGGCAACAAGTTCCGAACCCATTTGGAAAATTTCGTTAGAGTGTGGATTTACTTCACAAGCCTCTTTCTCGCGTTCCTTCAAGAAACGGTTTGGAATCAGTCCGACCCAATGCCGACGAGGGTTATAATTCACACATGGCATTAAAGACCGCAAATGCGGAAGTGGACGCACACCGCAATCAAAATTTGCAACAAGTTGACCCCGAAGTTGCAACCATTATCCGAAAAGAGGAAACCAGACAAGAACAGAACTTGGAACTGATTGCCAGCGAAAATATTGCAAGCAAAGCCGTTCGAGAAGCAGTCGGTAGCGTAATGACCGACAAATATGCCGAAGGATATCCGGGCAAACGCTACTATGGCGGTTGCGAGTACATCGATGAAATCGAAACACTTGCAATCGAAAGAGTCAAAAACCTTTATGGTGCGACTTGGGCAAATGTCCAACCGCACAGTGGTGCCCAAGCGAATATGTCCGTTTATTTTTCGTTTCTAAAACCCGGCGATAAATTAATGGCGATGAATTTGGCACACGGAGGACACCTAACTCACGGCTCTCCGGTTAATTTCACGGGACAAATGTATGAAATCATTCCTTACGGTGTTAAGCAAGATGATGAACGAATTGATTACGAAGAAGTAGCAAAAATAGCGGAGCAAAACAAACCAAACCTCATCGTTTGTGGTGCTACTTCTTATCCGCGAGTTTTTGAGTTTGAAAAATTAAGACAAATTGCCGATAGCGTTGGTGCGATATTAATGTGCGACATGGCGCACCCAAGCGGATTAATTGCCGCAGGTGAATTTCCAAATCCGGTTCCCCATTGTCATGTTGTGACCAGCACTACTCACAAAACGCTTCGAGGACCCCGGGGGGGTATGGTGCTATCAAACGATGAAGAAATCGGCGCAAAGATTAACAAAACTGTCTTTCCCGGAATTCAAGGCGGCCCTCTGATGCATTGTATTGCAGGAAAAGCCGTTTGCTATTTAGAAGCTTCACTACCAAGTTTTAAAAATTACCAATCTCAAGTTCGAAAAAATGCCAATGCGTTGGCAGACTCGCTTGCGAATGAAGGGTTCCGAATCGTAAGTGGCGGGACCGACTGTCACCTAATGCTTATTGATTTAAGACCTTTTGGCATCACCGGAAAGATTGCAGAAAAATTGCTCGATGAAATTGGAATTACGACGAACAAAAATTCAATCCCGTTCGATCCGGAAAAACCATTTGTTACCAGTGGCTTGCGTTTGGGAACACCGGCAGTCACCACAAGAGGAATGAAAGAACCGGAAATGGCTCAAATCGCATCGCTGATTGCAAAAGCAGTGAAATCAGATGAAAATGAACGTACTGCAATCAGGAAATCCGTTCGCGACTTAACGAGCGAATTTCCCGTGCACGAAATCTAAGTTCCTTCTTGCCAACTTGCAAGATATTTTTCTTGCTCTGGAGTCAGCACGTCTATTGAAACTCCCATCGAAGCGAGTTTTAATGATGCCACTTGCTTATCAATTTCTTCCGGTACTGCGAATACCCCTTTTGCCAGTGTCGAAACATTGGATACCAACCATTCTGAACACATTGCTTGGTTAGCAAACGACATGTCCATTACAGAAGCGGGGTGGCCTTCCGCTGATGCCAAATTAATCAACCTTCCGTCACCCAACAAGAAAACTCTCTTTCCGGATTGAAGTCGGTACTCACTGACAAATTCCCTTGCTTCAGTTTTCGTTGCAATTTTTTCGAGCGAATCAATGTCAATTTCCACGTTAAAGTGTCCCGAGTTACAAACAATGGCGCCATCTTTCATCGCTTCGAAATGTTTGGCAACAATGACATCTTTACAACCCGTAACGGTGATAAACAAATCGCCAACTCGTGCAGCTGCGTCCATCGGCATTACTTGGAAACCGTCCAGTTCCGCTTCAATCGCTTTTGTCGGGTCAATTTCAGTTACGATAACCTTGGCTCCATGCCCTTTTGCACGCATTGCAACGCCTTTTCCACACCAGCCATATCCTGCAACAACGACAACTCTTCCGGCAATCAGCACATTGGTAGCCCTTAAGATTCCGTCCAAAGTCGATTGACCGGTTCCATAACGGTTGTCAAACAGATGTTTCGTCAGCGCATCATTGATTGCGATGATTGGATAACCCAGGACCCCGTCGTTGGCCATCGCACGAAGCCGAATCACGCCTGTTGTCGTTTCTTCGGTTCCGGCTTTTATCGTGTCCAAAAGTTCTCTTCGTTCGGAGTGGATAATTCCTACCGTATCGGCACCATCATCCATCGTAAGCGTTGGCTTGATATCTAAGGCCTGGTGAATGTGTTTGTAGTAAGTGTCGTTGTCTTCACCTTTGATACAAAAAACTTGAATTCCGTGGTTCTTAACCAGAGCCGCAGCAACGTCATCCTGTGTGCTGAGAGGATTACTCGCACAAACCGCTATCTCGGCCCCGCCTGCTTGTAAAGTCAGCATCAAATTTGCAGTTTCCGTGGTTACGTGTAAACAAGCTACAATTCGTTGACCCATTAGGGGTTTCGAAGCGGCAAATCGAGACTTAATGGCTCTAAGAACGGGCATATCGTTAGCTGCCCAATCGATTCTCTTTTGACCCATTTCGGCCAAATCAATACTTTTGATATCGCAAGGAAGTGTTGTCATATTGAATTCACGCGGGGAATCTCTATTATCGGTCAAAACGACCACGAATCGCAACTGGCAACTGTGCCGTCTTTGATTCTGGGGATGGCTCGTCTTTGGAGTATCCTTCAATTTCTGCCTCAAATATGAGTTTTGCTCAAACCACCATACGTCTCTCTCGATTTTTCGAGAATATCCATGCGGGAGTTTCTGCTCGTCGCTTAGCGTTGGTTGCAATCTCAACCGGAATCGCAATCATGATGGTTGCAAGCTTAATGGTCCTGCTTTTGGCACAAAGGGCAGAAACCGTATTCCCGATTGCCGCAGTCTTAGCTATGACAGCCGTGATTGGACTCATGTTGGTTCGACACGAGTGGCTCTTTTTGCTTGGGGTCGTGAGCGGTCATACGCTGTTTTACGGGCGATTTCCCAACGAATTGGGCATGAGATACGCCAACTCATTGGGTCCGGCTGAAGTCATGTTTATGCTCGCCTTTATTGCCGGAATGGCTTTTTGGTACAACAATCCAAATCGTCCGCGAGTACCGGCTTCTTTGATTTGGGGACCGATACTTGCTTTCGCTTATTCCCTTGTCTATCTGTCAATTGCTTACTTTTTATGGAAACGGCAAAGCTACATGATGAACCAACTTGACGGTTGGCTCCAATTTAGCATTGCAATCGTTGGATATCTTTGTTTTACGACCTCACGCATTTATAAGCCGTTTTTTATCGTAATGATTGTCTCTTTGCTTGCTTCCGGGATTCTTTCAAGCATGACCGAAGCCCAGATTGGCGGTGAGATTATTCGCCAAATGGGATTTGGGGGAATGACATTAAGGTCTTATGGAACAGACGCAGTTAAGAGTTCCTTTTTGCCGATGTCGCTGGTTGCACTCGCTTACGCAACCGTTATTGTTGGATTTTCAAAAAGACCGATCTGGCAATATCTATCCATTTTGGCAACCTGTAGCGGTTGGCTATTCTTATTCTTAGACCGTGGTCGAATTCACTGGGCAGGTTATTTCGTTGGTTTGGTTGCTCTGCTTTTTGTCATTCCAATCAGGCCTCGATTGAAATTCCTTTTTTCAATGGGAGTCGCAGTTTTGTTTGTCGGCCTCGTGATTCAAGGAACAGGAGGACCGCTCAAAGAGAAAGTGGATAACGCGGTCAGCAAAGCAGCAGAGCGAATTGCATTGACTGAAGGAAAGGTCGTAGCGTTTGACCAGGGATTGATTACGCGTGAAAGGGAAATCAATGTCGCAATTCCATACTATTTAAGCAATCCGTTATTTGGTGATGGACCCGGAATTATTTTTCAACGGTTCAAAATTGGAGACACAACCTACCTGGCAACACGTACATGGATGGACTCCAGTTTTTGGTATATTTTGTCAACAAGCGGGCTTGTAGGTTTTTCATTGATTTGGCTTTGCTACTTGTCCATGACAGGTGCATCCATCTTTGCGATGTTGAAATTAAGAAATCCATTGCATAAAGCGCTTGCTTTTGCGCCAGTCGCTGTATTCCTGTTTGTTTGCGTCTGCTTTGGCGTTACATCTTGGTTCTTGGACCGAACCTACACTTCGGCATTTGCAATCAGTGTTGGACTCTCACTTTCACTTCTCTACCATGAAAAAATCCATGGGTCCGAAAAGCCGGTAGTTGATTTTTAGAGAGCACTTTCCCCTCTTTCACCGGTCCGAATTCGAATTGCATCCAGCACATCAGAAACAAAAATCTTTCCGTCTCCAATCTCACCGCTTCTTGCCACACCACAGATCGTCTCAATAACGTCGTCCACTTGATTATCTTTTACAACAATTTCAATGCGAACTTTCGGCAATAAGTTGATTGAATAGGTGCTACCCCGATAAAGCTCCGACCTTCCTTGTTGTCTTCCGTGTCCCCTAACGGAATCTGTCGTAAGTCCATAGATTCCAGATTCTTCGAGAGCGCGTTTGACTTCCTCCAACTTTGAAGTCCGCAAAATGCATTCAATCCGTTTCACTTCCCCATTTTGTCACCCCTGACTGGTAGCATGGGCACATCCATGAGTCAAGTTTCAACCGTCCCGGAACTTTCTATCATCGTGCCGGCGTTGAACGAAGAAGCAACGATAGGGGAGGTACTTGACCGACTCTTGGCTCTTCCAATTTCCAAAGAAGTCATCTTAGTCGACGACGGCTCCACGGACAAAACACCGGATATCGCCGCAACCTACGGGGAGCGCATCGTTTACCTAAGGAAAGATGCCGATAAAGGAAAAGGCGCAGCCATTAGAACCGCTTTGAAAGTTGCAAAAGGAGAAATCACAATCATTCAAGATGCTGATTTAGAATATTCGCCCGAGGAAATTCCCAACTTAATCAGGCCGATTTTGGAAAATAGAACGGAAGTCGTTTATGGATGCCGATTTACCAACGGGTTACCAAAAAAGATGGCCTTGCCAAACAAAATTGTAAATCGACTTCTGTCCCTCGCAGTTCGAATTCTGTTTTTTAGGAAAATCGTAGACGAAGCAACTTGCTACAAAGCAATAAGAACGAATCGTTTAAGAGAAATGAACTTGGTTTGCCAACGATTTGAATTTTGCCCAGAAGTCACCGCCAAATCCATTCGAATGGGACTCACAATTTTAGAACTGCCAATTTCCTACTCTCCACGAACCAAATTGCAAGGGAAAAAAATCGGCTGGAAAGATGGCATCGAAGCATTTTGGACATTGTTGAAACATCGCTTTTCAAATTTTAGAAAATCCAATCTTACAGGAGACAAGTCTTAATGTGCGGAATTGTTGGTGCATTTCGCGTTAGGCCGGAAAGTTCACCTCCATTCGACAAATCCATTACGGCAAAAATGCGAGACGCTCTTTCGCATCGCGGTCCGGATGGATTCGGTGATTATTTTTCTAACGACGGAAATTGCTGGTTGGCACACCGAAGGCTTGCAATCATTGACTTAAAAACCGGACACCAGCCCATGTGCACCGCCGATGAACGCTTATGGATTACCTATAACGGCGAAATCTACAACTATGTTGAGTTAAGAAACGAACTTATAGCAAAGGGATATTCATTCAGGACAAATTCTGACACTGAAGTGATACTCAACGGATACCTTGAATGGGGCAACTTAGTAACAACAAAATTGCGAGGCATTTTCGCGTTCGCAATCCATGACACCGCAAAAAATGAACTGTTTATTGCAAGAGATCACTTGGGCGTAAAACCCATATTTTACTGGTTTAATGGGCACACTTTCCTTTTTTCAAGCGAAATGAAATCAATTCTGTGCCACCCTGACTTCAAAAACAAATCAATCTCAAAGTCCGCGGTTTCTCAAATTCTTGTCTCACGCTTTGTATCACGACCTGGAACTATTTTTGAAGAAATAAAGCGTTTGCCTGAGGCGTCATTTGCAACCGTTGGGCTCCTTGAAAAGATGGAACCAAAAATCCAAACATACTGGGACACTCGATTTTCGTCAACTAAATCAAAAGAAACATTTCAAGAGTCCCTCGAAACTCTCGATTCAAAATTGAGAGAAATCGTGGATATGCAAATGATGTCCGATGTTCCTCTCGGTGCACAACTTTCGGGCGGAGTGGACAGCAGTATCGTCGTTGCATTAATGGATGAAGCAAAGAAGAAACACCAATCAAAGGAACCCATTCTGACTTTTTCGGTGGGTTTTGACATCCCACAATTTAGCGAACTGAATTATGCGAAAATGGTTGCCGACAGATACCAAACCAAGCACAAAGAATTCCATATCTCTTTCGCCGATTTTGTTTCCGTGCTCGCAAAAGTTAACTGGTACTATGATGAACCAAACAGCGAACCCTCTTCTATTCCAACTTATTTAATGTGTAAGTCCGCAAAAGAAGACGTAACAGTAATGCTCACCGGCGAAGGCGCAGATGAACAATTTGGCGGATACAACAAATATGCATTCGACCTTTATTCTCGATTTATTGATTGGATGCCTTCTGGAACACGCCAAAAATCACTCCAACTTCTGGCTACTGCACTACCTTTTAAAGCAAGAAGACTAAAAAGTATTCTTGAAATACTCTCCTTTTCCGACCCATCAAAGAGATTTGCAACTTGGTATGGAGCACTGGATCCAAAAAGTCAGAATGCAGTTCTATCAAAAGAATTACGCGAAAATTACAGCGACACTTTTGCAAAAGAAACCTACAAATCCTTAATTGATCATTGCAGTTCAAAAAACCGCCTTGAACAATTCTTGTACACAGACATCCACACTCGGCTTGCAGATAATTTGCTTGTAAAGGGCGACCGAATGAGCATGGGCGCAAGCGTGGAAGCAAGAGTCCCAATGATAGACCATTTGCTTGTGGAATACGCCGCTTCGTTACCGACAACGATGAAAGTAAAGGGTCTCAAAACAAAAATTCTCCTTAAAAAATTAGCCGAACGATATCTTCCCTACGAAACGATTTATCGTAGAAAAGTCGGCTTTACGGTTCCATTTTCATCATGGGCGTGTGGACCATTGGCAGAATTTATCAAGCATTTTTTGTTGTCTGAACAATGTTTAGAACGCGGATATTTCGATCCGGATGGAGTTCGCAATTTGGTAAACAAGCATATTAGCAAGGAAGTAGATCGCGAGCAAGGACTTTGGGTATTACTGAGTCTTGAACTTTGGCACCGAATGTTTATTGATGACGATGGAAGCGTAAATGCAGCAGACAGACTCCAAAACAAAATCAACGAATTGGTGATGGTCAACTAAGTGCGACCCAAAGTTATCGTCGTTGGACCGGTACCGCCGCCAATTGGTGGCGTCGAAAATTTTACGGTCGCAATATTGCAATCCGACCAACTCCAAGAGTTTGAAATCCATCATTGCGATTTAACAAAAGGCAGGCCCAAACAAACTCAAGGAAAATTCGATTTAGGAAACGCAAAATGGGCTTTTATTCATTTTAATCGCTTAAAAAAGAAAATATCTGAAGTGAAACCGGACTTGGTATACATGCCGGTTACCGGTACTTGGTCCGGATTTTTTCGCGATGCCGTTTTGGCAAAAATCGTAAAGAAAAGAAAGATAAAACTTATTGGTCATTTACATGGTGGTTGGTTCGGAAAAATGCTTCAAGCAACTGGCTGGAAAGGCCGAATTGTCAAGAAAACACTTGAAAGATTCGACATGATGTTGTTGCTCGGAACGCCGTGGCTCACGCAGTTCCAGGATTACGGATTTAAAGGCAAACTGGCAATTGTTCCCGCAACAACACGCGATGAAATTTTTGACGTTGGCGCAATTCACAAACCAAACTACGACACATTTTCGCATGGTTTCTTTCTCGGGCAAGTCGGAAAAAGAAAAGGTGTGTACGACATTTTGCAAGCCCAATCAGAATTAAAGTCGGAGGGCACACCTCATAAAGTGGTTTATGTGGGTCCCGGAGAATTTGAAGGTGAATGGGAATCTGTGTTACAAAAAAAGTCAGAATTAGGATTAGATGATCTCACCGAGTTTTTGGGATCAAAAATGGGAGAAGAATTGCTAAATCAATTCAAATCAGCATCCTATTTTATCATGACAAGTTATGACGAAGGTTTACCGGCAGCGATATTAGAAGCGGGAGCATTTGGCTTACCGATGATTACAACGCCAGTAGGTGCAGTTTGCGACGTACTCACCGATGGAGCGGATTCAATACTCGTCGAGCCCGGAAATGTTGAACAAATCAAAGTCGCGATGAAATCACTCGAAAATCCCGACCTAAGAAAGAAACTCGGTGAAACCGCAAGAATTCGCGTTCAAGAGTACCGTCCCAGTCGCGTCGTTTCCAAAATTGCCGAGGCTATTCGAACCGTCTTGGCTAAAGATTCTTAATCAACTGCCGACACTCCAATGGGAATGGGTATTTTCTTTTGGCTACCTGCCTTCGTTTGCGCGGTTTCTACTGCCAATTTGGCTAAATTGTCAGAGGAAAAAGACACGTCCGCAACGATTGAAATTCCCTATCACTCAAAATATATCTGGCGTGGCACCAACTTAGTAGATTCTTCGGTGCTGCAACCGACACTTTCGCTAGAAGATGGCGGGTTCTATTTTGAAATTTGGACGAATATTGAGTTAACAGACAAAAACTCTTATCCACCGTTTGGCTCGGCAAAAGGAAAGCTAACTGAAATTGATTTAACTTTTGCTTACACCTTGAACTGTTCAAATACTGCTCTTTCTTTCGGTTTTATCAAATATCTTTTTCCAAATACGGATTTCAATGCCACAAGTGAAATTTATGCGTCCGCAGGGTTTGATTTGCCGTTCAGCCCAAGGATAACAATCTATAAAGACATCGAGGCGACCGGCGGAACTTATGCGTCGCTGGAGTTCAGTCAATCTGCGCTGTCCGACAAAATCGGTTTGTTCGCATCAATCGCTTATGCGGATAAAAAAAGTAATGAATCATCATTTGGAGTCAGCAAATCCGGGTGGGTTGATGCCACTGTTAGTGCAAACATACCCATAAACCTCGGAGATTGGGAATTGACCCCCGGTATCACCTGGGTCTACTTGCCCGATCGCGATATCGCTGCCTCGGCGACAAGAAGAAGCACTGTTTTCTTCTCTTTTTCCGCATCCTTCGGTTTCTAAAATCTGCATGTAAGTGTATGATTGAAACCAATCTTGGTTTCAATTCTTGTCGCAATTTCTGTCGCGGTCGCCAAACCAACAAGTGCGGCGCCGCTTATGGGCACGCTGTCAAAAGGGGCACGGGTAATGTTCGTATGCGCTCATCCGGACGATGAAACCTTTGCCGGTCCTCTCCTTGCAAGGGCCGCCGATTCAGGTCCCGTTCTTATTGTCTGTTTCACCCGCGGTGAAGGAGGAAAAGACGCGTTCACCGGTTTACAGGGTCAAGAACTCGGACTTGAAAGAATGAAAGAGCTGGACCGAGCCGCCTATGTTCTTCGAGCAGACGTAGTTTGCATGAACTTCGAAAACGGTTTCGAAAATGACATCAACAATCCAAAAGCAACTTCAGAAACGCCAAATCAAGTAATCAAGAGATGGAAATCTTCGGGAAGAAATCCCGTCGCGGAAGTGGTCAAGGTTATCCGTGCTTACCGACCCGACTTAATTGTTACCTTCGACCCAGACCAAGGTTTCACAGGGCACCGTGAACACCGCGCGGTAAGTTTGGTTGTCTCCGAAGCATTTCGAAGAAGCGATGACGTTTACAGTTTTCCTGACCATTTTCGGCTCGGTCTCAAAGTCTGGCCAACCCCCTCACTTTATCATGTTGTAAATCAATATCCAGATGAAATTAAAAAAAATCTCAAGACAATTGAGTCTTCCAAAATTTCAGAACTAATTCCGGCTAAGGAAATTTCAAAAAGAAGAAAAGTCAGTTTTCTTGCAATCGCATTGGAGGCATGGTCAAAGCACATCACACAATATGGACCAAATGCACTTCAATCTCCAATGGCAAACAAAATCGCAAAAATGATCGACGAAACCGCCCTCATTTTTAAGGGACAAAACATTCAATAGGAGAAAATCATGTTCATCGTAATTTCTAAGTGGCGACCTCTTCCCGGCAAAGAAAATGAATTTTCTGAAATCGGAGCAAAGATGCGAAGCCGTATGCGTAATTTTCCTGGCGTCAAATTTGTTCACGGACTGAAAAACGAAGAAGACCAACCCATCGCAATTGTGGGATACGAATCTAAAGAAGCTTGGGACTCAATTGTCAACGATCCAAACGGACCCTTTGCACTCGCGGCACAAGAACATAATATCGAAGAAATTGCCGAATGGATTAGTTCCGACCGCGGCGAATCCATTGACGATTAAGGCCCAATGAAGGTCGGTGTAATCACTTTCACGGATGGTCGCAAGCGTGTGGCTGACATGCTTCAAGATCAATGTTTCGAATTCCAAAATGCGCTTGGCAATTGGCTCAAAAACAATGGACACCAATTCGTCGGTGGCAATTCAATTGCGTGGAATTACCGAACCGCAATAGACAATGCGACAAGAATGAACGAAAATCACTGCGAAGCAGTGATTTTCAACTTTTGTGTGTGGGCTTATCCCGATTTCGCTGCTCAAGCCGCAAGAGATGTGATTGCACCTGTCTGTTTTCTGGGAAATGTAAATCCTGCATTTCCCGGATGGGTCGCTTTTTTTGCAGCGGCCGGCGCACTGGATGAATTCGGAAAACCATTTGCCAGAGTTCTCGGCAATCTGAACGAAAATGCCGGCAACGATTTGGAAAATTGGCTTAACTCGGTTAACCCGAAACGAAGAGAAGCAGGCGAAATTGCCGCCGATAAACTTTCCGGCTTAAGGTACGGCGAATTCGACGGCCCAAGTATGGGTATGTACACCGGACACATTGATCCAAGTCAATGGATGGAACAATTTGGAATTCACGTTTTCCACCGTTCGCAGCTGACGCTTGCATGGCTTTCCGATTCAGTCAATTCAGATCGAGTTTCAAATGGAATTGAATGGCTAAAACAAAATTGTAAAGAAATAAAATGGCACCCGGAAAGATTGACGGATGAACATCTTTCCAAACAATGTCGCTTTTATTTAGCGTGCAAAGATTACTGTAAATTGGAAGGAATTGATTTCCTGGGTTTAACTGGGCAGTTAGATTACACCGAATGGAAATCCGGAACCACAATGGACTTACCGGAAGCGTTATTAAACGACACCGCTGATTGGGAAGAAGAAAACAAGAAACCTGTCATTTGTGCAACAGAATGCGATAGCAACGGCGCATTAACCATGCAAATGCTCCACCATCTTTCAAACACGCCGGTGTTATTCGCAGATTTGCGACATTATTTTTCACCACAAGACATTATTAATGCAGGCGGCCAATCAACCGTTGGAATTTATGATTTAGTGAACAGCGGACAACATGCTCCCTGGTTCAGTCATCGCTCAGACGATTTCAAAAAAAACTGGTCTGAGGTCACACTACATCCGAGCAACGAAATGTATTTTCCTTGTGGAGGTGCGTCTGTTGAATTCTTTGCCGAACCATCGTCCCAGGTAACTTTTGCTCGCCTCACTCGAAAATCAGGTCAATACCGAATGCACTATTTCACTGGCAGATTCGTTCGTTTTGGAGATGAGATTGACAAAATACTCTCATCGCAAACTTCTCCGGAATGGCCCCACTGTTTTGCTGAATTTGACTGTTCTCAAAAAGTCCTCGCAAATCATTACTCAAGCAACCACATTCATGCAATTTTTGGCGATTACACATCGGAAATTGAATCAATGTGCCAGTCACTCGGCATTACACCAATCTTGCTCCAAGACTAAGGATAGAAATTCTGATTCGGTTTCAAAATTTTGAAAAACCAAAAATCGTTT
>CAZJKW010000039.1:0-15912 GCA_964546835.1 uncultured Fimbriimonadales bacterium
AGCGACCTTCACCAATGCCGCAGAATCGTTGCGAACGGCCAAACTCCGACGATTGAATCCGCGCAATCCAAGAACCGCACGCAGAATTTGCCCGATTCTCCTAACGATTGCCATCGCTCCGTATGATAACATAACCGGGTGCTAAGCCAAGCTCAAATTGATTTTTTCCAAAAAAACGGCTTCGTAAAGGGTTCGCGGATTTTGTCGAATCAAGAAATCGAATTGCTGCAATCAGAAACGCTTAGAGTGATTGAACAAAGAGATAATTTGGAAATTCCACAACCGGTTTTATGTCATCAAATGGGAGAAGGAATTTGGCAAATTGTAAACATTTGGCAAGCAAGTGAACCGTTCAAAAACTTGATTCACAATTCGCAATTATCCAAAGAAATCAAGCAGTTAATACCCGCAAAACAGATACGCCTATGGCATGATCAAATTCAATACAAACCGCCGTCAATCGGTTCGCCAAATCATTGGCATCAAGACAGCCCTTATTGGCAAGTGCTTCAACCAAAAGATGAACAAATCACGGCTTGGGTTGCATTGGATGATGCGGATGAAGAAAACGGTTGTATGAAGATGGTTCCGGGTTCCCATTTATGGGGTGTGCACATTGATTTTTTGGAAGCCATTCCAAATTTCGACGAAATGCCCGAACAATTTGAAGACAAAAAAATTGAAGTCATAACGTGCCCGGTCAAAAAAGGCGAAGTGCATTACCATCATTCGCTCACCTGGCACGGAAGCGGCAAAAACCTTTCGGGCCGCCCGCGCCGCGCCATAGCCATGCACTTTATGTCGGACCAAACCAGATTCGACGCATCCGGCGACCACGTCATGAAGCCGTTCATCAAAGTTACCGACGGCGAGCCAATCTCCGGCGACAATTTCCTAAGTATCTGACTTCCCATGCCCCCACATTCCGCTCAAATTGCGACCTAAAAGAACAAAATTGCCGGTAAAAGTACCGGTTTTGTGCGAAAACCGGTTGACAAATGCCTTTCCCAAGCACCTATATAGTAAACAGCAAAATTTGGGGTTAAACCGAAACCAGATCTTTGGTAAGAATCGAATTTCCCAGAAATGACAATGATGAACGTGAAGTAGATGAAGTAGATGAAGTAGATAAAGTAGGTGAAGTAAGTGAAGTAGGTGAAGCGCGTGAAGCGTATGAACGCCGTAATCGCCGTAAACAGCAATATTCATTTGCATCCAATCACCTTGTTTTTCCGTCACAAACTCAAAGGCAATGCTAAGGATAGTTGGAGTTCAGCGCAGCCAAGAACCAAACGAGGAATTCGTCCTCTTGCAAAATCAAGGCGTCCTGAAAGTCAATTTGAAGGGCCATCTGCTTGCGCCGGAATGTGCATTTGATTGCAACGGCTCCTTTTCATCCGAAACCGTGTTTGCATTTCACGATGACATTATCATTCCGCCAAAAGTATTCGTCATGTTAGTTACCGGAACGGGTGACGATGGATGGACCAAAAGCAAAGATGGCAGTTTGATATATTGCAAGTTTTGGCAGAAAAATAGAACAGTTTGGTCTCATATGGAATCACCGATCCAAATCCTGGGGGTTTTGCACAGCAAAACAAACAATCAGAATTGGGCTCAAGTCGGTGCCGAAACCGTTGCAATTTGAGTAGTTTGCCGTCTATAATCTCAGTGGCCTGTCACCATGGAAAAGGTGGTAACGGAGGACGGGGCAAGGAAGCCCCCGGCCACTTAGATTTTTAATCTTCCAGCGTTCGCCACAAATACCAACAAGCTGCCGTTCGATACGGTCTCCACCGCTCAAAAAGGTTTTCGCAACGCTTCGGTTCCGGCATCTCTTTTAATCGGTGAACTTTCATCAAACCTTTGCGAAGACCCAAATCGCCGGTTGACAAAACATCCGGCCGGCCCAATGTAAACATCAAAAACATTTCCGCCGACCACGGCCCAATACCTTTGATTTTTGTCAGTTCCTGCTTGATTTCATCATCATCCATTTTTGAAATCCGCTTGAAACACATCCCGTCATTTGCCGAACGCGCTAATGCAACCAAAGTCTGCGCTTTTGCATTGCTCAATCCCGCTTCGCGAAGTTTTTCGTGAGGTACTTTTAGAATGGAATCCGGACAAGTATTTCCAATAATGGATTCCAATTTTGAAAAAATGGACTGGGCTGCTTTTCCGCTTAATTGTTGACCGACCACAATTCCGCTCAAAGATCGAAACGGGTCTTTATCCGGTTTGATTTGCGGCGGCCCGTGTTGAACTACGTATTTTCCAAGCAATTTATCTTTTGATAAATAGTCGTGACTCTCTTCGGCCCAGTTTACAAGTTTCATTTCTGCGGTTTATTCTTTTTTGCTGCCTCAGCAAGCGAATCGAACAAGGATTCACTTTCAGACTTTGGTTTTTCTTTTTGCTTTTTCGGAGTTTCCGGTTCGTCAAATAGCATCGAAATTCCTGCTTTGGCGGAAGGTGGTTTTGGCGTTTCGGTTTTCTTTTCCTGCTTCTTGCCGCTGCCGTCTCCGACCAACACTTCGGCAAGCTGTCCTTTGCCGCTTGGAAATTTGAACCCCCAAGATATCACGTCAGCAACCCTGTCGCCGCCAAGTTCGCTTTCCGCTTTGCCTTGAACCGAAAATCGTTCTGAGTCAACCTTATCACCAATGGAAGGAATCCAAATTTCAAAACCAATTGATTTCAATCCTTCAAACGTCGCTCGAGTGTGCGCCAGCAGTTTCAATTTGTCTGCTACTGAATGTTCTTTCGAGAGCATCGCTTTTTGAGCCCGGTTCATCACATCCAAGATGCCGTTCTCAATTTTTTCTAATGCTTCAAGCGCGCTTTTCTCAGATAATTTTGATTGTTTGAGTTCGGTTTCTAAAATTGAAAGTTTGGCAGCAAGCGCATCCTTTTTGTCAACGATTGCTTTTAGCGATTCGATGTCATCGTCAAGCGAATCACGAAGTGCCGCTAACGAATCAACGGTTGCTGCAATTTTTTCAAGTCGTTCAAACTCTTTCATTATGCCAACTGATAAATTTCTGAGAATTTTCCTCGTAAGTAATCTCGATAAATGTTCGGGTCAATTGCGCTGCCAGTAATCATCTTGATTAACTCACTCGGATAATATTTGCACCCATGAATGTGGACATTTTTTCGGAGCCATTCCAGCAAAGAATCAAACTGACCACGACCGAATTGGTCTTGCAAATCCGGAATTTCCTCATTTACTTTTTTCCAAAGTTGTGCCGCGATGAGGTTTCCAAGTGCATAGGTTGGGAAATATCCCAAAATGCCTGCGCTCCAATGAACATCTTGAAGAACTCCATTTGCGTCTGAATCGGGGACAACTCCCAGGTATTCGCGCATTTTTTCATTCCAAATCTCGGGCAAATTTGCGTAATCAATGCGGCCTGCAACCATCTCTTTTTCCAATTCGAATCGCAACATAATGTGCAGATTGTAGGTGACTTCATCCGACTCCGTTCGGATTAAGGAGGGTTCCACTTTGTTTACAGCAAGATAGAATTGTTCCGCATTAACATCCCCAAGTGATTCCGGAAAAGTGGATTGCAACTTTGAAAAATACCAATTGATAAACGGTTTTCCGCGGCCAACTTGGTTTTCCCACATTCGGGATTGACTTTCATGGAATCCTAGCGAACATCCGCCTCGTAAAGGGGTTCCATTGAATTCAGGCGGAAACCCTTGTTCATACATGGCGTGGCCTGCCTCGTGCATGGAAGACATTACGCTACCAAGTAGCGAATTCTCATTGAACCGAGTTGTAATGCGAACATCGGTTGTTGCAAAACTTGTGCAAAAAGGGTGCGCCGCTTTGTCTTGGCGGCCTGTAGAAAAATCGTAACCAATTTTTGAGACCACGTCATTGCAAATGTCGTTTTGTTTTACAACGTCATATTTTCGATAGAGGATTGAATCGTCAACTTTTACCGATGATGCTTTGATTTCCTTCACCAATTGGACTAAGTCGTTTCTGACCTGATTGAAAATCGTTTCTACTTCTGCGGATGTCATTCCCGGTTCATATGGGTCAAGAAGCGCATCATAAATTTGATCTTTGTATCCACGACATTCCGCAATTCGCCTTTCGATGTCCACAATTTTTTCAAGCCAGGGCCGAAAATGGTTGTAGTTGTTTTCTTTTCTGGCTTTAACCCATTCTTCGTGCGCAAGGGTTGTGGTTTTGGTTTCTTCGGCAACCAATTCGGTTGGAACTTTGACTGCTAAATCGTAATCGCGCTTTGCAACTCGAATCAGACTGGCTTCGAGCGAATGATATTCGGCTCCCGAATTTTCTGAAGATGCTTTATCTATAAGCGAACCGATTTCGTCGCTGGTTGATTTTTCATGAATTAATTTAGATAAAGTGGTTAATTGTTCGGCTCGGGACTCGGCTGCACCCGGTGGCATATAGCACTGCTGGTCCCAACTTAAAAGTGCGGCGGCAGAGTTCAGATCACTGATTTCTTTTAGTTTTTGCTGAAGGGTCTCAAGGGCGCTCATGAATCCATATTACACGTCACGGCTAAACTAATGTCCGATGTTCACAATTCCAAACGTTGCGAAGTACGGGCAAGCAATTGCCATAACCCATTTTGCAATTGAGCAATTCAAATTGGATTGTGACGTTCGAATTGAAGACGCTTACAAATGGTTGTTTCATGCAACTTTGGGAGCAGAACATGCAATCAAATCGAAAGAATCTGCAAAAGAGTGGCTTGTTTCGGAGTGGAATCAACTTGACAGACCTCTCGACAATGAGCAGGTGAAAGTATCGCTGACGCCAAGCGGCTCTCTCGTTCGGTTGAATCTACGACCTTACAAGGCAAACGGTGGAAACCAAGAGGCGCTGCTTGAGGCGTTTCTTGAATCAGCATCGCAGTTTAGGCCGGACCGATTGGATTTACTGATTTGTTGGCAATTGTTGTACAAATCGGTTGAAGTTCAACCGATTGGGTATCTGACTTCTCAAGAATGGATTCGTCTGAATCGGGTCTTAGCGCCGCTTGACTATCCCGCAATTCATCATTCTAAAGAGTATCAAGAGTCAAAACAACCTGCATATCGCGTGCTGACCGGAGAGTTGGCAAGTACGTTAACGGCGAAGGGGTGAACAACCGATGGTTTCTTGCGTTAAACAACTTAAAAGCATGACTATCTTATGTGCGTTCGTCTTGTTGAATCAATTCGCTCAGCCAGAATGGGATGCCGAATGGTTAATAAAAAATTTCGTTGGTCATGCGAAAGTCTCGATTGAGGGAGATACGTTGATTGTTAAAACCGACGCAATCCCAAATCATCCGACCGCGAATTATCCAAATCCAAGCAATCCAAATGCTATTAAGAAACAAGATTTAACTTTTTATATTCCTTTGAAACCGAAACATTCGAAAGATGTTTCCGCGACTCCATTTGGTCCGATAGGCGTAGCGATTAATGGAATTCCGTTTTATAATCAATACAATGGTCAGGGTAATGATGCGGTTCGATTAGAAGTTTTTGATTCTTGCTGCGGACATCCGGACCAATTTGGAATGTATCATTATCATAAATATCCGGTTTGCATTAAATCTCCTTTTCATGATGAAAACAAGAAACATTCTCCATTAATTGGGTTTATGTTTGACGGTTATGCGATCTATGGTCCAAATGGTGAAAATGGTGAGCCACCAAAAGACCTTGATTTTTGCAATGGACATTTTGATAAGACTCGCGGTTATCATTATCATACAACTGAGAACTATCCGTATCTTGTCGGCGGGTATCACGGTGTACCGGATAATCGAAATTTCCGACGTCGAAACTAAAACTTTTTTTCATGCGCCGCGCAGCAAGCGCAATCCGTTCAAAATCACAAGAACGGTTGTTCCTTCGTGACCCAATACCGCGAGCCCCAAAGGCAAGTTGCCGAAAAACGACCAAAGGGTCAGCGCGGCAATTGAACCCGCCGCAATGGTCAAGTTTTGGCGAATGATGCGGTTTACGGACTTGCCTAATTTCAACAATAAGGGAATCCGGTCTAAGCGGTCTTGAACCAAAACTGCATCAGACGACTTGATTGCAACATCGCTGCCCAAGCCACCCATTGCGACGCCAATGTCCGCTTGAGTGAGTGCCGGAGCGTCGTTGACTCCATCACCAAGCATCAAGACCGCGCCCGTTTCCTTTTGAAGCGATTCGATTAGTTTCTGTTTCCCTCCGGGAAGCATTGCCGCATGAACTTCATCAATTCCTGTGACCTGGGCAACCGCATTGGCAGCGGGTTTGGAATCACCGGTCGCCAGAACAACGCGTTTGATGCCTTGTTCGTGAAGTTGAGCAATCAAACTGATTGCTGCGGCTCTTGGTTCATCTTCAAGTCCAAAGGCGCACATTTTGCCTTTGTGCCCCATGAGAACAACTGTCAGGCCGTTTTCTCGCATTTCGTCCGCCAGTTGTTCAAGTGCGGCAGGGACCTCGCATTCTTCGATAGGGAAGAAACTGGACCGTCCGATTCTAACAGCAGAACCTTCGACAGACCCGATGAGTCCCATTCCACCAACCACGGTGACACCTCTCACCGAAGGTATTGGCAAGTTTCTTTCTTTAGCGGCTTGAACGATTGCTTGTGCTAAAGGGTGGCTTGAACGCTCTTCTACCGCTGCGGCGATTCGGATGACTTCGGCGATTTCTGGCCAAATGGGGTCAGAGTCTTTCCAAACTTCGGCTCGTGTGGCAACAGCACATTGAGATTTTTCAAAAGCAATGTCTTCAATGGGTGAACCGTAAAGAGTTGCCCAACCGGGCTCCAGAATGATTTGTCTTAACTTGAATCTGCCCATTGTTAAGGTTCCGGTTTTGTCCAAAACCACTGTTTTGATTTTTCCTGCAGTTTCGAGTGCCGCTCCGCCTCGAACCAAGATGCCCATTCGAGCGGAAAAAGCAAGAGCAGAAAGAACGGCCGCGGGTGTACTAATCACCAAAGCGCATGGAGACATGGCGACCAACAAAACTAACGACTGATAAAAGGCAGCTCCGGGGTCGGTTGGGCTTAGCAAGTAGCGAACCAATAAACTCAGCAAAGATGCACTGATGACGGCAATGGTGTAGGTTTGGCCAAACCATAAACTAAATCGTTCGGTTTCGGCTTTATTCTCTCTGGCCTCCTTGACCATTGCAATGACGCGGTCAATTGAAGATTCGGTGGAACGAACGGTGACCTGAGCGACAACAGAACCTTCGAGATTTTGCGTGCCTGCCATCAGTGTATCGCCTTGAACTTTGGAGACTGGAACGGATTCTCCCGTCATTGCCGATTCATCGACACTCGTTGAACCCTCTAAAAGGGTGGAGTCTGCCGGGATGGCGGAATATCCGTCGATTCGAATTTGATCACCGATTTCCAATTGCTCGACAGGAACCGTTTCGGTGGAGTTGTTCCTAACTCGAACGGCGGTTTTTGGCCTCAGTTTCATCAGTGCTTCCATTCCTTTTTCCGTTCTGCCGAGCGCAAACGCTTCCAGGGTTCCGGAAAGACTGAACAACATCAGCAATGTTGCGGCATCGAAGTAGCGACCAATGGAAACGGCACCTGCACCAGCAAGAATCATCAGCACGTTGATATCGAGTTGGCGCGCTCGAATTGACTCGATGGCCGTTTTGAAGGCCTGTACCGAACCCAAAGCAATAGCCACCAGAGAAGCGATATCGCTTGGCTGCCCCTTAAGAAAGATTGAGGTTGCCCAAGCGAGAATGCAGAGAATTGTGAGGATTGCCAAGTGAAGTTATTGTAACCTTTGAGGCGTTTGGAACCGACCTAATAAGTATAATGTTTGCGCCGCGGAGAGATGGCTGAGTGGTCGAAAGCGCCCGCCTGCTAAGTGGGTAAGTGGGTAATACTGCTTCTCGGGTTCGAATCCCGATCTCTCCGCCAGAAAACCGCAGCATTGAAAATCAATGAAGTTTAGATTGACGGGAATCGCATTAACCGTGCTGCTTTTTGCAGCGGGATTTAGCACGGATTTGGCCGGGTATTTAAAAGTTAGAAAGAGTTTAAAAATCACACAGCCGACCACCAGTTCCGCTTTGGAGACGTTGGTGGGAAGCACAACTTGTGAAATCAGAGGAATCGTGAAAGGAACCATTAAAGTTGATGGGACAACTCGTGCTCTGCTTGAAGGAGTGGGTGGGTCATGGGTTACACTCAATTTGCCCGCTTCGGAAACTTGGCTTGAAATTCCAAATACACGCGCACGGTTAATTGTCAAAGCAACCCGTGCGCATGATAATTCGATGCTGCGCGGCGAAATTATTATTGCAATTCCGGAAGAACAAATTGCCGCATGGGAAGATAAACAAAAACCGGTTGTTTCCAGTAAACCTCCTGCAGCAAAATTAACCACGACTCGAAGTTCCAGCGGAAAATTGCAACAACAATGGTCCCGTTCGGGAACTCCGGTTGCACCTATTAAAAATTGGAATTTGGCACCGAACGATGCCGTCCCTTATTACGCACAGTTTATTCGTTCATACAACAAAAAATTATCGGAACAACAAGCGTATCAAATCGCACATGGCATTGTTGGATTTAGCGTTCAATACGGAGTGGATGCACGATTAATCACGGCAATGGTTTTGTGTGAAAGCGGATTTAATCCGAACGACACCAGCCGTGCCGGTGCAATGGGTCTTGGGCAGTTAATGCCGGGAACCGCATCGGGAATGGGCGTTAGAAACGCTTATGATATTTATGAAAATCTTTGGGGAACGGTTCGTTTGGTAAGAGGTCACTTGGACAAATATCAAATGTCCGGACTGAATGGACAAAAATATTCGGACTTGGTATTGGCGCTTGCGGCTTACAACGCAGGAAGTGGTGCTGTACGAAAATATGGCGGAGTTCCTCCGTACCGCGAAACTCAAAACTACATTAACAAGGTTATTGATTGGTACAAAAAATTATGTGGCCAAGCATAAAACATGGCATAATTTGATTGGCTAAATGAATTCGCCTTCAACTCTTTCCTTTTCATTTGATACATTTCCCAAAGAATCGGCCGGTTGTTCTGCTTGTTTAGGTCGCGTTCTCGAACGTTTGCAGTCATTAAATGGCGTTGAAACGGTGGAAGTTGAAACAGATCGCAGACGCATTAAAGTTGCAATAGAGGACGGTTATGAAAAGGCAAGATTGCAAAATGCTGCCGAAAAAATCATTCGGGAGGTGGCTTCCGGTTATGGTCATGAATCATTTAGGGTTGGAGGAATGGATTGTCCAAGTTGTGCAAAAGAAATTGAGCACGCAATTAAAAAAATGCCGGGCATATTGGCCTGTTCCGTTGATTTTTCGACATCACGAATGCGCTTGGAATTATTGAAAGACAAAGTTGCAAACGAAGAAATTAGCAGGTCTGTGAAGCAACTGGGATTTTCCGCAAAACCTCTATTTGCACCGGAAGAAGGTCTGCCCATTTCTGAAATTGTTTCTTTGATAATGGGTGGTGCGCTTTGGTTTATTGCTGCATTTATTCCCAATGACTTTGCCAAAGCGATTTTGTTTTGTTTGGCGACCGTAGTTTCAGCGCATAAAATGTTGCTTGCCGGAATTTATGGCTTATTAAAATTCAGTTACGGAATGAACGTTTTGATGACGGTCGCCGTTGTCGGTGCGCTTGCTATCAAAGAATGGCCGGAAGCGGCTCTTGCAGCATGGTTGTTTGCATGCGGGAATTTAGTGCAAATTCAGGCAAGCAAGAAGACGCGTTCGTCTGTTAAAGCCCTTTTGGAGTCTGCTCCAAAAACCGCAAGAAAAATTTATTCAAACGAAATTAAAGAAGTAGATGTTTCACAAGCGTCGGTCGGGGATTTGGTTGAAATACTGCCCCATTCACAAATTCCGCTTGACGGAATTGTGGAAACCGGTTATGGATTTGTCAATAATGCTTCGCTTACCGGAGAATCGGAGCCGGTACCGATTGCGCCCGGAATAAAACTTTTGGCCGGCGGAATCAATGATGATTCTTTGTTAACGATGAAAGTTAGTTCACGGTTTGAGGATTCCATTTATTCAAAAACCCTTGAGTTGATTGAACAAGGACAATCGTCAAAAGCACCCCAACAGGAAATGATTGACCGATTTGCGGCTTGGTACACGCCTTTAATGATTTTGATTGCAATTTTTGTTGCAGTAATTCCGCCGTTAGCAGGATGGCTTTCGTGGCAGGTTTCCATGCATCAAGCATTTTGGTTGTTAATGGTTGCGTGTCCATGTGCGTTAATTCTGTCTGCGCCGGTTGCATCGGTTTCTGCAATCGGTGCTGCAGGAAAATTAGGCGCATTGGTCAAAGGCGGAGCGCATTTGGATGCGCTTGCAATTGCAAAAAGATGGGTTTTTGACAAAACAGGAACGTTGACGCATGCACGGCTGGAATTGTCCGGAATTGAAATTTTGGGTGACAAATCAGAAGATGAAGTCTTAATGATTGCCGCTTCTTTGGCACAAAAAAGTAATCATCCGGTTTCAAAAGCGATTTTGAGAAACTCAAAAAGCCGATTAGAGCCGGAAAACGTCCAAGTTTTTGCGGGTGAAGGTGTCACCGGTCAAATTCAAAACCGAGTTTACAAATTAGGAAATGCGAGTTTTTTGAATGTGGAAAAATCAATAGGGACCGAAGCGTTATTGGGTGATGAAAACAGCTTGCTTGCAAGGTTCCGTTTTGCAGATAAACCAAAATCAGAAGCTGCGCAAGCCATTAAGGAATTGCAAAGTGAGAAATTAAGAACTGCATTGTTGTCCGGTGACGAACACCGCTCCGTTCAGCCGCTTGCGTCGGCACTTAATTTAGAAGATTACAAAGGCAATTTGTCTCCGGCAGAAAAAGCGGAATATGTTTCAAAGTGGAATATGGATGGCGGCGTTGTGATGGTTGGAGATGGTATTAACGATCTTGCAGCATTGCAGCGCGCTCGGGTTTCCATTGCGATGGGTGCTGCGGGTTCTGAATCCGCTATTGAATCCGCCGATATTGTTTTGTTAAATGACCGAATTGAAAATTTGCCGAAACTAAGAAATATCGGTAAACGATATCGCGCAGTGATGGCTCAAAACATTGCATTTAGTTTGATAACCAAAGCGGGACTGATTGTGATTGGTGCAATTTTCACCGGACTACCTTTTTGGCTTGCGGTTGCCGGTGACATGGGAGTGGCGCTTTTGGTAACGGCGAATGCGTTAAGGATAAAAAGTTGACAGCATCCAAATTTGGATGCTGTCAAGAATTATGAAACAGGAATTTCAGTGGTCGGTTCTTGATGGTTGATGGATTCCAATGCCATCAAGGATGTTTTTGAGAATTTGAACCCTTTTAATTCTGCTGCTGCTTTTGCATCGCGGGCAAATGCTAACTTGAAAATAGGATCATCTTCAATAAGCATTTTCAGCAAAGTGAATTGCCAATCTTCCAATGCGCGAATGGCAGCGTTGATTTTTTCGGAAAGTTCTTTATCTTTTGATAATTGGAGAGCCGTTTCAAAATCAAACGCCGCTTCTCGAATCATGCCTACGGATTGGCGAACCAATCCGCGCAAAAAGAAGTAGCCGGGTTCGTGTGGGTTGAGAACAATGGCGCGCTCTACCCATCGCAGCGCACCTTGCAAATCACCTGTGCGCCATTGCGCTTTTAACAGGGATTCAATTGCAAACAGGTCGTTTGGCCTCTGCCTAAGCCAAGAAATGGACTCGTCCATTACCTGTTGAAGTCGCCCTTCCTCCAACATGACGGCAACGCGACGCGATTGAGAGATGAGGTCGGTTTGCAGTCCGTTTTGATATGTCATTTTGTCTATACGGGAGCGGGCTGTAGCCGTAGACGGGTTGTAACAGGCGCGATATCCTGCTCGCGCCAAGCACTTCCCCCCAGTGGCTTGGATTTGCACTCCAGTCTCCAAACAATTTTTGCTCGAGAATCTTTTTTGTGACCCGCGAGTTGACTGCATTATCTTTTACCTTGCCAAATACTTCAACTGGTAACTGTGCTGGAATCTGGTTTCCAAGGTCTAATTTCGCGGGATTCTCTTGGAATTTCCGGCTTTGCGTCCAGATCCGCTACCCGTGCTTTGACAGCAAGCGAGATTGAAGGTGTGCCGTGCTCGGATTCAACTTGTCTCATTGCCGCCGCCGCAGTGACTTCGTTTGCCCATGTTTCTGCCGCGGAAAAATCGGTTCTAGGAAGCATAACAATGTAACTTCCGTCGGACTTTCTGCAGACCTGACCATCCAATGGCGCGTGTCTTCTTATCAGCAATCCAAGTTGCCTGGTGGCTTGTTCAATTGCTGCAGGACCGACTTCTTCCTTAACTTCTTCAAATTTTATCGGCTCAAAGTAGACCAAGCAGTTTTGATTTCCATCCATTGAAACAACCGCTTGCTGAAATTCCGGAACACTGAGCATTCCGCGCGAGTTCTCTTTTGGAATGGTGGAAATGGAGTTTAAAGCGTGTGCCAATTCATAAGCCGTGTCGCGCAAAACTCTTAAATCATCCGGAGTTAATGAACTGTGGGGCGCAGAACCCGCAGTCAAAAAACCAATGGGAACATCTCCATGCAAAATGGGAACAAGCAAATAACTGCCCATTCTTTGTTTTGCTGCGTCACTTTGATTGATGAAAATGTGATCGGAAGTGCTATATGCCGTAATCGTAGGAGCGCCTTCTCTAATCCAACCTTCAATTCCAATCGGATCAAATTTTAATGACTCGAACAAACGAACCGCTTTGCCATGTTTTGCAAGCAAAATGGGTTCCGTTTGGTTTAATGTCCAAACGCCGATATGTTCGCAATGCAAGCAGTCTTGTAATAGTTTGCAAACTCGTCTTGCCAAATCCGGTTGCGTGGTTGCACCATCCAATCTTGCAACAATTTCATACATGAGTTCGGCTTCCGTTGCTCGCCGGGTTACTTTTCTTCTTTCGCGCTCATCCATAACGATGTGTGCAATTGCTTCCGATGCCTCTTCGGTGCGAATTCGCATTTCTTCGATGCGTTGAGGGTCTTTTGAAAACACGGTCAACATGCCCACAACCATTCCGCGAAATCTAAGCAAAGTATTAAAGCGATTAGAGGTTGTTTCATTTCCTGTAATGGCGCGAATTGCCAATTCAGCTTTGTCTTTAACGTGATACGCCGCTTCGGTTGGCTTTATTGGAAAACTCAATCCGTTCGATTCTGCAGGAACCGTGCCGACACTGGCAGCAACAATCATCCGGTCTGCCGATTGGGTTGCAGTGCAAAGAATAATTCCGTCTGCATCAATTGCCGCGCGCAATTTTTCGATAATTCGCCCGAAATCGTTTCCCGGTTCGCGTCTTCCAAGCATTAACTGCGATACAATTCTGTCAATTCGCGACCTTCTTTCCAAATCGCGAAATGAAGAACTTAACCTTCGGTATCTTTCTCTTAAATCAATTAACGCTTGGGTGTTTTTCTCTTCTTGCTCGGGCTGGGCATTTTCTTCAGCAAGTTGAGCAATCATCTCTTTAATGGTTTGTGGGCGAATGACCATTCGCGGTTGATTAACTAATAAGGCGATTCCAAAAACAACCGCGCATTGGGCAAATGCAATCGGTGTTGGGGATCCTGCCCCTGCTAAAGGGCCGGAAAACAAAAGGGATGCGGCTCCAATCGGTCCCGTTGCCAGCGGATTGCTACCCCGTTTGGCAACAGCATAAACAATCGGAGCAACAACCAACAAACCAAGGGGTTCAAGAGCATTCGAAAAAGCAAGCGTCGCGCCAATCGCAAGAGAATCCAATCCTGCAATCAGACCTGCAAAACCCGGGTTGGTTAATTTCTTTTGTTCAACCAAATAGGCCAAAAACGAATAAGCGGAAACGGCCGCTGAAATTTTCCAAGCAACATCAAATGGCAGTGCCTCGGTCCATCCCGCAACCAGCAGAACCAGACCCGCTCCAACCAATCGAACGGCAAATTCCCACATAACTGTAGGTTTTTTGTCGGCAAACTTCAGGATTTCCTTGAGGGTTGCGGTAGTCTTTCCTTTATGAAATGGATGAGTCTCGCAGCATTCGTCCTGATGGTTTCAGGATGCAACATGAGCGATAAGGAACTTAGAGAGAAGGCGGGAGACGTCGCAGTTTCCGGCAAAAAAATGGCAGAAAATGCCACCGAATCCATGAAAGGCGCCTTCGATTCGGCCGTTTCCAAAGGCAAAGAACTCGCCGCAAGCGCATCCGAAACGTTAAGCGATGCCGCTCTAAAAGGCAAAATCATCGCCGGGTTCAACTTGGTCAATGGCACTAATCACGAAAACGTCATCGTTGAAGTTAAAGATGGAATCGTGTACCTGACCGGAACCGTTCCAACCCAACTGGACAAGATGAAAGTTGAAGGCGTGTCACTTGGAGTTACGGGATCTGCAGACAAAGTGAAATCAACCGTATCCGTCAAAAGTTGACCTGAACAAACCCGTCAAAACTAACAGGTGCCGTCTTGGAACTAATCGGCTTTCCATTCTGTTGGAACAACATAGGAAAGGTACACTCGCCGTCCCATGCTCTGGAATAAGCGCTCCAAGCGCGAAGCATTCGAGAGAGCGGCGCGAGAGATTTTTCCCAATGTGTTCAGTACGGCGCTCCGCCTGACTCGAGACCGAGATGAAGCGGAAGACCTGACTCAGGAAGCGTTGGTTCGCGCTTACGAAGCATATGATCGCTTCGATGGCAGGAACTTCAAAGCGTGGATGTTGCGAATTGTCACCAATTTGTACATCAACAAATATAGAAGCGAACAACGCGCTCCGGGACTGGACTCACTCGAAGCCACCGCGGCTGCCGAATACATCCCGGCAGATTCCGGCGATCCGAGAGGCGAACTGTTCGACGGGTTGATGAGCGAACAAGTTGAAGAAGCCCTCAAATCTTTGCCGGAAGAATACAAAGTCTCGGTACTTCTTTGCGACGTTGAAGGAATGACCTACGAAGATATTGCGACTATGTTGAACGTTCCCATTGGAACGGTCCGTTCACGCATCGCAAGAGGCCGCGCATTACTCAGGTCAAAACTATCCGAATTCGCAAAAACCGAAGGATATGTGAAGGGTTGAAACAAATATGAATTTTGAACAGATTCATGCATACGCAGATGGGGAACTTTCTTCAGAAGAAAAAGCCCAATTCGAATCACAATTAGCAGATTGCAAAAATACACAAAACGAATTGCAATCTGTGCGGAACACAAAAGCCGCATTGCAAAATAAATGCAATTGTGAAGATAACCAAGCCCTTTGGAAAACGTGCCAATCCCGATTTAAAGAAATAGACAACGCACAAAAAACCGAATTTATCGTCAACAAATTCCGATGGGTTTTAGCAGGATTTGTTTTTGTTGCAATCGCGGGAGCAGCAATTCTTAATCGAATCAACCCGACCATGAACATCGGAAGCGAAAACTTTGCAAGCGCACTTTCCGCATCGCCTTCATCTGCTTCCACACGAGGTGGAATTGGAGCAAGCGAATGGGTGTCGGAACAAATGGGAATAAAAGTCAACGTCCCAAATTTTGAATCCAAAGGCCTGAAACTGGAACGTATGGAAATGCTTGATATGAAAGGAGATTCCGTTGCAAGAATCACCTATTCGGATGGCAGATATCCTTACACTTTAATGGTTTTTAAAGGAATGTCCAACATTGACGGAATGCCAATGGAGGGTAAACCCGGATTGTGCTGTGGCGAAATTGGAAGAATGAATGTCGTCGCTTGGCCCGAAAATGGTGCAGTCATGATGTTTGCCGGTGTTCAATCGCCAACCGAATTGGCTCAGTTCGTTAAATAGTTTTTCTCCTGTACGTTCCTCTCCCCAAGCCCCCGGACTGACCCCCGGGGGCAAACATTT
>CAZJKW010000040.1:0-2104 GCA_964546835.1 uncultured Fimbriimonadales bacterium
AATGTTGGCTGGAAGATTTCTTAAATCCATTCGTGAAAAGTTAGAAGGATTTGACTTTTTTCGCTAATTGGAGCGCAAATTGACAGTTTGCAAAAATAAGCCTGGTTACAAAATTATGACCTGGGGCTGTCAAATGAATGTTGAAGACAGCGAACAAATGTCTTTGTATCTACAAGAGTTGGGACTTTCCGAGAGCGAAAACATCGAAGATGCGGAAGTTGTATTACTCAATACCTGTAGTGTAAGAAAAAAACCTGAAGACAAAGCATTTAGTGCTCTGGGAGTCCTCGCAATCGCAAAGCAATCCAATCCAAAAATGGTCATCGGCGTTTGCGGTTGCATGGCTCAGTTAAGAGCCGACGAAATCAAGAAACGGGCTCCGCACGTTGACTTTGTAATTGGAACCGCACAACTTAACGAAATTCCATCTCTTGTACGTAATGCGCGACAAATAAAGCAGTTTCAAAAGAGAACCGAATTACCTGAACGCAAGGGTGCCATCGTCACCGACGTCCCTCAGAGGCACCTCGGACGAAACGGAAAATTAAGAGCATTCGTGCCAATCCAATATGGCTGCGATAAGTTTTGCACTTATTGCATTGTTCCAACTACAAGGGGAAGAGAAAGAAGTAGAGCCACAGAAGATATTCTTGAAGAAATATCTGATTTGGCAAAGAAAGGGACAAAGGAAGTTACACTGCTTGGCCAAACTGTCAATTCGTATGGAAAGAATCTTTTAGAGGGAAAAATTCCATTTTCGCAACTTCTTTGGAAAATATCTGAGATTCCCGGAATATCAAGAATCCGTTACACTTCCCCCTATCCCAGAGATTTTAGAAAAGATCTGATTGAAGCCCACGCTAATTGCAAATCAGTGATGGAACATTGTCATTTACCGTTGCAAAGCGGGGACAATGAAATGCTGAAACAAATGAAGCGGGTCTACACCGTTGAGTCGTTCACAGACATTTACCATCAACTTCGACAAATTGATGGTATGGCTGTTACTACGGACATCATCGTGGGTTATCCGGGTGAAACAGACGAACAGTTTCAAAACACTCTGGAAGTAATGAAGAAACTGAGATTTGATTCGGCTTTCATGTTTGCATACTCACCAAGACCGGGAACCCCTGCTGCGGTGATTCAGGATCAGATCCCAAAAGAAATTAAAATGAATCGACTCAAGGAATTGATTGCTTTGCAAAACAAGATTACCGAATCTATCAATCAATCCGAAGAAGGAAACTTTTTTGAAGTGATTGTCGAAGGAAAGTCTGAAAAAGATTCGAACCTTTACAAAGGAACAACCAGACATTTCAAAACGATGCACTTTGAAGCGACCGAATCACTAGTCGGCTCCACCGTGATTGTAAGGGCCGATAAAGCTTATATTTGGGGCTTCATGGGCACGATCCATACCTAAAATCTGTTAGACTTGCTATATGAAAGCAAAACTTATCCTCGCTTGCTTGTCGATTTTGGCTATCGGATGTTCTCAACAGGAGGCAGCAACCGATTCCAATAGCGGTCCAGCCGGGCCAAAACCTCTCACCGAATCAACGCCTGCTTCTGAGACAAAGTCGTCCGGAGTTGAAACAATTGAGGTCGCAAAATGGCATCACAATTTGGAAGACGCATTGCGAGAAGCAAAAGCCCAAAACAAAATGGTAATGATAGATTTCAATGCAACTTGGTGCGGTCCTTGTCAACAAATGAAAAACGCCGTATTCCCTTCTGCCGCATTTCAAAATGCCGCCAAGGATTTTGTGTTAGTTGACATTGATACCGACAAGAATCCTGACCTTGCAAAAAAATATGGAGCGTCCAGCATTCCCGATTTCCGCTTCTTGACAAAAGATGGAAAAGAAGTTCATCAAGTTGTAGGCTCAAGACCTACAAGTGAATTTGTTGCGGAAATGGAAAAAGCAAAATCAAAGAGTTAATCAAGAATCCAATGATCCCGGCACGAAGGTTTCTTCTGCCGGGACCTGCTTTTGTAAACTTGTAAATGAAAGCAAAACCGCAATGGTTAATGCTCCGGCGCAAGCAATAAATGGTAAATGCGGCTCAATTTCATACAATTTACTTCCTGCACCCGCGC
>CAZJKW010000040.1:2114-15829 GCA_964546835.1 uncultured Fimbriimonadales bacterium
AACCGCTTCTCTTTTCATCAATGTGCGACACATTTGAATACCAAGCAGGAATCGCTAATAAAAATCCAAGCCCAATTAATGACGCTCCAACTGACAAGCTCAATATCGTTTGCATCGCTTCATACCAAAAGCCGCTTCCAATAATCCACGCGCCACACATACAAAGAAACAACCCAAATCTCACCGCACGCGACCTGCCCATCCTCTCTCCCGATTTACCTAACGGCACAGAAAACACCGCCATTATTGTTGCCGCAACCAATACAATGAGCCCAAATTGTGCCTGAGAAAGCCCATACTGATTAAGCGCAAACAACTGTACGACAGCGGCAGGAAATCCAACTGCCAAAAATGCGAAAAAGCCCAAAACCAAAACGCCCGGTACTTTCTTTAAACACACCGCCAAATCTTTCAATCGCATTTCACCATCATGAGAATTAGCAATTTCCTTTGCGGATTTCCCCGGTGCAAAAATGAAAGCAAAAGTTGCAGCAGCGAAAAAGATCCCTGATGCCAAAAAGAACGCGGAATGATAGTTACCGGTTAGCCCGTTCAGTGCACCGCCTATGGGAGCTCCCAATGCAAGCCCCATCATAAAACACAAATTTAGCATGCCCATTGCTTGGCTTCGTTCGTTTCCCGCAACAGATTCACCAACCGCTGCATATGCAGCAGGCCACAACATTGCAGCTGCAATGCCATCCAATACCCTTAACCCAATAAATGCAGCACCTTCTAAATATCCGATGTTTGTTGGAACGAGCATCGTTAACAGTGGAGTCAATGTCAAAACTGCTGGACCCAAAATCAGAAAAAGTCGCCTTCCAAATTTGTCGGTCAAATGCCCAAAAAACGGTTTGAAAATATTCTCGGAAAGCAAAAATGCAACAAGTACCGCACCAACCAATCCGGCACCGTAACCTCGTTCACGCTCAAGAAATGCCGGCATTGCTAATACATTAAGTACCGCAACACCGAGTTCGGCACAAAAAGCAATAACCAATAAACGCAAAACAGGAGGGCGTTTCCAAACTGCCATCTCGCGATTTTGTTCTGCGTTTGTCATTTTCAAAACAAAAGGCGCGAACCTTTCAATGAGTGTTCGCGCCTTGAATCTCTCAGCTCCAGAATTTATCGTTTTACGAACTGGAAACCACGTCGAGCGCGTTTTCGTCCGTATTTCTTTCTTTCTTTCACTCTCGGGTCACGAGTCAAATATCCCGTTCTTCTAAGAGGAGATCTTAGATCCGGAGCCATTTCTATGATCGCACGTGCAATTCCGAGTTTTACAGCACCCGCCTGCCCTGCAAGCCCTCCACCAGTGGTTAATGCTGTAATGTCCAATTTTCCGGCAAGTCCAACATGTTTCATGGGGCTTTCAACAATCATTTCAAGTACTTTCCGTCCCAAATATTCATCCATTTTCTTGCCATTAATGGTCACTGCGCCTGTACCATTTGTAATCCAAACGCGAGCAATCGCATTTTTTCTTCTTCCGGTACCGTAATACTTTTGCATTATTTACCTCCCACCTTAATTGCCTCCGGATTTTGTGCTACATGTGGATGCTCACTACCGGAATAAATCTGAAGTTTCTTTATAACGGCTCTTCCCAATCGGTGCTTTGGCAACATTCCCCAAACCGCCTTTTTAATTAGCCTTTCTGGGTTCGTATCCAATAACTTTCCGCGACTGATACTCTTGATTCCGCCTGGATACAGAGAGTGCCAATAAACCAATTCATCCTTTTTGTTTCCGGTCAAAATCGCTTTCGATGCATTAATCACAATAACATGGTCGCCCATATCTGCATTGTAGGAAAACATCGGGTTATGCTTTCCTCTTAGCAATTGAGCAACCGTACATGCCAGACGCCCAACAGGTTGACCCGTTGCATCGACAACAAACCATTTTCGCTTTACATCACTCGGTTTTACGGCATAGGTTCCCATATTTTTTCCTTATTCTTGCTGCAAGTCTTCCTCTCGCAAATCTCTCAATTTCCTTCCAAATTTCACTTTCAGAAGAGTCAATCCCTTTGCTGGCAAAACCTGAGGTTTCGCCAAATCTCCTCTTTTTTGCGGGTTTAGGAGGAGTTTCATATCCATTGATTCTCGTTTTCCTCTTCCCACTTCAAATAATCCACCGGCAATTCTTCTCATCATGCCTTTAAGAAATGCGGTCCCTTCGACTTGAATGCGAATTTCAGATCCAACTCTCTTGATGCTAATCCCATATAGTTCACGAACTGCATTGTCAACATTTCGCATTTCCGTTCCGAAGTACCTAAAGTCATGTTTCCCTTCAAAGAATTTTGCAGCAATTTGCATATTTTCAAGTTCCATTCGATGGCCTGATGCATAAACGAATCTTGATTCCAAAGGGCAAACTGATTGCAACTCAGAGATTCGATACTCGTAGGTTCTTGATCTTGCAAAAAACCTGGAATGAAACTCCATCGGCACCTTCACAGATTTTACAATCCGAATTTCAGACCCGGACAATTTGTTGATGACTTCAGCCCACTTTTTCGCAGGCATTGCATATCGAGTCGCAAAATCCGCAACTTGCCCCAAAGCATGTGCCCCGGAATCAGTTCGACTTGCTCCTCGCAGTTCAACTTCTTCTCCGGATATCCGGTGAATATATTCTTTCAATGTGCATTGGACTGTGCGAAATTGCTTTTGCTCAGCCCAGCCGTAAAAATCGGTCCCGTCGTACTGAACAACGAGTTTAACTCGCTGCACTGATTTGTCAGTCAACCAATTCGATTACGGCAGTCGGGGCTCCATCGCCTCGACGAAATCCTGTTTTAGTGATTCTGGTGTACCCACCTGGTCTCGATTTGTATCTTGGAGCAACTCGATCAAAAAGATGCTTGACCAAGTCTTCACCGTTGATTAAGGAGCGTTCTGCTTCTTGTTCAACCGTAATCCCCAGGCTTCGCGAATCTCTTACCGGTGTACTTCGGCTATGACCTACCAGAATTCTTCGTGCCTTTCTTCGCGCATGAACGGTGTCGTCCTTTGCCAGAGTGATTAATGGTTCAACCATTCTTCTCAGTTCTTTTGCGCGGGTTTCGGTTGTATGAACATATCCGGTTCTGATGAACTGCCGAGTTAAGTTCGTCAGAAGTGCCATCCTTTGATCGGACGGTAAACCGAGTTTGCGTCTGTCAACCTTGTGTCTCATGCTCTCTTATTCCTCTTCGTCCTCATCATCGAGTACGTCAATTCTTCCGCCCTTACCCGGTCTCATTGCAAGGCCCTTTTCGGCGAGTTTTTCAGCAACTTCATCAAGTGCCTTTCTGCCGAATCCTCGAATTCCCAGCAAATCGCTTTCCGTGTATTGCATCAAATCTCGAAGTGAATCAATGTTCGCCCTTCTCAAGCAGTTAAAGGTCCGCTGGCTAAAGTCCATCTCTTCAACCCGAAAATCCGGAACGCCATCTAATTGAGGCATTTCTTCATCTTCGTCATTCAGCCCCAAGTCCATTCCACCGGCGGTAAGCGCAAAGAACTTTCTGAAATAACTGTCGATCAGTTCAGCTGCCTGGCTCATGGCGACGTTTGGAGCAACTGCACCGGTCGTCCAAACTTCAAATGTCAACCGTTCAAAGTCGGTTCGCTGGCCAACACGGGTCGCCTCAACGTTGTAATTCACTTTTCGAACCGGCGTGTATTGAGACCCCATTGGAATGATTCCAATCGTTCCTTTGTACTTTTCATGTTTAGTAGGCAAAACGTATCCGGTACCCCAGCCCACAAAAAGTTCGGCATACAAACTTGCTCCCGAATCACTTATCGTACACAAGTAACATTCCGGGTTAATGATTTCAACGTCCGGCGGCGTTTGGATATCAGCACCTGTAACGCGCCCTTTGCCTTTAACATCAATAATCAACTCAAAATCTTCATCGGGGGGCCTATCTCGGTGAACGCGAATTGCCAAGTCCCGAAGGTTCAGAAGGAATTCGTTCATGTCTTCCTTCGCACCGGGAATCGGGGCAAATTCGTGAAGAACTTTTTCCACCCTGACGGCGGTTACAGCCGCACCGGGAATCGAGCCAAGCAACATTCGTCGCATGGCATTGCCAATCGTTTGCCCGTATCCGCGCTCAAGAGGCGAAAGGACAAACTTTCCGTAGGTTTCGTTTAGTTCGAGTGTTTGTACGTGAGCCATGAATTACCTTGTGTAGAATTCAACGATCAGTTGCTCGTTGACTTGAGAATCAATTTCGTTTCGTTCGGGAGCCCTTAAAACCGAACCCTCATAAGTTCCGTTGTCCATGGATAACCATGCGGGTTGCTTAGTTGTGTTCACTCTTTCGATCGCGGTTTTGACTGCCGTTGCCTCCCGCTTGCTTTCGTGCAGACCGATTTTGTCTCCCGGTTTCAACATAAAACTAGGAATGTTGACGCGACGACCGTTCACCGTAAAAAATCGGTGGCCGACCATCTGACGAGCTTGACCACGCGATGAAGCCCATCCCAGTCGAAAAACAGCGTTATCCAATCGCATTTCGAGAAGTTGAAGCATGTTTTCGCCTGTAACACCTCTTCTTCTGGATGCTTCGTCCATATATGCGCTGAACTGACTCTCTCGAAGTTGATACATTCGTTTCAACTTTTGTTTCTCTTGAAGTTGCTCGCCGAATTCTGTTGTCTTTCTTCGTAACGCTTCTTCACCATGCATGCCGGGTGGCTTCTTGCGCGCGTCTTTTTCCATCGCGCATTTACGCGTATAGCAACGCTCGCCTTTCAAAAACAACTTTTGACCGGCTCTGCGGCAATATCGGCACCTTGAATCCCAAATCACTGACATTCGATTCGTTTCCCCTTACACCCTTCTCTTCTTTGGAGGTCTGCAACCGTTATGCGGGAGCGGCGTGACGTCTCTAATCGTTACCACGTCGAGCCCATTGGCTTGCAACGCCCGAATCGCGGTTTCTCTTCCACCACCGGGTCCCTGAACAAAAATATCTATGCGCTTTACGCCATGATCATGGGCCCGTTTCGCAGCATCCTCCGCGGCAACTTGTGCTGCAAATGGAGTTCCTTTTCGACTACCTTTGAAATTCACGCGTCCCGAACTGGACCAACAGAGCACGTTGCCTTGCTTGTCGGTTATGGTGACAATCGTATTGTTGAACGTTGACTTAATATGTGCAACCGCATGAAGGACATTCTTTGCGACTTTTGGTTTTGATTTTCCGGTTGGTTTTCTTGCCATTGATTGATTTCCCTACGGATTACTTTGTAGCCTTCTTCTTGCCGGCAACGGTCTTCTTGGGTCCCTTCCGGGTTCGAGCGTTTGCACGAGTGTTTTGACCACGCGTTGGCAATCCCTTTCGATGTCGTAAACCTCGATAACAGCCAATTTCGATTAACCGGCGAATGTTTCCCTGAACCTCTCTCTTTAGGTCGCCTTCAACTTGATAATCTCTGTCAATGACCTCACGGAGTTTTGCAACGTCCTGGTCAGACACATCTTTCATCTTGGTATTGGGGTCTACACCGGCTTTAGCGCAAATTTCGAGCGCATTCTTACGTCCTATTCCATAAAGGTAAGGAAGCGCATAGGCAACCTTCTTGTCTCGTGGTAAGTCAACACCTGCGATACGTGCCAAAACCTATCCTCCTACCCTTGCCTCTGTTTGTGCTTCGGGTTTTCGCACAAGACCCGAACGACGCCTTTTCGGCGGATGATCTTGCACTTGTCGCACATTTTTTTGACGCTTGTTCTTACTTTCATGGCAAAAATTTGCGGTCCCTGGGACGCGCGATTAGACCGGCAAGGTGGATAACCCTGTCTGGCGGAATCGGAGTATACCCCGACCAGTTAGCAAAGTGAACCCAATCAAGCATGAATTTCTACTTGAAACGGTAGACCACTCGCCCTCGAGTCAAGTCATACGGGCTGAGTTCAACCTTGACCTTATCGCCCGGAAGAATGCGAATATAGAACATCCTCATTTTGCCGCTGACATGAGCCAGAATTTCTTGGCCTGTTTCCAGTTTAACCCGGAATTTTTCACCTGGAAGTCGCTCTAAAACCGTGCCTTCAACTTCGATGCCCCGTTCCTTGTCACTTGTTTTTACTTTTCTTTTTGGATCTGTCATTTGATTCCTTTTAGTGAAGCGTCATGATCTCCGGCGCTCCGTCCGTAATCAACACCATGTGTTCAAAGTGTGCTGATAGTTTTCTGTCTTCTGTCACAACCGTCCAGTGATCTTTCAAAGTTTCAACTCGATGTTTGCCTTGATTAATCATAGGTTCAATACAAATCGTCATTCCTGCTCTTAATTTGGCACCCGTTCCTGCTCTGCCAAAATTCGGCACGCTCGGTTCTTCATGCAAATTTTGCCCAATGCCATGTCCAACTAAATCCCTCACTACTGAATAGCCGTTCTTTTCGACATATTTTTGAACGGCGAATCCAATATCTCCGACTCTTTTTCCTTCTCGTGCCTGCGCCACACCCTGCATTAAACTTTCCTTCGTAACGTTCAAGAGCCGCTGGGCATCTCCGCTAATTTCTCCACACGCATAAGTCCAAGCTGCGTCGCCATGAACTCCACCTTTATAAGCACCGATATCCAAAGTAACAATATCGCCCTCTTGAATAATTCTCTTGCCCGGTATTCCATGAACGACCTCTTCATTTACAGAAATACAAGCAGAACCGGAAAATCCGCGATACCCCTTAAAAGAAGGTCTAGCCCCATGATTCAACAGCACTGATTCTCCAATGGCATCGAGTTCGGCGGTAGAAACCCCAGGTCGGATATTCGCAGCCATTTCTTTGATTGCCATAACGACAATTTGGCCATTCTCACGCATTTGGTCAATTTCGGCTTTGGATTTTAGAGTAATCACTTCAATAACGCCTCTACTTTTGCGTAGACCGCATCAACATTTCCCGATGCGTCAATCATTCTCAGTAATCCTTGCTTTTCATAGTAATCAAAAAGCGGTGCCGTCTTTGCTTCATATACTTCTAATCTTCTTCTAACCGCCTCGGGTTGGTCATCTTCCCGGACCACGAGCCTGCTACTACACACATCGCAAGTTCCCGGAGACTTTGGTGGATTGTTCGTCTCGTGAAACACAGCGTTGCAGTTACGGCATGTTAACCGCCCACCAATTCGAGCGACAACGGCTTCTTCACTTGCAGTAAATGCCAATACGGCGGTTAATTCCTTTTTCTTTGACTTTAAGAGATTCGTTAGCGCTTCTGCTTGGGGAACCGTTCTCGGAAATCCATCAAGTAAAAATCCACTTGCAACATCCCTTTCTTCTAACCGCTTTTCTATTAGTCCAATAATGATATCGTCAGGCACTAAATTTCCGCCAGACATGAATTCATTCGCCTTGATTCCTAATTCAGTTTTTGCATCAACTGCAGCCCGCAACATTTCGCCGGTAGAAATTGTTGGCACATTCATTCTTAACGCAATCAGTTTTGCTTGAGTACCCTTTCCAACTCCGGGCGGACCTAACAAAACCAGTCTATTGCCGAGCATGATTAGCGATTGTAGCCGCGCATGATTAAGTTCGCTTCAATTTGTCTCATCAAGTCCAAAACGACTTGAACAATAATCAATAGCGAAGTTCCACCAACAACGTTAAAAATTCCTTGGAAACCAGTGACACTTGGAACCCAATAGGGCACTAACGCAACAAACGACAAAAATAAAGCCCCAACAAATGTAATTCGGGTTATTACCGATTCCAAATACTGCTCCGTCTGCTTACCTTGCCTAACCCCCGGCACATAGGCACCGCTTCTTTTCAAATTGGCAGCAATATCCTCAACGTTAAATTGAATGGCAGTATAGAAATAAGTGAAGGCAAAAATTAACGCAGCATAGGCAATAGTTCCAATCACCCAGTGATACCAAATTGAACTGGGACTTGGACTAATAAACAAGCCGATGTTGTGCCAAAAATCTTGCCAACCTTGTCCCAATTGCATGGTTGAAAAAGTCTGCGGCATATAAATCAGCGAGACTGCAAAAATGATTGGAATAACGCCTGTTGCATTTACAGGAATCGGCAGATAGGAAGACCCGCCACCCATAAGTTTTTGTCCGACATTTCTACGCATATGCTGGATTGTAATTCTTCGTTGTGCTTGAGTGAAGAAAGTAACCAACATTGTCATAGCGATGAAAATCAGAATGAGTAATCCCGCTTGATAAGGTTGCTTGGTTCCGTTTTGAACGGATTCGTAAACTTTTTCTGCAAGATTAGGAAATGAAATCGCAATACCTGCAAAGATCATCAACGAAACGCCTTGGCCAATTCCTTTTTCTTGAATCTGCTCGCCGAGCCACAACACTAACATTGAGCCGGCCATCCACATCAAAACGACAAATGCTTTTGCCGTTGGCGAAATGCCTTGCAAGTTCAGCATTGATATGATGCCGAGTCCTTGAAACACAGAAAGGAAAAGCGTCAAAAATCGCGTTCGTTGCGCGCGCCGCTGCCTTTCATACTGTCCGCCTTCCTGTTGTTCTTTCTTCCATGCAGGAATTGCAATTGTCAAAATTTGCAAAATAATTGAAGACGTAATGTAAGGGTTTAACCCAAGCGCAAATATGCTAAGTTTTCTAAGTGCTCCACCTGAAAACAAGTTCAACATTTCGAGCAATCCGGAATCGCCCAATCTTGATGTAATCTCATTCGGGTTCATGCCGGGTATTGGCACTTGAACATGGAGACCAAGAGCAAAAACCCCAAACATCGCAAAGATGAATAGAATTTTTTGGCGTAATTCAGGTTCCGCCCATGCGGCTTTTAGCGTATCGCCTAATTTCACAAGCGAACGACCTCGCCCCCTGCGCCATTAATTTTTTCTTCTGCCGACTTACTGAAACGGTGTGCTGAAACTTTTAGTTTTTTCGTCAATTCTCCAAATCCAAGAATTTTCAATCCATCCTTAACACCGGGAATCAATCCCTTTGCAATTGCAGTCTCCGGGCTCACTTCTTCACCGGCATTAAATGAGTTTTCTAAAACGTTTAGATTAAGAATTGCAAATTCCTTTTGATTCGGATTTCTAAATCCCTTCTTAACCGGCAAACGACGGTGAATTGGAGTTTGTCCTCCTTCAAACATTGGGTGAATGCTTCCACGCGACTTTTGTCCTTTTGCCCCTCGCCCGGATGTTTTTCCAAGTCCGCTTCCAATCCCGCGACCCACTCGAACTTTCTTTTTCCGACTGCCTTCCTCTGGCTTTAACTCATCAATTCGCATCGTTGCCCTCCAAAGGACGAACATCAATCATATGCTTAACTTTATGAAGCATTCCCCGAATCGAAGGCGAATCCTCATGAACCACAACCTGATTCACTTTCCGCAACCCAAGTGCTTGAATCGTTAGCCGATTACTCTTTCGATTCCCGATCGGGCTTCTAACTAACTTCACTTGCAACTTCAACTTCTTGCTCCTCTTTCTTCTTATTAAACCAAGGAGCAATCTCCTTGACTTCCAATCCTCTTTGACCTGCACGGTCTTTCGGCGTCACCATGGACTTGAGAGCGTCCACTGCTGCCCAGGCACAATTAACGGCGTTTCTACTGCCAAGCGTTTTTGCCAAAACGTCATGCACGCCGGCTGCTTCCAAAATCGCTCGAACAGCCCCACCTGCAACGACGCCCGTTCCGGGTGTGGCCGGCCGAAGCATCACTTCCGTGGATCCTTCCTTGCCAATCACCATATGCGGCACCGTACTCCCAACCATCGGTACCTTGAACATCGCTCGCTTGGCTGCTTCTTCGCCTTTCCGAATGGCATCGGGAATTCCGAGAGCTTTGCCCATTCCGACTCCGACTTTGCCTTTGTTGTCTCCAATCACAACCAAAACGGACCAAGACATCGTCTTTCCGCCTTTGTGTGTTTTGGAAACTTTGTTCGTCTGAACGACTCGTACGTCGAGTCCTTCTTCTTGTTGTCGCTTACCTGTTTGTGCCCCGCCTCTACGCATTGATTAGAACTCCAATCCCGCTTCTCGTGCGGCTTCTGCCAGCGAAGCGACTCGACCGGCGTATCTGAAACCACCCCGGTCAAAAACTACTTTAGTGATGCCTTTGTCTTTTGCTCTTTTAGCCAAAAGTTGCCCAACGGCTTTGGCCCCGTCTTTGTTGCCGTTTTTGGCGACAGACTTTTCTTGGCTACTTGCAGCCGCAAGCGTCACACCTTCAGCATCATTGATGATTTGTGCCGTAATGTGCTTAAGACTACGGTAAATCGAAAGGCGTGGTCGGTCAGCGCTTCCGCTTAAATGTCTGCGAATCCGCTCATGTCGCATTACTCTTTTGTCGTTTCTTGACTTTACTGCCATTGTTTTGCCTTTAAGCGCTTGCCCTCTTGCCTTGTTTCAACTTAACGGTTTCTCCTTGGAATCGTATGCCCTTACCCTTGTACGGGTCCGGCTTTCGAATCCTTCGAATGTCCGCCGCGACTTGTCCAACCTGCTGCTTATGGATTCCTTTTACACGAACATTGATAATTCGCGAACGGTCTTCCTGAGCGATTTCAAACTCAATTCCCGGCCTCGGAGTCACTCGCACCGGATGCGAATACCCGATGCTAATCACCAAATCCTTGCCTTCTAAGGTCGCTCGGTAACCTACACCGTGAATCTCGAGTGTTCGAACATAACCTTCGCTGACTCCGGTCACCATGTTTTGAATTAATGTTCGAGCCAATCCATGCTGACTCCGGTGTTCGCGGTTTTCCGAAGGCCTTTCAACGGTCAGTTTTCCATCTTCTTGGTTCAACTTCAGGTCGCTGTGAACCTTTTCCGAAAGTTCACCCTTTGGACCCTTCACCTTAACAAAGTTGCCATCCTCAACGGAAATGGAAACCCCTGCCGGTACGTTTATGCTCATTCTTCCAATTCGTGACATTGTTTTCTTACCAAACTTCGGCGATAACCTCTCCGCCTATTTTTCTCTTTCGTGCTTCTCTATCTGTCATCAAACCTTGGCTTGTTGAGATGATTTGTGTAGCCAATCCGGAGCGAATCGGCCTAATCTCTCCACTTCCTTTGTAAACACGCAAACCGGGCTTGCTCACACGAGAAAGTTGCCGCATGACCGGTTTTCTTCGCGAGTCATATCGAAGGTGGACGCGAATGGTCGGAAACTTCGTGTCCTTAACGATTTCAAAGTCCGCTACGTGTCCTTCTGCCTTCAAAAGGCCCACAATTCCTTCTTTTATCTTGCTATGAGGTACGTCTACGGTTGCCAGATTTCCGTGGTAACCGTTGCGAATTCGAGTTAATAGGTCTGCTATTGGATCGCTATGCATAAATCACCAACTCGACTTTGTCACGCCGGGCAAAAGCCCTTTCAGCGACAACTCCCTAAGACAAATTCTGCAGGTACCAAAGTACCGAATGTAGCCGCGCGGACGACCGCAAATACTGCAACGATTATAGTTGCGCACCTTGTACCGCGGTTTACGCGTCTGTTTTACAATCAAGCACTCTTTAGCCATTCATTACTCCGTTTTTGAACTCAAAACGAGGGTCGATTTTACCCGTTAGTCCTCGTGTTCTACCTTCCTCTTTTGGTAGTCTTGGATTAGTAATTGTTGTTCGTGGCTCGGCAACTCTTCATACCGAGCGAACTCAAACCGAAAACGTCCTCTGCCTTTCGTTATTGACCGAAGGTCTAAAGCGTATTTCGCCATCGTCGCCATTGGGACTTCAGCCAAAATCCTCTGCCTGCCCGGCCCAATCATTTCCATTCCTAAAGGCCGTCCGCGTCTAGTGTTTAAGTCACCCATCACGTCACCGGTAAAGTTCTCCGGCACATCCACTTCCACTTTTAGAATCGGCTCCAAAATGGTCGGGTTTGCTTGTTCGGCAGCATTCTTGAATGCCAAGGCGCCTGCGGACTTGAAAGCGTTTTCGCTTGAATCAACGTCATGGTAACTTCCATGGAACACGTTAGCCCGGATATCCACGACCGGATAGCCCGCAAGAAAACCTTTTGACATGATGTCTACAATTCCCTTTTCTATGGCCGGCAAATAATTCTTCGGAATTGCGCCGCCAACCACGGAATCAGTGAACTGAAAACCTGTTCCTCGGGGCAACGGACTTAACTCTACATGACAATCCCCGTATTGCCCACGGCCACCACTTTGCTTCTTGTACTTTCCTTGCGCCTTGTTTGAAGATTTGATGGTTTCTCGATAAGGAATTTTTGCGTCTTCTGTTCCAACATTAACGCCAAATTTATCTCTAAGTTTTTCAATGGATACATCTAAATGAATGTCTCCCATTCCTTCAATCAAATCTTGGTGAGTTTCCGGGTCTCGCCTGTGATGAAAAGTTGGATCCTCATCGGCGATTTTTTGTATTGCGCCGCCAAGTTTGTCTTCATCTGCTTTTGATTTTGCGACAATTGCAAGGCGAAATATCGGATCGGGAAATTTGATGTCATCTAATGCTTTCACATTTTTTGCATCGCATAATGTGTCACCGGTCCTCGTTTTTTGCAATTTTGAGATAGCACAAATATCGCCCGCGATTACCGCAGTTGCCGGTTTTTGCTCTTTTCCTTTTGGAAAAAATAAGGTTCCAATTCTTTCTGCCTCTTCGGTTCGTGCATTTTTGATTGCCGAGTCCGGCTTAAGCGTTCCCTGCATTACTCGAACAAAATTGATTCGTCCGACATACGGGTCCGCAGTTGTCTTAAACACAAACGCACTCAAAGGAGCACTCGGTTCCGGATTAATCTCCTCGCCGCCGCTCTTTTTCAATATATGAGTTGGTGCCGGAACCAGACCGACGATGTGATCCAATAATGAAACAATTCCAATTCCATGAAGTGCGCTGCCCATAAACAACGGATAAACTTTTCCTCTTTCGCAGCCTACTTCCAAACCATGTTCTACTTCCTCTTCGGTCAACGCCTCACCCTCAAGATATTTGAGAGCCAAATCGTCATCACCTTCTGCGGCAGCATCCATTAAACTCTCTTCTTGTTTTGCGGCTTCTGCCATCAATGCATCGGTAGGTGCTTCCACTTTTCCGGTTTTAATATCGCCCGTATATACTTTGTGTTCAAGCATATCGAACACGCCGCTAAATGAGGTTTGATTTCCAATTGGAATTTGCACCGGAACAACTTTTACGCCATATCTATCCGTTAATGACTTTAACAACCCTGCATAGTCTGCATTGTCGCGTTCCATCTTATTGGCAAAAATTAATCTTGCCAATCCGTATTCGTCTGCAATTTCCCAAGCGTTATCAAATCCAACATCAAGACCGGCTTGTGCTGGAGTCACAATAATCATCGCTTCAACGACGCGAGCAACTCCGTGCAAATCCCCAATAAAATCAGGGAATCCTGGGACATCAATCAAATTTATTTTGCAACCTTTCCATTCCAAAGGCAATACAGTTGCGTTAAGCGAAATTTTTCGCTTAATTTCGTGAGCGTCATGGTCAGAATGTGAGTTACCCTGGTCAACGCTCCCCAAACGATCAATCGCACCGGCTGCAAACAAAAGTTGTTCAACCAGTGTCGTTTTGCCGGCTCCACCGTGGCCAACAATTGCAACATTGCGAATATGATCAGCGTTGTATTCCACTGCTTTATTTATCTCTCAGCGGCATGCCCATTTTCTTTAGGAATGCCCGGGCTTCTTCATCCGTTCTTGCTGTTGTGCAAATAATGATGTCCAAACC
>CAZJKW010000041.1:0-15406 GCA_964546835.1 uncultured Fimbriimonadales bacterium
AACGGTTCCGTTTGTGATTTGCCAAACTGCAAAAGTTGCAACCGCAATAATTAAGACAGCTGGAACGAAAACAGCCGTTACTTTGTCAGCAAGACTTTGAATTTCTGCTCGACTGCCCTGTGCTTTTCCAACCAAATCTGCAATTCTCGCGAGCGAAGTATCGGATCCGACTTCAGTTGCTGTTACAATCAATGTTCCGGTTTGATTTATGGTTCCCGCAAACACTTTGTCTGTAACTTTTTTGTCAATCGGGCGACTTTCTCCGGTCAACATTGATTCATCAATCGTACTATTGCCTTCAATCACGTTGCCATCAATTGCAAACGTTTCTCCGGGCCTGATTCTGATTTTGTCGCCGATTTGAATCTGTACTATTGGAACGGTTTCTTCTCCTGATTCCGTAACTCGTGTTGCTGTTTTTGGGGCTAACTCAAGGAGCATTTTGATTGCGTCGCTTGTTTTATTTTTGGCTTTTGCCTCCAGATATCTACCAAACAAAATCAACGTTACAATCGTTGCTCCGACTTCGAAATACACTTGTTGATGGTGCGTAACTTTGTATTGGGACACACTGAAAACCCACGCAGATAGAGTTCCAATTGCAACCAAAACGTTCATGTCTGCAAATCGCCCTCGCAAAGCTTTCCATGCACCACTTATGAATTGAAAGCCACAATAAAAAATTACAATTCCGGAAAGTATCGCTTGAACTAAAAAGGGAAACGGTGGAATTTTCGGAATATGCATTGAAGTCAGCAACAGAGGAGCAGACAACAAAACAGCGAGCCATGGAAAAACTGCTTTCTTTTCACGTGGTTTTTGAATTGCTCCGGTTTTTCGAAACGCTTTGTATCCAATTTTTGAAACTGCGTTTTCAATGTCGGCATCGGTTACAGTCTCATCAGTCTTGATTTTCGCTGTTTCTGTTGCCAGATTTACTGCTGCCTCCGAAACCCCTGGTACACGATTGATTCCTTTTTCTACACGTGCTACACAAGCGGCACAGGTCATTCCTGTTACATTAAACTCAAGCGTTTTTGTTGGCGTAATGTCTTGTTTTGCGACGGTTTTTTCGCCAAAGAAAAACCAGACAATGAATCCGATTATGACAAGCGAAATCAGAATTGCTATCAGATTAGTGCTCCGTTATTCCAAATCCTGCTTCATCCATTGCTTGTTTAATTTGATCTTCATCTGCCGGCAATTCAAAGTCTATTTTTACGATTTGCTCCGGTACATTTACGTTTATGTTCTGAACTCCATTGACTTTGCTAACTGCTTCTTGGACTTTCATTGCACAAGTTTGACAGTGGATGTCTTCGCTTTTTACTTGAATCGTGTTCATTTTATTCTCCTTGTTTCTTGAACCCTGATTTACATTTTCCTTCAATTCTTTTGTTAAGTCGTTTCGAAAAACGTCTAAGATCTTGGGATGAATTGGGTAAGTCGAAACTCTTTAGCAAGTTTGAAATGTGAGATTCAAATTTTACGGAAATTGAATAATAGATCCATGTACCGTCTCGATTTGTTTTCACTATTCCATTTGCCCTTAACTTGGCCAAGTGGTTTGACAAAGTTGTTTGCGGCATATCCAATGCATCTGCAAGCTCACAAACGCAGGCGCTTTCCATCGCAAGACAGTTGAGGACACGGAGTCTCTTTTCATCAGACAACATCTTCGCTAAGTTCAACAGGTCCTGCGGCACACATCATTATATCAGCCAGACGTGATATACTGCAGACTGCCACGATAGCAAAATCACCTTTTGGAGTAAATCAATGATTTCAACATTAATCGCCTCGTTTGTTCTTAGCAATGCAGTACCGATGGTTTGTCCGGTTGCCGGAGACGAAATCCATGAGGGTGCACAGCATTTTGTTTTCAACGGCCTGATGACGGCCATCTGCTGCGCCGGTTGCGAAGGACCATTGAAAGCCGAACCCACGAAACTTCTTTCAAAGAAAGGTACCAATCTGGTTGCTTATTCTTTGTTTGATCCAGTCAGCCGAGCACGCGTAACCGAAAAAAAATCGAAAGCGTTTGCAGACTATAACGGCGTTCGATATTTCTTTGAAAGCAACGAAAACAAAGATGCATTTTTGAAGCAGCCGTCAAAACTTGCTGCTTTTACACAAAATGAAGTTGCCGGAAAATGTGCCGTTAAAGGCGAAACTATTGCGATGGAGGATTCCGTTGCATTTCGAGATGTTAACAACACCCGATACTATTTCTGTTGCTTGGGCTGTGTTGCATCATTTGACAAATCACCCACGACCTACACATCAAAATTGACTGCAAAAAAAGCAGCGCTTGCAAAAGCAAAAATCGAAGAGTAAATTGCAGATTGTAATGGAGTTGCATTTTTGCAGCTCCATTACATTAATATGAAATTTTCAGAAACGATATATTTTGTATCCGATTTCAATCGGTCCGTTGAATTCTATAAATCCATTGGATTCGACCTCGTTGAATTAGAGTCATGGGGTTGGGCGCTCTTTGAACTCCCCGGCAATTCGAAGTTGGGTCTGCTTGACAAAAATATCTGGAAATCCGAAATTAATCCAGTACCAAGAATTGCCTTCGAATCAGAAAACATCGAGGAAGATTATCAACACCTTGAGAATACCGGTGTTCAAGTTTCAGAAATCACCGGTGGAAATGAGTCGCCTTTTTCATTTACATGGGTTGACCCCGATGGAAATTTGTTTTTTGTTTGGGCTAAACCTTAATTCCCTTTAAGCATTTGAATAAACTGTTCTGATTGGTTTCTCATCTGCATCGTCTTTTCATCTTGAAATCCTTTTGTGGCACTTAAGAATTCTTGATATGATTCAAGGGCGCCTTGATTATCGCCCTTATCTCGCTGCAATTCTCCAATCAAAAACAGTCCGTGAACAACGCGAGGGTCTGAATTTCGTGCAAGTTCTGATCTGACTGACATTAGCGATTCTAATGCAGCGGGGCGATTGCCCATTTGAAAATTGATCATTCCTGACACCACTCGAAACAAAGGTTTTAGTCCCGGCATTGCCTTCTCTGCGTCTTTGCAAACAGCAAGTGCTGTTTCTAATTCACCCATTTGCATTGTTACGTCAAGAAGTTGTTCCCATCCTATCAAATAGTACGGATACTGCTTTGTCGCCAACTTGAATTCTTCACGAGCTCTTCCCAAATCCCCAGAGTCCTTGTAAAGTAACCCGGATACAACGGGTGTATTAGAACGCTTTGAACCCAGTTCAATTGCTTTATTGATTGCTTCTCGCGATGATTGAAATTGGTGATCAAGTCTCAATGATTCCGCAAGCTCAGTGTAAGCACCAGGGTGATTAGGGGCAACTCTTGTTGCTTGTTCCCAAAGTGCAACATCAGAAATCCAATTCTTGTTTTGCATCATCGTTAGTGCAGCCAGGCCCAATCCAATTACGGCACCAACACTAACCAACTTTCGATTCAAGGTTTCTTCCCGTTCCTTCAAATAGAATGACAGAATTGCGCCAATGGCAACTGCAATCCCAAGAACCGGTAAATACAGGTATCTGTCATGAACCAAATCGTCTCCTTTGAAAACCTTTAACATAAATGCCGGAAGCAACATTAAAATAAACATCCAAAACCCCATCGCAACAAAACGCGATTTCTTACCAAAATAAACCATCACGCTTATTGCAATAGCCGTAGTTAACAAGGATAGCAGGTAGCCACTGGTTCCTATATCGCTCAAGCCAATTGCCTTGACCTCGTAGAGCACACTTGGACTAACCGGATAAAAAACCGATTGAAGGTAAAACGCAAATATTATTGGAGCAGACAAAATGGTAGAAGCGAGGGAAGGCGAATCGGGATAACCCATTGTTGAACTTCCAAGCACGAGATGTCTTGCAACAAAGAAGATCATTGCAGCACAAAAGTATGGAACGCTCAGTTTTATGCTTTCCTTTAAAGTTTTTTCAAAAGCGAATTTGCTAATAACAATAATTGAGAAGGGAAACATCAGGCAAACTTCTTTTGACATAAGGGCAAACAAAAAGCAAACCGCTGAAAGAACAATGGACTTGACTTGGTTTGTTACAACATAATCTGAAAATAAAATTAGGCTGCCAAAAATAAAACAAGCCATCAGCAAGTCCGTGGATCCAGCCACCCAAGTAACGGACTCCGCTTTAGTCGGATGCACAGCGAACAAAAACATTGCAAAACCGGCAACATACTTTTGAATTCCCAGTTTCAGCATCGCTACAAATCCCAAAAACAGAGATAACAAGTGTAATGCTAAATTCGAAATATGCCATCCTAGCGGCTCTTCACCAAATGCCTTGTAATTAACAAACATCCAACCAACAAAAGTCGGCCTCCAATAATTTGAATTCGCACCGCTCCCGCCTTTGAATGCCCAAACGTCGCTCATCAAGGCTCTGGGTAGCATTGCAGCGCTCTTTATTAAAGGATTTTGGACAATTTGTTTATTATCATCGTAGACAAAACCACATTTGTATACATTCCAAAAAGCAATAACACATAAACAAAAGGCAATACAGAGAAGAATTTTGTTTTCCTTGTCACCGATTAGCATTTTGACCGACACTTTTTCCATTTTTTCCTCAACTTCACTTCCGATGCTGTTACATGAATCAATCTTCAGACAGTTTTAGCCACGCAATCGCATCATACACGTCCCGAAAAACTTTCATTTCCGGTGGCAAATTTTCCAAAATCTCGTTCCCATAACTCTTCGTCTGAAGCCGTGCGTCAAGCAAAGCAATGAGACCTTTATCTTCCGAACGACGAATCAATCGCCCTGCTCCTTGCCTCATTAACATTTTTGCCAATTGTAATGAGTAAGCGCGAAACGGATTTAGCCCCCGGCTCTCCAGCCATGCACCTCTTACAACTTGTGGAGGGTCAGCCGGAACCTCAAATGGGACTCGTACCAAAACGACGCAACTCAAGGTTTCGCCCGGCGCATCAAACCCTGTCCAAAAACTTCGAAGCGCAAATAAAGATGAATGAATTTCACGCTTAAATCGCTCACCTACCGTCGCCGTTCCGCTACGTCTTTGCAAAAACACAGGAAGTTCATCAGGCAAATCCATTCGTTCAAAAACCGATTCCATTTCCTTTCGACTGTGAAACAATGCGAGCGTTCTTCCATTCATCGCTTTAATAATTCCGGATAATTCCTTCGCCACCATTGAAAAATACTCGTCCTCAAATCCTTGCTTTCGTGCAAGGGTAGGGTCAATGATTGAATCCTGTTTTGGCAAATAAACTGCCGCTTGGCTCCTAAAATCAAATGGAGAAGGAAGTATTTCTTCAAAATCCGGTGTCATTCCGCTTTCGCGTTTATAGAAATCAAACTCTTGATCAATTGCAAGTGTCGCGGACATACAAACAGCCGGTGTTCTATCCCACAAAATATCCTTTAATACTTCTGAAACACCGACGACATCTTGCCGTAGAATCGTCTCTTCTTCATCTGACCGCAGGTAACTGACACCCGTATTCCTTAAGTAAAACAATTCGGCACTTCGTTGGCCAAACTCTTTAATAAACAGTCCATAATTTCGCATCGAATCCTTTGCAACATCCGCCAAATCTTCGGTCTCGTTTGAAAATGACCATAGGGAAAGCATTGCATTTGTTTTTTCCAAAAACTCGTTAACATTTTCAGAAACCTTCAAGGAAACTTGCTTTGCACCTTCAATGTGTTCTTCATAAACTTTTGACTTTACATTGGGGTGTTCCCATACTTCGTCTGGCGCAGCAAACAGAATTCCGGCTCGCCTGAAGCCGCCTCCATAATCCTTCAAATCTTTTTGACGCTCTGTCAGAACTACCCTAAATGCCTCGCATTCCGAAGTCCATTTCGACATCATGTTGGATTCTGCCGCTACTTGAAGCCCGGCAATTTCCATCTTGTTAACCAAACCAATCAACTGCCCAATTTTGGATTCGCTTAACTCAAACTCAAGCGAATTTTCGGCGGCAGATGGAAAATCATGCGCTTCATCAATAATCAAAAAATCATATTTCCCAAGCAAAGTCAAGTTACCATCTGAAAACTGTCTCAAGAGAGTGTCTTGCATCACAACCGAATGGTTTGTGATGATTATTTCTGCCTTCTCTGCTTTTCTGCGCGCCTTGTAATAATAACAGTCTGAATAATGGTCGCACATTCTTGCCGGACAAACCGGTGGCGCAGAAACTTGATTCCAAATCTGAGTGAGTTCGCGTGGTTTGCGATTAACAAATTCTCGAAACTCGGACTCAATGCCCAATTCGGAATGCTTCTTAAATTCTCTCAAAATTGCAGGGTGACTTTCATGCAATTCCGCCAAACAAGCATACCGTTGCCGTCCAATTAAGAATTGGGTTCTCGGCAATTCACCTTCAAACAAACTCATTGCTAAAGGTAAATCTTGTCGCCAATACTGTTCCGCAAGAACGTTGGAATAAGTTGCAATAACAACTCTTTTTTGATGGACGATTGCGCTTGCTATCGCAGGAATCAAAGCCGCCAAAGATTTCCCTAATCCAGTTGGTGCTTCAAAAAGACCGCTTTGCTTTCCGTCAATACAATCCTGAATCAGCAACGCAAGTTGCTTCTGGTTTTCTCTTTCAACAAAACCTTTTTTCTCTTTTAACTTTAAAAAAGCAACTTCAATTAATTCTGAAACTGTCAAAAATCAACCTTACAGTCCTTTTTCCGCCATAAACTTAATCAAGTCCCCAACGCGCACCGAATATCCCCACTCATTGTCATACCAACCAATGACTTTTGCCATTCGGTCACCTATCACCATGGTTAATCCCGCGTCAACTATTGAAGAATGACTATTGCCTATGAAATCCGAACTAACCAGCGGCTCGTCCGTCACTTCCAAAATCCCCTTCATCGGTCCATTTGCAGCGCTTCTCAATGCAGAATTAATTTCTTCTGCATTTGCTGACCTTCCAAGCATCACCGTTAAGTCAACCATACTCACGGTTGGCACGGGAACCCGAACCGCAAATCCGTGTAACTTTCCTTTTAATTCGGGAACAACAAGCCCAATCGCTTTTGCTGCGCCGGTGCTGGTAGGAATCATGTTTTGTGCGGCTGCTCGTGCTCGTCTCAAATCTTTGTGCGCCTGGTCTTGAACTTTTTGGTCATTTGTATAAGCGTGGATCGTCGTCATAATTCCTGAATCAATCCCAAAATTATCCAAAATCACTTTTGCAAACGGTGCTAAACAGTTTGTTGTACAACTTGCATTGGAAACCACATGATGATTGTTTGAATCGTATGCAGAATCATTAACTCCCAATACAATCGTTAAATCTTCTCCTTTTGCAGGAGCACTAATAATAACTTTTTTTACGGTTCCGCCCAAATGTTTTGCGGCTCCTTCTCTGTCGGTAAAAACTCCGGTGGATTCCACAACCACTTCAACGCCCAAGCTGCTCCAGTCAATTGCGGATGGGTCTTTTTCTTTAAAACTCCTAACTTTCTTTCCGTCTACAAAAATTTCATCTTCGTCAAATCGAACATCGCCTTTAAACGGACCGTAGGTGCTGTCCCACTTTAACAAATGAGCATTCGTTTTTGGGTCTGTCAAATCATTGATGGCAACGACTTCAATTTCACCCCTGTATTTTTCTTGAATTGCTCTTAAAGAAAGGCGACCAATTCGCCCAAAACCGTTGATGCCAACTTTGATTGCCATAGTTGGCTAGAGTATATCTATTCCCCGATGATTTTTACTATCACACGCTTGGGTCTTCTTCCGTCAAATTCTGCGTAAAAAACCTGCTGCCAGGGCCCTAAATCTAACTTGCCACGAGTGATTGGCAAAATCACCTGGTGGTGCATAATCAAATTTTTCAGGTGCGCCTCTCCGTTATCTTCTCCGGTTGCATGGTGACGGTAATCCCCTTTCGGCGCAAGCCCGTCAAGCCATTCCCTGATATCCTCAATCAATCCCGATTCCCAATCATTCACATAAACCGCCGAAGTAATATGCATCGCGCTCACCAAGCAAAAACCCTCTTGGACTTTCGATTGATAAACCGCATTTGCAACTTCGTCGGTTATGCGAACAAACTCTTCCTGCTTACGTGTATTAAAAGTCAAATATTCTGTGTGTGATTTCATACTTTCAAGTTGTCAATCAATCTTATGCCGCCAATATGAGCAGCAACAATCAATCTTCCCGTTTCAAAATAGTTTTCCAATGGTTCCAAATTGAATTCGTTAACATACGCAAAATAATCAATCACAGAAAACGCTTCCGCTAATCGACTTCTGCTTTCTTCAATGCAACTTTTTACGGACTTTCCTTCCCTAATCCACTCGGCACATTTTTGCATAGTTCTGTAAAGCAGCGGCGCACTTTTTCTATCTTCATTGTTCAGTAAACTGTTTCGTGAAGACATCGCCAACCCATCCTCTTCTCGAATGGTTTCTCCAAATTTCAACCAAACTTGAATATCTAAATCCTGTACCATTTTTGATATGACGGCACATTGCTGCCAATCCTTTTCCCCAAAATAAGCATAATCCGGCAAAACAATGTTAAACAACTTATTTACAACTGTCGCAACTCCATCAAAATGCCCGGGCCGGAACTCTCCTTCCCACCTTTTTGTAATTTCTGAAACCACAACTTTGGTTGTCGCCAATCCATTGGGATAAATCTCTTGAATAGTTGGTGAAAACATCAGATCACAGCCGGATTCTCTCGCAATTTTCATATCGCGTTCTTCGTCCCTTGGATATTTTTCTAAATCATTGAGGTTATTGAACTGTGTCGGGTTAACAAACAAAGACATCACCACCGTTCCGCGTTCTTCAAAACTGTCACGGTCGGAAGCGGCCATCCGAATCAAACAGGCATGTCCATCATGCAAAAACCCCATGGTTGGAACAAAAAACACAGGTCCGGGATTTCTCAGGATGAAATCTCCCAATTCTGCGCGGGTCCTCACCAATTCCACAAAATCATTATAATGGAAAAGTGAAGCGCGAGGAAATAGGCGAACTGTGGAACTTTTCAAATCCACAACAATCAGAAGCCAAATTCAAAAAAGCAATCAGTGAAGAAACCGATGAAATCGTCATTGCAGAACTGCAAACTCAACTCGCACGGAGTTTGGGCTTACAACAAAAGTTTGCGGAGGCAATGCAACTGCTTTCTCAAATAGAAACTCAGGATGCAAGAGTCTTGGCAATGATTCCATTGGAAATGGGCAGGTGCCTAAACTCTTCCGGAAACAAAATAGACGCAAAAAAACTCTTTCAAGAAAGTTACGACTTAAGTGAAAAACATGGAATTGAAGATATTGCGATTGATGCGTTGCATATGATCGCAATAGTAAGCCCCGCTCATGAGGCGTTGGAAATCAATTTGCAAGCCATTAAAAAAGCAGAAAATTCAGAAGATAAAAGAGCAAGAAACTGGTTGGGTTCTTTGCTTAACAATACTGCGTGGTCATTGCATGACCTAAAACAGTACGACGAGGCACTTCAACTTTTTATCAAAGCAAAACAATTCAGAGAAGAAATGAAACAAGTTGAACAAACGCGGATTGCAACTTGGTGTATTGCTCGATGTTATCGCTCGCTTAACCGCATTGACGATGCTTTAAAAACCCTTAAAGAACTCGAAAATCAAAAACAAGATGGATATGTGTTTGAAGAACTTGGTGAATGTCTTCTACTAAAAAACCGGAAGGCAGAAGCCGCACCTTACTTTATAAAGGCATTTGAACTCCTTTCCAATGATGCCTATTTGCAAAAAAACGAACCTAATCGCTTAGCAAGAATCAAAAAATTGGCAGCCGATTAGCCGTATAATCCAATCCATGCCGGCAACATCAACCGTTCTTGACGAAATCCTGAGTTCAGAAAAGCCGATTTTTGTAAAAGCACCTACCGGAAATGAACTCCACTGCAAAGGGTGGGTGCAAGAAGCCGCGCTAAGAATGTTGCTCAACAACCTTGACCCAAATGTTGCCGAAAACCCGCTTGAATTAGTTGTTTATGGAGGAATTGGCAAAGCCGCAAGAAACTGGAAATCGTTTCAAGCCACCGTTCGCGCGTTGACAGAACTGGAAGAAAATGAGACTCTGTTAATGCAAAGTGGAAAGCCGGTGGGAATTCTGCCCAGTCACAAAAATGCGCCTCGTGTTTTGATAGCTAACTCGAATCTCGTTCCGAAATGGTCAACATGGGAAGTTTTTCGTGAATTAGACAAAAAAGGATTAATGATGTACGGTCAAATGACGGCCGGGTCATGGATTTATATCGGTACTCAAGGCATTCTGCAAGGAACTTATGAAACCTTTGCCGCTATTGCAAACAAAAAGTTTGGTGGCACATTGGCGGGAACACTTTCGGTAACGGCCGGACTCGGCGGAATGGGCGGTGCACAACCGCTTGCCATAACCATGAATGGCGGCGTTGCTCTTTGTATTGAAGTAGATCCAAATCGAATAAAAAGAAGATTGGAAACAAAATATGTGGATGTGTCCGCAAGCAATTTGGATGAAGCAATTGATATTTGCATGCAAGCAAAAATTGAAAAAAAACCGCTAAGCGTTGCGTTGCTTGCAAACGCAGCAACCGTGTTGCCCCAACTGATTCAAAAGGGAATCGTTCCCGATGTTTTGACTGATCAAACAAGTGCCCATGATGTTCTTAATGGTTATATTCCCGAAGGTTACAATTTGGAACAAGCCGAACAACTTCGCAATTCCAATCCTAATGAATATATCGAAAAAGCGAACGTCTCAATCTGCAAGCATGTAAATGCAATGCTCCAATTGCAGAAACTCGGCGCGGAAACGTTTGATTACGGAAACAATATTCGTCAAGTTGCATTCGATAACGGAGTCGGAAACGCATTTGATTTTCCGGGATTTGTTCCCGCCTATATTCGCCCTCTTTTTTGCGAAGGCAAAGGTCCTTTCCGGTGGGCTGCACTAAGCGGTAATCCCTCAGATATTGCCGAAATTGATAACGCCATCCTTGAGAACTTTTCAAACGATGTGGCCCTATGCCGTTGGATACGAATGGCAAGCGAAAAAGTCGCTTTTCAAGGTCTCCCGGCAAGGATCTGTTGGGTTGGTCTGGGAGACCGGCAAAAGCTCGGACTTCTCATTAACGATTTGGTTGCCTCGGGCAAGGTATCAGCACCTGTCGTGATTGGCAGAGATCACCTTGATTGCGGCTCGGTCGCTTCACCGAATCGAGAAACCGAGGCAATGAATGACGGCAGCGACGCTATCAGCGACTGGGTCTTCTTGAATGCACTCATCAACGCCGTTAACGGAGCATCGTGGGTTTCTCTTCACCACGGCGGAGGAGTGGGCATGGGTTATTCCCAACATTCGGGCATGGTTATCGTGGCGGATGGGACTAAGGACTCTCAAGTACGCTTAACCAGAGTTTTGAATTCCGACCCGGCGATGGGGGTTTTGAGGCACGCAGACGCTGGATACGAACTTGCAATTGAAACCGCACGGCAACGTAATGTCAACCGACCCGTCTAATTCTCTCAAAGTGCAAAGAAAACGGATATTCCCAGTATTTGTACTAGGTTTGCACTCGAATAGGCTGACAAATGGCTGTCTCGAGACCTATTAGATATGTTCAATAGAAAAACCGCAATATGGATTCTCTGCTGCATGCCTTTAGCGGCGGCATTGATGGCCGAAAGCCCCCAAACGACTCCAACGTTTGAGAAAACCGTCAAGCCGTTCCTCAATAAGTTCTGTGTGAAATGCCACACGGGCCAAACGGCAATGGCAGGTGTGGACTTATCCAAAACTGCGTCGGAATCACAGGCATTGGCAAATCGCGACCTTTGGCAAAGGGCAGTAAGAAACATTCGTACGCAACACATGCCGCCCGCCGGCTCGCCACAGCCGGCCAAAGCCCAAAGGGATTCGATTGTCAATTACTTTGATGAAATTTTCAATGCGCAAGATTGCAAGTTGGCAGACCCCGGTCGGGTCACCATTCGCCGTCTCAATAAAGAGGAATACAACAACTCAATTCGCGATTTGATTGGATTGGACTTGAAACCGGCGGATGATTTTCCTTCGGATGATGTGGGTTACGGTTTTAGCAATATCGGTGATGTGCTTTCTATCTCACCTCTTTTGATGGAAAAGTATTTGACCGCTGCAGAAAAAATCGCAACGACAGCAATTCAATTGCCACAACAAACCATTTTTCGATATGAAACGGATCGACTAAATGTGGAATCAGGTAGCGGAAATAGTTTGCCAAACGGCTCAAAATCTCTGTTCACAAATGGCGAAATTTCCTGCTTGCATAAAGCAACTCGCGCTGGAACCTTCAATATTTCGATTCGTGCCTACGGCCAGCAGGCAGGGCCCGAAGTCGTTCGCATGGCATTAAGAATTGACAATCGTCAAATTCAAGTATTCAATGTAGCGGCCGTTCAATCTCAACCTGCAATCTATCAGTTTGCGGTGCGATTGGAACTTGGTAACCACCAAATCGCCGCGGCATTTCTAAACGATTATTATCAGCCAAATCACCCCGATCCAAAACAACGAGACAGGAATATGGTCGTGGACTTCATAGAAGTTGAAGGACCCTTGGAACAATCCCCAATGCTTCCGTTATCCCACCAGAAAATCATTTTTGAAAATCCGGTTCCTGCTACCATAATTCCGGTATCAAAAAAAATCATTAACGCATTTGCATCAAAAGCGTATCGAAGACCGATAACCGAAGATGAAGAGAACCGACTGTTAAGAATCGTTCAATTGGCTTTGCGAGAAGGAGAGTCGTTTGAGCGCGGAATTCAACTCATGGTTCAAGCGGTTTTGGTTTCACCGAATTTTCTGTTCAGAATTGAACTCGATTCAAAACCGAACGATCCAAAGACAAAGCACCCAATCAATGAGTACGAATTGGCTTCTCGATTGTCGTATTTCATTTGGGCGAGTTTGCCGGATGATAAATTGTTTGAACTGGCAGCGTCGAAACAGTTATCGAAACCGGAAGTTTTGAAACAGCAAATTGCTCGAATGCTATCTGACAAACGCTCAAGGACATTAGCAACAAACTTTGCATCGCAATGGCTTAACTTGCCGAAATTGGATATTGTCGCACCGGATTCAAAACTGTTTCCAAAGTTTAATGAAGAATTGCGAAAATCCATGGTGCAAGAAACTGTGCTGTTTTGTCAGAACATTTTCGAGGAAGACAAAAGTTTGATTGAACTGTTGGACGGAAAATACACGTATGTAAACGAATCGCTGGCGAAATTGTACGGAATTGGCGGCGTATATGGTCAACAATTTAAAAAGGTCCCGCTGGGCGAAAACCGTGCAGGAGTTTTGACGCATGCATCCGTTTTAACTTTGACTTCAAACCCAACCCGAACTTCACCCGTAAAGCGTGGAAAGTGGATTCTTGAACAGATTTTGGGAACACCTCCTCCACCGCCTCCACCGGGAGCCGATAATTTGGATTCCAGTCCCTCCATGATTGGTAAAACCATGCGGGAAAGATTGGAATCGCATCGGAAGAATCCCGCATGCGCTCAATGCCATCAGCGGCTTGATCCGCTGGGATTTGGTTTGGAAAACTTTGATGCGATTGGAGCATGGCGAGAAAATGAAGGAAAAATAAAAGTGGACGCAACGGGAATTTTGCCAAACGGCACCAAGTTTGTTGGCCCGGCTCAACTGAGATCGGTGCTTTTGTCACGAAAAGATGAGTTCATTCGTAATCTTTCCGAAAAAATGTTGATTTATGCGATTGGCAGGGGCACAACGGCGGCCGATGAATGTCATATTGATGAGATTGCAAAGAAAACAAAAGCCGGAGGATACAAGTTCTCGGCGTTAATCAATGCCATTGTGCAAAGTGAACCGTTCCGCATGAGACGCGGTGACGGAGGCGGAAAATAATCATGCAAAACATACCCAGAAGAACATTTTTGAAAGGTCTTGGTTGTGCAATCGCACTTCCTGTGTTGGAAGGAATGTTTCCACTTAATGTCTTAGCGCAGTCCGTTAAAAAGCAACCAACACGAATGGCGTTTTTGTTTGTTCCAAATGGAATGAACATGAAGTATTGGACTCCGGGAGCGGAAGGAACTAATTTTGAACTTTCGCAAACATTGCAACCGCTATCAAATTTGCGAAACAAATTTTCCGTGTTGTCCGGATTGACACAGCGAAACGCATTTGATTTGGGAGATGGACCCGGAGATCATGCCCGCTCTACTGCGGTTTGGCTTACCGGAGTGCATCCGAAAAAAACATCCGGTTCGGACATTCGCAACGGAATTTCCGTTGATCAAGTTGCAGCACAAAGAATCGGAAAAGAAACGAAATTTGCATCGCTTGAATTGGGTTGTGAAAAAGGAGCGCTTGCAGGTGATTGCGATTCCGGTTATTCGTGTGCTTACTCCAGTTCGATTTCTTGGAGTTCGGAATCCACTCCGGTGGCAAAAGAAGTTAATCCGCGGCTGGTTTTTGAAAGATTATTCGGGACGGAAAGCGACGGTGATGAAAATCGCGGCCGTCGTCAACGATTCCAATTGAGTATTTTGGATTTTGTTGCAGAAGAAGCGGCGGCACTTAAATCAAAATTGGGATTGCGAGATCAGCGAAAAATGGATGAATATTTATCCGGAATTCGAGATATCGAACAACGACTGGAGCGAATTGAAAAAGAAAACAAGACTCCGGGTGTTGCAAAACCAACCGGAATACCACGAGATTACGAACAGCATTTGCAATTAATGGGTGATATGCTGGTGCTTGCTTTCCAGGCGGACTTGACGCGAATTGCGACGTTTATGTTTGCGAATGATGGAAGCAACCGGTCGTTTAATGCAGTCGGAGTTTCGGAAGGACACCATGACATTTCGCATCATGGAAACGACGCCGAAAAATTACGCAAAAAGCAACTGATTGATGTTTTTCAAGTGAAACAACTGGCGTACTTTTTGGAAAAAATGGATTCAGTAAAAGAATTGGACGGAACGCTTTTGGATAACTCGATGGTGGTTTATGGAGCGGGAATCAGCGACGGCAACCGCCACAACCATGACGACTTGCCGATTCTCATTGCTGGCAAAGCAGGCGGAACGTTGAAGTCAGGTCGGCATATTCGATACAAAAACGGGACACCGATGAACGACCTTTTCTTGGCGATGCTGGACCGAATGGGAGTTCCTGTTGAAACGCTGGGCGACAGCAGCGGAAAACTCAGTCCGTTGTTTTGATCGCGCTTGATGCTTCACCACTGCGAGTAGTCAGGCAAAACACAAAATACAAGGTTTTGGGTCTTCTGTTCACGGGCGATGCGACCCTGCGATCGGCTAAAGAGCGAAGGGAATCTGGAAAGTTGGCGATCCATCTCAGTTGCTTCCGACG
>CAZJKW010000042.1:0-9885 GCA_964546835.1 uncultured Fimbriimonadales bacterium
GCGTGCCGGATTGAATTTGGATGCTGATTACCGCCATTCTTCCGTCGGTCATGACTTCACCACTAAAATGACAAGGACCGGCGACAATTGAACAAGTTCTTGATTCGAAATAAGTACCAGTGATTGCAAGAGACGCTGACAACACGGCAGTTACCATGAATCCATTATACGTCTGTTTTCAGGAATTTTGAACAAACTGCGAATAATTGTTAAATGGGTCTGAAAGTTCGATTGCTGTCTGTCTGTCAAGATAAACCGCGTCCCAGTCAATCCAGTAACTCGTATTTTTCATTTTGATTAAATCGCGAACCAAATGGGCTCGAGCAAACGCTCTGGTGTTGTTTGGAGGATCCGTCATTGCATCCAAAATTGTTGGTTCGGAAATCAGGCGATCTGCCTGATTCATTAACCGAAGGGAATGAAACAAGGACTTGGAAGGGTCAATGTTATGATATTCAAGGTCAACCGAATGCAATGAATCATCATTCCAGTCGGTTTGACATTGTTCAATGTACTGATCGAGGATTTTTTTCTTGGCTACCCAGTCCAGTTTGTTTGACAATTTCAAGGGGTCAATTGCAAGTTGGTTTATCGTTTCATCCCAGTTTCTCAAAATCCAGTCCGTTTCCGGGTCCCTGCCTTTAAAACGATTGGCCAATGAAAGGTATTCGCGATGAAGGTCAATTGCAGACATTGTCGACCCATCTTGCAATGTCACTAACCATTTGTATGAATTGTCCCGACTGACAGATTTTAGAGCAGCGATTGGGTCAAGGAGGCGAAATTTTGTGGGCAACAAATCGTTTTCGATAAGGTCAAGCAATAGACATGTAGTGCCGATTTTTAATGCGTAGGCAAATTCCATTTGGTTTGGCTCACCAAAAAGCATGTGCAGCCGAGTGTGAGTCCCGTACGAATAGAAAGTCTCCCACTTTGGATTGATTAGTGCTCGATTGAATCTGACTCGGCTTGCAATGACCTTGATGATGTGATCAGCCCGCTGGCTCAGCTGATAATTGACAGAATGGTCCGGATCTACGCCGTAAACGTTTGAAACCCAAATATAGTCTATTGGATTTTGAGTTATATCTTGGACGTTTGGTTTTTTCCCGCCAAAACTCAGTAAATGACCGCCCACGCGACCTGTGCCAGCATAAATTTGCCGTGTTACCAAAAACGGACAAAGATCAAGCACGGAATCGTTTAGGAAGCGATCATCGGCGATGACCATGTAGTTTTCGTGACAACCGAAAGTGTGACCGCCAAAGTGGTCAACGCTGTTATTGTAAAAATTGACTTCGTTTTCTAACTCAAGTTCTTTAACGGCTTGAACGATAATTCTCTGCCCGGCCCGGTCACATGCAATTAGGTCAAAAATAGACTTACATTCCGGAGTTGCGTACTCTTCATGCGAGCCAACGGCATCAACGTACAACCTGCCTCCATTTATTAAGAAGCCGCCTGAAAAAGCAGGTTCAAAGGCCTCGTCGCGAGGGTGGACGTCAAGCAGACCGAGTTTTTGGGTCAAAAAAACATGGTCTTTCACCAATTCGACGGCTGTTTCATAGGTGAATTCATCGGTATCTACCAGACAACCGAATTCCGTTTCGACACCGAAAATTCGATTTAGGCCGCGCTCCATTAACGCTATTCTACGCTGTTGAAAGTAGAATCATTATCGTGACTCGATTTCAGCCAAAAATGCTCTGGTTTTTGGCTTTGTTACCTTTAGTTGGCTTTTGGACCTACGGACTATTCGACTTAGATGAGGGCATCTACGCTGCTTCTTTGCGGGAAATGATTGAACGCAACGACTGGGTTTCGATTACATATGGCGGTGCACCATTTTTTGAAAAGCCGATTTTGATTTATTGGTTGAGTCGAATTTTTTTGGTACTTGGTTTGCCTGATTCTCTTGCCTTGAGATTGCCTTCTATACTTGCGGCAATTGGAACCTATTGGATAGTTTTTCGCTTTGTTAAGCCACGATTTGGAGTTGAAAAAGCTTACCATTCGGTGATGGTTTTGGCCCTTTCGCCTTTAGTGGTCGTGATGGCCAGAATGTTTACACCAGATTCTCTTTTGATGTTCTTCTTGACTGGCTCTTATCTGTTCTTTTGGGAATCTCTTAAGAAGGGAATTAGGTACCGAGTCCTGTCTCTTTTATTTCTTGGTTTTGCAGTTTTGGCGAAAGGTCCTTATCCTGTAGTTGTATTCCTGTTATTAGTTTTGTTAGTTGCAATTACCATGCCGGATCGAAGGAGAATGTTGCGAGAAGGTTGGGGCTTTTCCATCTTGGGGTTTCTTTTGGTGATTGCAAGTTGGTACTTGCCAGTGTATTTGATTAATGGGGAAGCATTTTTTAAAGAGTTCATTGTTTACCAAAACTTAGGGAGATTTTTTGGAGGAGACACTGCCCACTTGGGACCTGTATTCTCCTATATTCCCGTGTTGGTTTTGGCGACAATGCCGTTTCTATTTGTCGTCATCAGAAGTTTTAGGAATCGTCATGTTTCTGACCTCCAGAAGTTTTTATGGTGGTGGGTGATATTGATTTTTCTTCTATTCAGTTTGTCCGGTACAAAACTGCCACACTATGTTTTGCCGATCTTGCCGCCGATTGCGATTCTGTTTGGTATCGAATTGACTGAAATGTCGGAAAGAATGCGTTGGGGGCCGAGAATCTATGGATTTCTTCTTGGATTTGGAATGATTGGAATTGGACTTTCTACTCCCGGATTGCCAGTAGACTTTTTTTTAATTGGCATCGTAACGACACTAATTTTGTGTTTCCTAACCTTTTCAGACGGAATTGGACCCATTCGAAATCCTTCTTTTAGTAGTCACGCCATTTCCGTTGCGGCTGCAATCATTTGTCCGATTGCTTTGATTGGTATTCCGCAATACTGGAATCAGACCCATGGTGATGTTAAGCGAATTGCAATCGAATTGAAGGGGAAGAACAAACCGATTTTTGAATACCGCAACGATGGAATGTCTGAAAAAATGGTGACATCACAACCCAGTTTTCAATGGTATTTGGGTGCTTCCACCGATTCAGGCAACTTTTTAGACCAACTTTATGAGGCATCTTCAGAGCAGATTCTGGTGATTAGTCGAAGGAACCGATTAGGCGGTTGGCAATTGAAAGCGTTAAAATTAGCCGGGATTGAGTTGACTTTGAATCAGGTGGTGGGTGAATTCCAAATTTATTCTTCAGTCCGAGATGTAGACACCAAGTAAAAATAACGGCATAAATAGTATAACTTCGTCTACTTCCGGTCGTTTTTTCCCAATTTTGTGGGCATTAATGGTCCAAATTTCCAAAAATTCCCAATATCATGGTGACAGGTTCCACGGACGGAACCGTTTGGGCACAAGTGAGGGCTGGGCGCTCTCGCGAGTTTCGGAAGGTCGGCCTGCAGGGAAGTAGTCCGGCCTTCATCATCTAAAGGTACCAGAATGGAGTTTGGGCATATCGGAGTTAGCATGGAGAGGTTGCAAAGGCAACTTCTTGGCACCGAAGATTGCTCGATTGATGATAAGGGTCGTATCCGGGTTTCAAAAAAGAAGCAGTCTTCGCTTGGAGACAATTTTGTTTTGTCTCTTAAAGACAATGGAATTCTTGCCGCATATCCGTTGGACGTTTGGAACGAAAAAGTAACGGAAATTTATGAATTGCCCCATTCAAGTGAAGAAAGGGAGCGACGAAGTCGCTTGCTTGGGTCGTTTGCAGAAGGGGAAATTAGTTGTGACCCGCAGGGAAGATTTGTTGTGCCGTTTCGATTAAGAAAGGTCAGTGGACTAGAGAAAGCCGCTGATATAACGCTTGTCGGCTGTTTGGACCACATTGAAATTTGGGATCGGTCAGATTTTGAGAAAAACGGTGACCGCCGCGCAGAAATTGCAAAGAAACGAAGGAAATCCATTGAGGAGGGAATCGAATAGAGGATGAAGCGCCACCAACCGGTGATGCTGGAAGAAGTTATCAGCCTTTTGAAGATTGAAAAAAACGCAGTGATTGTTGACGGAACCATAGGGCATGCGGGACACGCCGAAAAGTTGCTTGAATTAGCCGGCGCTTCGGGTGAACTGTATGGGTTTGATTGGGACGAGCGGATGCTTGAAACTTCCAAAGAAAACCTTAAATCAGTTCCCGGCAAAAAGTACTTCATTCATGCGGATTATCGTGAGATTCCAAACCAGCTGAATTGCGAAGCAGACGCAGTTTTTCTGGACTTGGGTGTTAACTGGGAGCATTTTGAAGACAGGTCAAGAGGATTTTCGTTTTCACATGATGCGGCATTGGACATGCGAATGGATGTATCTACAAAAGAAACCGCAGCAGCATGGCTAAACCGCGCTTCAGAAGGCGAGATAGCATTAGCGTTACGCGAGTATGGTGGCGAAAGACACGCCGGGCTTATCGCAAGACAGATTGTAAAAATGAGAAAAGAAGGACGGATGAAACGGACTTCTGAATTAGTTGAAGCCGCAACGAACGCAGTACCGCCGAGATTGCGGGAGAAAAGAATTCATCCCGCAACCAGAACTTTTCAAGCGGTTAGGATTGTGATTAATCGGGAATTGGAAGACTTAGAAGAAGCGGTTTCCAATCTCGCATTAAAATTGAAACCGAAAGGACGGATGGCTGTTTTGTCCTACCACTCTGGCGAGGACCGAGCCGTAAAAAATGCTTTTAGAAACCTTAGCAAAGAAAAGGGATTTTCATTGTTAACGAAATCACCAATGACTCCAACTGCACACGAGACTGGAGTTAATCCCAGTAGTCGAAGTGCAAAATTGAGAGCGATAAGCAGAAATTCCATGGAGGAAAAATCATGAGTGCAGTAGCATTTCCAGGACCCGTTGTAAGAAGAAAAATCAAAGCAATTCCCAAGCGTCGCGGATTATCTATCGGAAAGGTTGCAAGCTTCTTCGCTTTTGTTGTTTTCTTGGCTGTGTTACTAAAGGTAGGCATGACATTTTTCGGATTCATGTTGATTGAAGAAGCACGACGTTCGGCAAGTGAGTCAATGTATCGAGCAAAATTAGCAGAAAGTTCGGCAATCGAACTACGGAGAGAAATTGAAGAATTGAGGAGCGAAGAAAAAATTGTAAGGTGGGCGTCAATCAACAACTTCCAACCCGCATTTTCCGCAGTTCATGAAAGCGCAAATTGATCGGAAACAAAAGAAAGTAATTGACAGAAGTGTCGTAGCATTTGGACTTGTTTCCACTTTATTGCTCGCAGTGGTTTTTGACCAATTGCGTGTTCATTGGTTTGGACGGGATGAGATTCTCAAAAATGCAGAAGTAGTCAATCGTCTGGTTGCAACTGAGATTATTGAACCACAGCGAGGCAGAATTCTTTCTTCTGATGGAAGAATTTTGGCGTGTTCAGCTTCTGAATATAGAATTTCAATCCAACCCAAGGAAGTCCCGGTAAACCCTCAGTTTGTATCAAAGTTTTCAAGTGCAACCGGAATTCCAGCAAGTGAAGTTTTAGATTTATCAGCAAGAAAAAAATCTTGGGCTCAGTGGGATGTTTTGTTAACTCAAGAGCAGTACGATGCGCTGATAAAAGTAAAACGCGATTTTAGGGTTGATGGAATTGCTGCTGTTCCCGCCGGGGAGCGGGAATATCCTCTCGGAAAATTTACTGCCGGATTGATTGGATTTGTTAAAAGCGGTGCCGGGCTTGCAGGCATAGAAAAAAGCATGCAAGTCGAATTGGCTGGAACGCAAGGTAAAAATGTGGGGCTTACTGATGGTGAAGGTAGGTTTTTGCCGTGGATGGTCAAAGACAATGACTCCAAAAACGCCACAAATGGTAAAGACATTGTTCTAACAATTGACAGCGAAATGCAGCGGATTGCAACGCAATCTTTGGAAATGTCTTGTGAAAGAAATAAGGCGAAAGATGGAGTTGCAATTGTTATGGACCCGAAATCGGGAGATGTTTTGGCTTTAGCATCTTGGCCTACCTTTGATCCAGAAAATCCTGACAAAAGTTTAGCGCAAGCGGTTGAGAAAAGTAGAACAGGGCCACAAACAAATCCGGCAGTTGCCATGGCGTACGAGCCCGGTTCAACCTTCAAGATTTTAACTTTGGCGCTGGCAGTTGATTTAGGCATTATGAGCCCGTCGGACGCTGTTTATTGTAACGGTTCAAAGCAATTTTCGGACAAATTGATGCGCTGTTCGGGAGATCATTCCTTAAAAGCACACGGGGCCGTAAATTTAGAAAAGTGTGTCGAAGTGAGTTGCAATGTCACAGCGGCAACGTGGGGTTCAAGAATCGGTTTTGATCGCTACTACGAATTAATTAAGAAAATGGGGATTTTAGACAAACCAAATATTGGCCTTCTCCCACAAACTAGAGGTCTATTTGACCCGAACGATTATAACAAAACGGTCCAAATGGCAAACGTTGGGTTTGGTCAATCCATCAATATTACGCCAATTGAGTTAGCGAGTGCATTCACAATCTTTGCAAATGAGGGAATACAATCAAAGCCAAGATTGATCAAGACCATTGGAGGAGTTGAGCAGCAGCAATCATCCAAAAAGAGAATTTTTAAAGTGTCCACTGCAAATTTGTTGCTAAATGCGATGCGCAAAGTACTGAGTAGTCCAAATGGAACAGGGCATTTGCTTGCCATTGATGGGATTGATTTGGCCGGCAAAACCGGAACCGCACAGCACGCGGAAAACGGTTTAATTAGAAGTGGCAAGTACGTAAGTTCTTTCGTCGGTTACGTTCCGGCAAACAAGCCAAGAGCAGTCGTATTGGTGATGGTGAATTCACCAAGTGCCGGTCAGTTTTATGGTGCCCAAGTAGCGGGTCCTGTTTTCAAAGACATAGCAAAATATCTGGTTGGTCGTTGGAGAATTGCTCCAAGAATTCTTCAGGAGCCGACGAATGCAACTCGCTGAATTTGAAAGTTTAGATATTTTTTCGGACGCCGTTATCACCGGAGTTTCGATTGACTCAAAAGCCGTTGCAAGCGGGGATTTGTTTGTTGCAATGCCAGGAGAAAAGTTTAATGGACATGACTTTATTGAAGAAGCTTTACTTAAGGGGGCTTCTGCCGTTGCCGTAACTCGACCGGACGTGTTTGAAAATTTGGCTAACAAGGGTATTCCAACAATTCGTATTGGTGATCCGATTGAATTTTGTTGGCAAGCGAGTTGTTTTGTTTATGACCATCCAAGTAGAAACTTGCAAATGGTTGGCATCACTGGGACAAATGGCAAAACAACAACTGCATGGATTTTGAGCCAAATGCTCAATCTTTGTGGTCAGAATTGTGCTTATGTAGGAACTTTAGGTGCCCATTTTGGCTCCGAAAAAATTGATACCAATTTTACAACACCTTTTCCTCCAGCACTTAATCGACTTCTAATCGAGTTAAAAAATAAAGGAGCGGATTCGGTCGCAATGGAAGTTTCATCACACGCCTTGGCACAAAAGAGAATTGATGGTACAGAATTCGATGCGGCAGTGTTTACAAACTTAACTCAAGATCACCTCGACTATCACGGCAATATGGAAAATTATTTTGAATCAAAGAAAAGATTGTTCGGTGATCTGCCTTCCACTAAACCACTTGTAAATGTCATAAATGTAGACGATGAATGGGGAAAACTGCTTTTTGCAAGCACCCACAATGCAATTGGGTACGGCAAAAATGCTGCGGAAATGAAGCTACTGAAATCGTCCTTCGGGCCGACGAGTTTGGAAATGAAAGTTTGTTGGCATGATAGGACATACGATATCAAGTGCAATTTGGGTGCATATTTTAATGTTTACAACACGTTGGCTGCATTGACAACTGCGGTTTGTTTGGGAATTCCCATGGAAAATTGTGTTTCGTCTCTTTCAAACGTAAAAGCTGCGCCAGGCCGTTTCGAACCGGTTGAAACTTCCGGAAATTACTCAGTCATTGTTGATTACGCACATACTCCAGATGCACTCGAAAAACTTTTGGAATCTGCGCGACAACTCAATCCAAGTCGAATCATTGCGGTATTCGGTTGTGGTGGTGACCGAGACAAAACAAAGCGACCATTAATGGGTGCTGCCGTTAGCAAAAAAGCTGATTACGCAATTGTCACTTCTGATAATCCAAGAACGGAAATGCCTGAGAAAATAATCGCAGACATACTTCCGGGAATCAATAAAAGTAAGCCATTCAAAACAATCGTCAACCGGAGAGATGCAATTTTTGAAGCAATTGAAATGGCATCTAAAAATGACATCGTAATCATTGCAGGTAAGGGGCATGAAGATTATCAAATAATCGGAACGGAAAAAATCCACTTTGATGATAGAGAAGTCGCAGCTGAGGCAATCAAGGTGAAGAGGGAATGACATTAAGTTTGCGCGAAATTGCCATTGCGGTCGGTAACACGCAAATAAAGTTAAACGATGTCGTTAGCGGAATATCGGTTGATAGCCGATCGACCAAACCGGGAGATCTTTTTTGTGCGGTAATTGGTGCAAATGTTGACGGACATGATTTTGTAGATCAGGCAATTAAAAACGGTGCAGTAGCGGTTCTTGCAAGTAAACAAATTGTCGCTGACGTGCCCGTCATAAAGGTAAGCGATGTTGTGACAGGGCTTTCCCAAATTGCACTTGAAATTCGTTCCAGATTTAGCGGCGATGTTTTTGGAGTCACCGGTAGTGTTGGAAAAACGACGGTTAAGGAACTCCTATATGCCGGGCTTGGCGGCGAGGAAATTGCGATGAGAACACCGGGAAACTTGAATTCTGAATATGGAGTCCCGATGTCGTGGATGAATCTAAAACCCTTTCATCGTTATGCAGTTATTGAAATGGGTATGAGAGGAATCGGTCATATTGCTCATATTTGCGAATTTTCGAAACCGAACATCGGAATCATTACAGCCATCGGTCTGGCACACGTTGGCGTGGTCGGCAGTAGAGAAAGAATTATTGAAGCAAAGGGAGAGTTGATTACTTCGTTGCCAAAAAATGGAACGGCAATTTTGCCAACGGGAAAAGATTTTGATGTTCTCGCATCCATGACGAATGAAAGAAAGATTTCGTTTGGGGAAAACGCAGACGTAAACCTAAATCAAATAACGATGGACGTCGAATCAAATCTGACCATTGCAAACTACTCAGTCTTTGGACACGAAGTTACGGCCAAATTGCCAGGAGTTGGAAAGGGAATTGCTATGAATGCTGCTGCCGTGCTTGCAGCAACTTATGCAATTGGATTGAAACCGACTGAAGTTTCGGATCGTTTGGCTTCAGCTGAATTGCCAATGGATCGATTACATTCTGTTCGTGTCGGCGACAAATTGTTATTGGTTGATGTTTACAATTCAAGTCCCGAGTCTTGCATCGAAGCGTTAAATGTTCTGTCTCAGGTTGAAAGAGAAAAAATCGCAATTTTAGGAGATATGCTTGAGTTGGGAAACCAAGCAGAAGCCCAGCATCGAAGAATTGGAGCAGAGGTTGCAAAGTCTGGGGTTACAAAGTTGTACCTCGTTGGACAGAATTCAAAATGGATTGGCGAAGAAGCAAAGTCAATCCATGGTGAGATTGAAATTCAATATTTTGAAGATTCAGAACAAGCACGAAGTGTATTCGATGTTTTAAGAGGTGACAATGTTATCCTCGTTAAAGGCAGTCGCAGTATGAAAATGGAAAACGCTCTAAAAGGATTAGGTGTAAGAATTTGAATTCTATATATATTCCATTTTGGATTGCATTTTTGGTATCGGCCGTTTTGGCATATCCGACACTTTTGCTGCTAAGAGCAATCAAAAATGCAAGCATCATCAGCCAGTACGCGCCGGAAACACACCAACAAAAGCAAGGGACTCCCAATATGGGTGGTCTCTTTG
>CAZJKW010000042.1:9895-14980 GCA_964546835.1 uncultured Fimbriimonadales bacterium
AATCAGTTCAGTCTTAACTTGTTTGTTGGTAACAACTGAATTTAGTTTCGTTTTGTTCGGTGTTTTAATTGGGTTTATGCTAATTGGATTTATTGACGATTATGTAATGCCAAAATATACAAATAAGAGAGGGCTTGGATGGATGCCGAAGTTATTGTTAGAAATTGGCATCGCAAGCCTTGTGTTTATTGAGACGCCGATTGGCTTTTCGTCCATTTCAACAGGTTTTTTGATTGTTGCAAGTGCAAACGCCGTTAACTTCTTGGATGGCCTTGATTCCTTGGCTGCGACGGTAGCAGGAATCGCTCTATTACCTTTTTTAGGCTTTTTTGGAATGAATCTGTACCCGCAGGGTATTTTGATTTTGGCGATTATCGGTGCATTAATTCCATTTTTGTTTCTTAACTCGCCGCCTGCAAAACTGTTTTTGGGTGATACCGGTGCGTTGCCACTGGGTGCAGCGTTCGGATTCATTTTTGCTTCATCTCCCTGGTCAGAAACTCCTTGGCCTTGGATTTGTTCTTTTGTCATTATTCTTGAGCTTGTTCTTGTACCCATTCAACTTGCTGCGGTAAAAACGATTGGAAAGCGACTTTTTCCAGCGACCCCGATTCATCACGCTTTTGAAGTGAAGGGTTGGCCTGAGTCTAAAGTTCTTTGGTTGTTCATAATCCTTCAGTTAGTGCTTTCCGTACTTGCTATTTCAATACAAAAATGAAATTTGATTTTTCCAACAAAAAAGTACTCGTGGTCGGACTTGCAAGGGCAGGGCTCAGTATGGCTCGGGCACTGAAAAAAGTTGGCGCTGAAGTTTTGGTCGTTGATCAGAAATCGGCAGACAACTCGGCAATGTTTGAGCCGATGGACATATTGAATTCTCTCGATATTCCATTCATTTCTGGCTGGGCGGGAGATGTTAACTGGGATGAATTTGATTTGATCACTCCTTCACCCGGAGTTCCCAAAAATCATCCGACTCTTGTGGATGCTGCAAAAAAAGATATCCCAATTTTTTCTGAAATTGAAGTGGGATATTTACTTTCAAAAGCGCCCATCATTGCCATTACCGGTACAAATGGTAAGAGTACAGTTACGGCACTAACACACCATGTGCTTCAGCACTCTGGAGTTGATTCTATTTTGTGTGGAAACATTGCGGGATCCGGTTATGAGGAACGAACGATTTGTGATGCGTCAATCGTTGCAAACGAGTCCAATGTACTTGTTGCTGAAGTAAGTTCGTTTCAGTTAGAATGGGTCCAAAATTTCAGACCAAAGTGTGCAACGATTACCCAAATTACCCAAGACCATTTAGACCGTTACAAGACATTTGAAGAATATTCAAGTTTTAAATTTAGAATCTATGAAAACATGGATGTTGGCGATACGATTGTAATCAATAAATTTAGGCAGGAGACAATTCCGGCCTCTACAAAAGCAGACATTCTAAGTATTGGGGATTTCGGTTCATCGGCTGTCATAAGCGAAGGAAAACTGACATTTTCAGATTCAGATGTTGTTGTTGAAATGAATGACCTTTGGGTGCCCGGAAAACACAGTCTATCAAATCTAGCGACGGCCGTGCTTCTTTCGCAACCATTTGGTGTCAAAACAGAAAAAGCCGTCGAGAGTGTTGAGAATTTTAAGGGTATTCAAAATCGAATGGAGTTTATTGGCGAATCAAACAACATTAAGTTTATTAACAATAGTATGTGTACAAATCCGTCGGCGGTTGAAGCGTCACTTGATGGCTTTTCCGGAAATGTTCTGTTGCTTGCTGGCGGAATCAACAAAGTCGTGGATTTAAGTCCGTTCTCAAGAACTGCTCCTCGAATCAAGTCCGCGTTTCTGTTCGGAAGAGATGCATCACAAATTTCAGATGCTTTAGCGGTGGGCGGCTGCAAATCGCAACTGTTTGGAACACTTGAACAGGCATTTGCGAAAAGCATTCAGTGCTCCGAAAGTGGCGACGTTATCGTCTTATCACCGGGGTGTAGCAGTTTCGATCAGTTTCAAGATTTCATAGAGCGCGGAAACCGTTTTAGAGAATTGGCAAAACAAGTCATTGGATCATCATGAAATCAAAGCCATCAACAATTTTGGGAGATCGGTGGATCACAATTCTTGCAGCAGTTGCAGGATTGTTTGGAGCCTTTTGTATCCTTAATGCCGGATATCCGAGAGCACTTTCAAAAGGCGAAGGATTGATTAGTTCCGAATTCTTAAAACATATGCTTTGGTTGGTAGTATCCGGAATTACCTATCTCTTGTTCGTTAACATGAAATCCACTCGAATTCGAAATTTTGGCGTCTGGTTTTTTGCACTATCATTTGTAGGTGCCATTTTGGTGCTGATTCCTGGAATTGGAATCTCCGCAAATGGTTCAGCAAGGTGGATTGGTTTCGGCCCATTCACTATTCAACCCGGAGAGCTGTTGAAACCGGCAACAATTCTTTTTTTGGCAATCGTTGTTTCGAAAACCCATAATCCAATTCGAAAAAAGTATCACGATTTTGTAGAGTGGTTAGACTACCGGGCTGTTCCCTGGACGATTCGTTCGATACCATTTATATTGATTTTTGCTGCAATTGTATTAGTCGAAAAAGAGCCGGATTTGGGAACCGCAATGATGATTGCGTCCGCGGCATTTGGAGTATTACTTTTTAGCAAAACGTCGGCAAAAATTTTGGTTGGAATTGTTTTGGTGGGAGTTGTTTTTATAGGGGTCGCTGCTTTCGGAACGGGCTATCGCCATGATCGACTCGCAAACCACGGAAATCGTTGGCAGCCGGGAATCGTCGACGGACCGGGATTCCAAACAGCTCATTCGGAATTGGCGATGGCATATGGAGGCGTGTTTGGAGTTGGAATTGGGCAGGGAAGAGCAAAACATGTATTGCCCGCTGCAACTACTGATTTTGTTTTTACGACGGCAAGTGAAGAGTTGGGACTTATTGGCACATTCATCGTTCTGTTTTTGCTTGGCGGGATATCTTTGAGGTTAATAATTTTGGCAGGAACCGTCAAGGACAATTGGTCAAAGGCAGTTATCGGTGCAACCGGTTGGTGGATTGGGACTCAAACTGCATTTAATTTGTTAATGGCTGGTGGAATGTTGCCGCCTGTTGGAATCCCGCTGCCATTTGTTAGTTACGGAGGAAGCAGTTTGCTTGCACTTGCAATCGGATTGGGAATATCTCAGGCAGCGCTCCGGAGTGTGCCGGTAATGGAGGGTCAGGTTGAGACTAATCGTAACAGGCGGCGGTACCGGCGGCCACGTTTTTCCCGCGCTTGAAATTGCAAAAGCGGCCCGTGAAAATGGACACTCAGTAATTTATCTTGGAAGTCTACGTGGTCAAGAGGGAGATGCTTGCAAGGAAGCGAATTTTGAATTTTTTGGATATCCGGTGTCATCTGTCGGAAATCCGTTTACACCCAAAGGCGTAAGGAAGTTGATTCAATCATTCAGATCAATTTCTTTAGCCAAAAAGCAAATCGAAAAATGGAAACCTGATCTAATTTTTTCGACCGGTGGTTTTTCAGCGCTGCCAGTATTGGGTGCTGCAAAATCGCTAAAAACAAAAACAGTTTTGCATGAACAAAACACGGTTCCGGGACGAGTGCATCGGACCGCCGGAAAATTTGCGATAAAAGTTTGTTCTGTTTTTGAAGAGAGTCGTGGGTGGTTTGGAGATAAGACCATCAGAACCGGATTGCCACTCCGCGTCGAAATGCTCGATGCTGCGCAGAAGAAACACTCGACTGATGAAAAAGTTACGCTCTGTTTCGGTGGATCACAGGGGGCGCAAGCCATCAATGAAGCGGTCCTAACTCTGTCTCATCGGTTGGGCAATTCTGGAGGCCGATGGATACAAGTTACGGGTAAGAACTTGTTTGATACCTATACAAAAAGTGCGGAAAAATTTAATCTGAAATCAGTTCAAATCCACCCTTTTCTGACAGCAACACAGATGGCGAGCGCAATGTCGGAAGCAACTCTCGCCATCGCAAGGGCCGGTTCGGGAACTTGCTGCGAATTAGCTTTGTTTGGAATACCAGCGATTTATGTTCCATTGCCAAGTTCGCATGCGGATCATCAATTTCACAATGCCCAAGCAATCGCAAAAATTGGTGGCGCAACGGTCATTCGTCAAAATGCATTAACCCCGAGCAAATTGGAGCAGGCATGGGAAAATTGGCAAAATCATCCAGAAAAGAAAGTGGAAGCAAGTGAAAAATTGAAAAATTGGACGATTACGAATGCAACAGAAAGAGTTCTAAACATATTGGAATCAATTGCTTATGCGTCTTAAATCTGAATTAACGGACTGGTTTGAGCACGGCAAAGCATTTCCTGAAACGGGCCGTGTTCATTTTATTGGAATCGGCGGAGCAGGCATGAGTGCGTTAGCAAGAATCTTAATCGCACAAGGTAGGGACGTCTCGGGTTCTGATTCAACTCATTCGCACGTAATCGAAGAACTAACGAAAATTGGTGCAGTAGTGAATTTAGGGGAAGACAGTTCGAAAGTGAGCGGTGCAAGTGCAGTTGTCATTTCTGATGCAATTGATCTGGAAAATAATCAGGAAGCGCAATATGCTAAATACATGACAATTCCATGCTTTAGACGTTCTCAATTACTTGGAAAAATTGTCAATTCAAAAAGGTTGATTGCAGTCACCGGCACACATGGAAAGTCTACAACCACAACCATACTCTCTAAAATATTTGAAGACGCTGGTTTGGATCCGTTAACGATTGTCGGTGCTGAAGTTCCTGCTTTTAATGGAAATGTACGACTTGGAAATGGAGATTTTGCGATTGTTGAAGCATGTGAAGCATATGACAGTTTTCATGACTTAAAGCCCGAAACTGTATTGCTCACAAATTTGGAACCGGACCACATGGATTATCACAAATCATGGGAGAACTTACTGGAAAGCGTTACAAAATTTGCAAAAACGGCAACAGGGAGTCATCCATTGGTTTATTGCAACGAGAGTGCCGGAGCGGTTGAAGTTTCCAATAATGTTTCTACCGGAATTGGTTATGGTTTGTCGGAAGCAAGTTCTATTCGTACGAA
>CAZJKW010000043.1:0-14926 GCA_964546835.1 uncultured Fimbriimonadales bacterium
CGTGTTGTAAACGATACTGTTGGCTGGAGTCAATCGAAGAACTCGCACGTCAGAACCTGTGCTCAAATGGCGTGTGATTCCCATAGCAATGACGTCACCATTAGGAGCCAGTCGCACTTTTCGGAATTGGTCATAGCCTGTCGGACTGCCGGCTCCGTCAATTTCCCTTGTCCAAGCAATGGAGCCGTTGGAATTGAACTTGGTCACTTGTTGGCTATAGTTACCTGCCGTAGCAGTTCCCCAGTCGCCGCAACCGTATACGGCTGAGCCGTCTCGTGCAACGCACATGTCATAAAAGCCTTCGTCTGTCGTTCCGATTGGAGCGTTGACGACAATGGTTTGCCAAATTTCGGCACCGGTTGCGCCGTTGATTTTTGACATGAACGGATTACTGTCTGTGTTTGCCGCGTTCAAAAACGCTTCGCCTGCAACATAAACGTTTCCGGATGCATCGCACGCGACTCCGCGTGCAAAGTCCCAAAGACTGATTCCGCCGACGTCTTTCGTGTAAGTCCAAACGACGTTGCCGGCTGGGTCGTACTTTCGTACTACAATGTCAATGTTTGCTGCAGCAGCATCAAAAGTTGTGTATCCACATACGATAACGTTGCCTGAGTCATCTGAGCATGAAGCCGCCCAGTTCTCTTCGCTTCCATCCGTTACGCCTGGCGTGCCCGGAGCCACTCCGTAGTACTTAATCCAATCAAGTCCTACTTGTGCTGAGGCAGGCGCGACGAATGCCGAAATCCCGACCAATGCGGCCAGGCCAAAAATTGTTTTGGTGTGCATTACCTTCCTTCCTTTCTTTGCCCATTAGGGCGAATAGAGACTTCGCGTGCGCATTGCACGCGACTTGACCTAAATTGTACTCGCAATTGGTCAATTTGAAAGACGTGATTAGGACTCGTTAACGTTCGTTGGAGCGAATCCCGCAATTTTATGAGTTAAACAAATCGGATGGGTTTGCAGGAGGTCTCTTACCTAAGACTTCATAAGCGAGTTTTCCTGCCAACCTTCCTCTCGGCGATCGAACCATGAATCCCTGCTGAATTAGAAAAGGTTCATAAACTTCCTCACCGGTTCCGGAATCCTCGCTTATGGCAGCCGATAATGATTCAATGCCGACAGGTCCACCGGCAAATCGTTCAATCAAGGCCGATAGAATGTTGCGGTCCACTTTATCTAGCCCATAGGGATCAATTTCTAACTGTTCCAACGCATATTTTGCAACTTCCAAATCTATCAATGGTTTTGAAAGATGTTGACAAAAATCCCGTATGCGCCTCACCAAACGATTAACGATACGAGGAGTGCCTCGCCCTCTTGTGGCGATTTCAAGCGCAGCTTCTTCGCTGATTTCAACTGCAAAAATCCCCGCAGTTCGCACAACAATCGTCTTTAACGACTCAACTTCATAAAATTCAAAATCATGGACAATTCCAAACCGGTCTCTTAAGGGTGCAGATAACAATCCAGCGCGGGTGGTAGCTCCAACGATTGTAAATTTCGGTAAATCTAATCGAATGCTCTTTGCGCCGGCACCTTTGCCTATTACAATGTCTAATTTTGAATCCTCCATAGCAGGATACAAAATCTCCTCAACAGGTTTGCTTAAGCGATGAATTTCATCCAAGAAAAGCACGGACCCTTCTTCCAGATTAGTAAGGATGGCAGCCAAATCACCGGGACGTTCGATGGCTGGCCCGCTCGTAATTTTTATGGGTGCCTGCATTTCATTTGCAATGATGTTTGCAAGGGTCGTTTTACCTAAGCCGGGTGGACCCTTTAATAAGACATGGTCCAGCGGCTCATTTCTTGATTTTGCCGCAGAAATAAAAACAGCTAAATTCTCCTTGATTTTCTTTTGCCCGATAAACTGATCCAACAGTTTTGGACGAAGTGCTGGCTCCGCAGCTAAATCATCTTGATTGATTTCAACCGATAATTCTGAAGGGCGTTGGCTGTTCATGAGTTGCGTCCAGCAATGTTAAGTGCGATCGGAATCAATTTCTGTATATCTTTTTCTTCGGATTGTTCACGGGCAGACATTGCAGCACGCTCCGCATCGCGCTTCTTAATTCCCAAGGAAACTAATGCTTGTACTATATCATCCTCCACGCGAATCGGTGACTCTTCAAACTTCCCGAGCAACACATCTTCACGTACTTTTTCGGACAATTCTAAGCAAACTCTTTCAGCAAGTTTTGCACCCACACCTTGCGCCCGGGTAAGTGATTTTGAATCACGATTTGAAATGGCATAAGCTAATTCCGATGACCTGCATACACTAAGTAAAGCCATTGCGGACTTTGGCCCCATTCCGTTTACAGTCAACAATAAGTCAAACATTCTTCTATCGGAAGGCAAACCAAACCCGAAAAGCGAAATGTCGTTTTCACGCACAATTTGGCGAGTGCATAAATCAATTTCGACCCCTAAAGCAGGCAATTGCCCAAGCAACGACTCAGGAACCGTAACCTGATAACCAACTCCGTTTGCCAAAACAACAATTTGTCCGGCAGAAACTTCAAGCAGTGGACCAATGATACGTGAAATCATTTTAGAGACTGGTACTTAGACGTTTTTTGGGGTCTTAATACTTCAAAAGAGTTTGAATTAGTTCTGATAGGAAACGGTAACTTTGATAACTTACTGTTAATAGATTGTTTCAACATTGTTTTGTCCGACTGGACTTGCATGCTTAAACAAACCAGCTGAATTCCCTCGTCGCGTAACGCGACTAATTCCGGAGCCATTTTAAGCCAATTCCTAATCTTTCCAAAGAATGTTGCAGCAATCGGATGTTGCTGTGCATCAATCATGATGGACATTTCGGATTTCGGGTCAAGTGAATGGATTACCGCGTTTGCTGCGAGTTCTACTTCATCGCTGAAAATTTTGTTTGAGATTGAACTATCGTTTCCATTTGATTTTGCAAACTCGAGAATCCGCTTTTCCAAGTCAGGGTTGGGTGCAGTTCGTTCCAAAGTCACATCCGAGCACAAGCCTAATATCTCTTTAACGGTCCTTGAGCGCTCCGTTTTCAAAATTTCACTTTGCCAATTCTGTATTCGAACCTGCTCAGCTCGGATGGCTTTAGCCGCCAACGTTTGATTTCCCATTTCCGTTTTCCAATAATCCAAAATCCGCGATTTTGTCTCGTTTGCAGAAATGAAACCAAGTGACTGGATTCCCTGTGCCATCAAATCGTAAACGGCCTGAGATTCAACGTAGCCGCGAAGCGATTCGCAAGAAACAAATTTCATATATTTTTCAGCAATTTCACAATACTTTTTTGCATCGTCGTACCGATCGTTTTTGATTGCGTTAGAAAACGCCACCGAAATGTATTCTCCGATTCGCCTGACTTCATCGGAACGTGAAATCGGAACCAACACCGGCGGGGACGTTTTAGGCTCACTGTTGATATCTGCGAACTGTTCTAACAACTTTAAGGTTTTTTCGGTTGCGGTTAAGTAGTTTGAGCGATCTAAATCATTTGCTTTGTTTGATAAAGGAGCAGGTGGTATTCCCGGAACAGATAGAGATGTTGAAATATCTGCCAATAAATCAGTCGGAGTTTTTGGCAAAGGTGCCGGCTGCCTCGCGTTAGAAGGAATCACTCGATCGTTCGGTTGAGGTGATTCGCTTCTACACCCAATTGTCAAAAGTGATGCTATCGCAACCCCAAGGAGCCAAAAAATCCCTATTCGTTTCAAATCGGCTTTGCTGATTGATACGATTTACCCCGAAGTTCAGACGTAGAATACGATTTCAATGTCAAATCATCCTGAATCGGCGAAAGTTTTTGGGCTTCTGGATTCGTTTCTTAGGGACCAAGTCGTACCTAACGCGAATCAGATTGATCAGGATTTAGCGAAACTAAAGGAGTCATTTGAAGCAATGGCGAGGAGCGGACTCCTGGGACTTCGAATATCCACGGAGTTTGGCGGACAAGGCCTGAGCGATATCGAATTTCGGCTGGCTCAGGAAAAAATCGCTGCAGCTTCAGGCGCACTCGCATTCTTGCAAACACAACATCAAAGTGGCTGTAACTTCGTTCAAAGTTCAAGCAATTCAATCCTTAAAGCCGAACTCCTTCAGAACTTAGCGACCGGTGTCCAAAGGATCGGGATTGCGTTCTCGCAGTTAAGAAAGCCGGAAAGCCCGCCGCTTACGGCAACAATCTGTGAAAACGGCTATAGGCTAAACGGCACAGCACCTTGGATAACCGGGTACGGAATTTTCGATTCGATTTGCATAGCCGCAGTCCTTCCAGATGGTTCATCAGTCTGGGGTGTGATTCCGTTTACCAATTCGAAGTCGTTCCAAGTTTCCGAAGTCATGGAACTTGCGGCATTGAGCGTAGTTCAGACGGTTTCTGCCCAAATTACAGACTTACTTCTTCCCAATGAACGGGTTCTGTTCAATAGGCCTGTAGGATGGATTCACGAAAATGACGCATTGACGGTTGCTCTCCAGGCCCCTTTTGCACTGGGTTGTGCGCAAGCAGCAATCAATGTGATGAAACAAGTGAATTTGAGGCGGAAAATGCAGGCAATCAATCATGCCGTCGCCGAGTTAAGCAATGAGCTGAAACGTTGTCGGCAAGAAGCATACGAGGCAATGTCATCTAAAGAAAATCGGGAACGAAGCATCGAGGCAAGGGCTTGGGCTATCGAGTTAATGGGTCGGGCATCACATGCTGCCGTAATCTGCAGCGCCGGGGCCGGCAATTCTATTCACCACAGCGCACAAAGAGTCTATCGAGAGGCTATCGTGTTTTCGGTTAGCGCCCAGACAGCACCGATATTGGAAAGTTCTCTGAAACGATTACTTAAGTACTAAACTTCGTATCTTGGTTTCTTTAGCCACGCTGCGGGTACGGGACGACGTCCTGCAACAACCGAGGCAAAAAGGTCGCTTTTGATTATTTTTGCGCAAACCTGCAGGCGCACTTTGCCGTGAGGCGTCTCTAAGGTTACAATTTGAAGGTTCGGGTATTGAACACGGTTTTTGCGGGGCGCGCGAAATTTCCACTGACCTGAGTGTCGGTGTCTGATATGTCGGGCCTTGTTGCCCTTTGTGCCGCTAACTTGACAAACTTTTGCCATTGGAACGCTCCTTGGAAAACGCCGAACCCGAATCGGCGAGCGCAAAAGATACCCGAAGGGGTTCCTTTGAATCAAGTTCGGTAACATCAAATCTATGCTTAACAGGGTGGCTTTGCTGGATCCCCACACGATTAACCAGATTGCCGCCGGTGAAGTTATTGAACGGCCCTCAAGTGTGGTCAAAGAACTTGTTGAAAACTCGATTGATTCAGGAGCCACTTGGATTGAGATTGAACTGAACGGCTCAGGAAAGGAGTTGATAAGAGTCAGCGACAACGGGTGCGGAATGACGGCTGAAGATGCCGAGTTGGCATTGGAACGACATGCAACCAGCAAAATCCGCTCAGCGGGCGACCTTTTTAAGGCAACCAGTTTAGGTTTTCGAGGGGAGGCATTACCCAGCATTGCCTCGGTTAGCAAGATGACGCTTTCGACATCCACGAATGATGAAAGCAGACTTTCTATCACCGTTGACTTTGGCAAGAAGGGTGAGTCCATACGGCATGCCGGTCCAAAAGGCACCGACGTAAAAGTCGAAAATTTGTTCGGTAACACTCCTGCCCGTCTAAAGTTTTTAAAATCGGATTCGACAGAATCGTCAGCAGTCATTGATTTGATTGGTAAATACGCAATCGCTCATCCTCATATAAAGTTTCTCTTAAGATTTGGAAATCACGAAGCGTTGCGCACTTCGGGCAATGGCGATATTTTGGAAGCGTTAACCCATGTGTGGGGAAGTGACATTAGCAAGGCGCTTGCGGAAATAGACACGACAATAAATGGAATTCGAGTTCAGGGCTTTGTAGGACCTCCCTATGTAAACAAAGCAAATCGGAATCATCAAATCATTTTCGTGAACGGCAGGCCTGTTCGGTCAAAAACAATTTATGCATCACTCGATGCGGCATTCAGGAGTTTAACGCCGGAGCGCCGCTATTGTATCGCGGTGATTATCTTATCCATTGACCCTTCGGATGTGGATATCAATATGAGTCCAACAAAATCTGAAGTTAAGTTTCAAAGAGAATCGGTGGCCTTCGATGCGGTGCGCATGGCAATTAAGTCGGCATTAATGCAGCATGGATTAATGCCTTCGGCTTTGCCAGAAATTCAATCAAAGTTGTTAGTGAATCACGAAGCGTACGCAGTGGCCGCAATGCCAAACTTCCAGCCCTCGGCAAGCCGCGAGGGTCTGTTTTTTGACGAAACGTTGCCGCAACCCGGACCTCGGTACCCGTTTGCCGAATTGCTACAAGACTTGGAAGTTTTGGGACAGGTTGACTGCACTTTCATTGTTGCCAAAACGCGCAGAGGCATCGTCATCATTGATCAACATGTTGCTCACGAGCGCGTCCTATACGAATATATTTGCGGAATCAAAGGAAACTCTGCGATTGAATCGCAAACTTTGCTGATTCCGGTTACCATTGAATTTGACCGTGCCCAAGCGAAGGCACTTTGTGAACGTATTGACGACTTGAAATCAGTTGGATTTGAAATAGAGCCATTTGGAGGAGCGGATTTCATAATCAGGTCTGTTCCTGCAGCCGCCGCAGAACGTGACTACCGAAAACTTTTGAGGGAAATTGCGGATGAATTGTTAGTTTTTGGCAGCAAACTAAAACACCACGATGCGAGGGAACGGGTTTGGATTATGAGTGCATGTCGAATGGCAGTAAAAGCGGGCGATGTGCTGTCAATTCCGGAAATGGAAAAACTCATTTTTGACTTAGCAGAAACCGAAAATCCGTATTTGTGTCCCCATGGACGGCCCATTACTGTCACCGTCACAATTGAAGAATTAATGAGGCGATTTAAAAGAGCGTGATAATTTTAGGAATTGATCCCGGCTTTGGCAGACTTGGTTATGCCGTAATCAAAAAAGATAAGGGCGAACTTATACCGATTGAATATGGGATTGTTGAAACTAAAAAGGGAAGTTCGATTCCTTTGAGATTAGGAGAAATCTACTCGAAAATGCTTGAACTCATTGAACATCATCGTCCTAACTGCATAGTTACAGAAAAGCAAATTTTTGCAGCAAATCGTACGACGGCATTTGATGTAGCAAAAGCACTCGGGGTTGTTTTGCTCGCATCCAATGAAACGGGAATTGACTGGATTGAATACACGCCGAATGAAATTAAGTTAACTGTAACCGGTTCCGGTTCTGCAGACAAAAACCAGATTCAATACATGGTTTCAAAATTGCTGAAGTTAAAGGTATCACCTAAGCCAGATGACGTTTCCGATGCACTCGCCGTCGCAATTTGTCACGCTCACCAAGAGAAAATGAAGCGCCTTTAGGTATTCTTTCGCCGATGTATTCTCATTGGAAAGGGGCTAAAAAAGTTGCGGTTATTGGAGCGGGAACGATGGGCAGTGGAATTGCTGCTCATCTTGCTAATCTGGGTTTTGAAGTAACGCTTTTTGACTTGACACCGGAATCGGTTGCATCGGCCTTCGAAAAAGCAAAAACAGTTAAGCCGCCTCACTTTTTCAATCAAGATGCAGTTGCAAAAGTAAGACTGGCAAGCATTATCAACGACATTGATTTAATTGGTGAAATGGATTGGGTCTGTGAAGCAATCGTTGAAAAGCTGGAATTAAAAAGAGATCTTTATGAAAAAATCCAATCTAAGTTAAAAGAAGACTCAATGATAAGCACCAACACCAGCGGCTTGGAAATTCGATTACTTTGTGAGGGATTTTCCGAATCATTTAGGAAAAGATTTATCGGAACACACTTCTTTAATCCTCCAAGATATCTGAAGTTGATTGAATTGATCCCTACCGATTACACCGACAAACAAGTTGTGGAAACAATGACGGAATTCCTCGAAGACTCTGTCGGTAGGCGTGTGGTTCTCGCAAAAGACACACCCGGTTTTATCGCAAATCGGTACGGAATGTGGGCCTTGTTTCATGCAATTCATACTGCTGAAAAACTACGGTTATCAATTGAAGTTGTAGATCAAATAATGGGGCCATTTTGCGGCAGACCAAAGACCGGAATTTTTCGATTGGCAGACTTGATTGGCATGGACATTATGAAGGACATCGCAGGGAATTTACAATCTCGATGCACACATGACCCCAATATGCAAATCTTGGATTTGCCAAAAACAACGGGTGAATTATTGATGTCTGAACGGCTTGGGACAAAATCTGGGCGCGGCTATTACGAAAGAGCGGGTAATGAATTTTTCGTTGTAGATTTTGATACGATGGCTTATCGGCCACAGCAAGACCCGGAACTTCCAACCATTAAGGAACTTGCAAAGAAGGACATCGCAACAAGATTAAGAGAATCGCTTCGCAAAAAGGACGAAGTTGGCGACTTTTTACGAGAGCATTTGGTGCCTGCACTTGAATATGCTCAATGGATTGCAAACGAAGTAAGTTTTTCCGCTAAAGACTTTGATGAAGTGATGAAATGGGGATGGGGTTGGGAGTTTGGCCCTTTTGAAATGATTGACATTATTGGTAAAGATTTGCTCAATACTTTTTGGCAGCAAGATTCAATGGAAAATGTTAAGACCTATTATCAAAATGGAAACTATTTTTCATTTGAAAGCAAAAAGTATGAATCCCAAGCGGAAGACAAAAGATTTGCGGATATCACTTCATTGCAAATCGTTGAACAACAATCTGACTGGAACATTAGGAGTGTAAGCGATTCCCATTTTGTATTTGAATTCAAAACCAAAATGAACTCTATCAATCCGGAAATGGTTAATGCGCTCAACCAGTGGATTATCGCAAATCCAGGAATCAAGATTACGCTTGCAAATTCAGGACGAGCATTTTCTGCAGGATTCGACTTAACGTATTTTCTGGATGCTGCTGAAGCAAAAAAGTTTGATGAAGTTGACGCCTGGCTCAAAAGATTGCAAGGGTGTGGGCTTTCACTTCGGAATTCACCATCTGCTGCTGCATTGCATGGTTTCTCACTTGGCGGAGGACTGGAATTGGCAATGCATTGCCAAGCATTAAGGATTCACCCTGAGGCAACGTTAGGTTTGCCCGAAACTACTGTCGGATTAATTCCGGCTGGTGGTGGGACGACGTTACTTCGATATCGCTCACAAAATGACCCGAAATCAATGGTCGCCGCAGCATCTTTCTTAATCACGGGTGGAAAAACACATGCATCAACTGCGAATTCGAGTTTCTTAACAAATGAATCATCGCTCATTGTCAAAAATTCGGACCAACTTCATTTTCATGCCATTAATGCCAGTCGCGAAAAAGTTCCGGACCCGGTTTTCACTTCCGCGCCTCCACAACTTTCAGGAATGATCGAAGATGCAATCGAACAACTCAAGAAAAATGGTCAAATAAGTGATTACGGTGTCACATTGGCTCATTCCATAAAACAGATTTTTGTTAAAGCAACGACCTATGAAGAATCTCTTGAAATGGAGAGAGAACAGTTTTTGCACATTCTTGGCAAGCCGATGACAATTGCAAGAATTAAACACATGCTCGAAACCGGAAAGCCGCTAAACAATTGATATGAAAATACTGGTGCCAATCAAACGAGTTCCTGATCCATACGCCAAGATCCGCCTAAATGCATCTGGCAGCGACATTGATAAAAGCGGGCTGAAATTTGAAATCAATCCCTTTGATGAGATCGCTGTCGAAGAGGCCGTTCAAATTAAAGAAAAACAAGGTTGTGAAATCGTTGTTGTTTCAGTGGGCACGTCAGAATGCGAAGAGCAGTTGAGAAAGGCACTCGCAATTGGTGCGGACAAGGCAATCTTGATTGAAACAGAAGAAGATTTCGACGCTCTCGGAATGGCCAAACTGTTTTGCAGATTGATTGAGAATGAATCACCGGATGTTGTCTTGATGGGAAAACAATCAATTGATGGTGACAATAATCAAGTGGGTCAAATGATTGCAGGAATTATGAATCTTCCGCAAGCGACCTTTGCAAGTGAAATCACAATTTCAAATGGCTTGGCAACCGTTACGCGCGAAACAGATAACGGCCAAGAAACGCTCGAACTTAATCTGCCGGCAATCATTACAACGGATTTACGTTTGAATCAACCTCGCTACGTTGCATTACCCGGAATCATTAAAGCGCGTTCTAAACCTTTGGAAAAAATCACGTTAGAAAGTTTGGGTGTTACTGCAGAAAAACGAGTTACAACAGCAGCACTTTCTCAACCGGAGTCCAGAAAAGCCGGCACCAGAGTCGGGTCAACAGATGAGTTAATCAGTGCGCTAAAAGAAAGAGGAGTAATTTCTTGATGTCGAAATGTTTATTCATTGGTGCAAACCATTTGGAATGTGAGTCCCTTGCTGCATTTGGACAAAAGCTGGAATTACCCTATGACATTGTCTGTTTTATCGGAAACGCTCCTACTGATCTGGGTGCGGGCACCTGTTTTGAACCTAAACTTAACGAACTTCCAACAGCCGAATCGGTTTGCGAGTCCATCAAATCATCTGCGGAGAATTATTCAATCATTGCAACGGCATCAACGATGTTCGGAAAAGATTTTATGCCGAGGTTAGCCGCTATGCTCAACCGACCAATGGTCGGCGATGTGTTGGCCGTAGAAAACAACACAACTTTTATCAGACCCATGTATGCCGGCAACATATTGGCTAAAGTACACGTTAACACCGAAAATTTCTGCGCAACGATTAGGACAACATCATTTACAAACCCAATCAAGTCTGGAAATTCCAATCAAGAACCATTAAGCATGATTCAATCACAACTAACAAAAAGAATCGGAGTTAGCCAATCCAAAGGAGGCAGGCCCGATCTTTCCCAAGCGAAAGTAGTCGTTTCAGGCGGTAGACCGTTAAAGGATTCTGAAACTTTTGAAAAACTAATTGGTGGTCTCGCCGACAAGTTGGGAGGAGCTGCAGGCGCAACCCGAGCAGCAGTAGATTCAGGAATTGCTCCTAACGATACACAAGTCGGTCAAACCGGAAAAATTGTTGCTCCAACTCTTTATATTGCTGCTGGCGTTAGCGGAAGCACTCAGCACATCGCAGGAATGAAAGACAGCAAAACAATTGTGGCAATTAACACCGATGCAGAAGCCCCAATTTTTGAAATCGCAGATTTTGGATTGGTCCAAGACTTGTATATTGCAATTCCTGAATTAATGGAAAAATTGCCTTAGTTTCCTTTTAAAGGAATTTCACCATTTTGCTTGTAACCCATTTTTCGTGCAAGTTCTTCTTTACCGGAAGGGCTTTCTATCTTCGCTTTTTCCATTAAGAGTCGCGCACGTTCTGCTTCCGCATTTTTCATTCGTTCATTGCTGTCTTTTTGAATCTGCTTTTGCTCTGCAAAAATATCAATCGTTCCTCTATTCAAGTAAATTGCTATGCAAAGAGCAATAGCAACACCAAAAACAATTACCATCATTCGCTTCATTTCGATTTCCTCGGGTCATGGACTTGCATCAATGTGACTAAATTCGTTGTTCCCGGTCTGCCAACCGGAATACCGGCCGTTATTACAACCAAATCCCCCGGCTTTAATATCCCCTTATCAATCGCAGCAATAAATCCCTGTGCAATCATTTCTTCTGTATCAGAAAACTCGTCGGTCAACAAAGGTCGGACTCCCCAAAGCAACGAAACTTGTCTTGCAGTTCGTGCCCGATAACTTGCACACAAAATCGGAATCTTCGGTCTAAATTTTGCAACCATCCGAGCAGTAAAGCCACTCGTAGAAAATGAGACAATCGCCTTTGCATTAAGGGAATGCGCGATATTGCAAGCGGCCTGGGCAACTGATTCGGTGGCTTGAATCGTTTTTGTTGCCACTTTCAAAGTTACTTCTCGATTAAAAAGCGAACTGCCTTCTGTCTTTTCTGCCAATCGATGCATATAATTAACGGCTTCAATCGGATATTTTCCGCTTGCGGTTTCACCGGATAACATAATTGCATCCGTTCCATCCAGTATTGCATTCGCAACATCTGTGGCTTCCGCCCTTGTCGGTCGCGGATTCTGAACCATACTTTCCATCATTTGGGTCGCTGTAATCACCGGTTTGCCCGCCGCATGGCAAAGCGAAATAAGTTTTTTCTGAACGAGTGGCACTTCTTCAATTGCCATTTGCAATCCCAAGTCTCCACGAGCAACCATGATTCCATCGCTTTCTTTCAAAATGGATTCAATTTCTTTGACTGCACTACGCATTTCAATTTTTGCAATAATCTGAATCGAAGGGTCAATTTTTTCTGCACGCTTTCCAAGTTCAATAATGTCATTTGCTGTTTTTACGTAACTCAACGCAACAAACTCAACTCCCAGTTTCCCTCCCTCATTTAAGTCCTCAATATCCTTTTTGGTCATCGAAGGTACTTCAAATGTTGCGCCAACAACCGTCAGCCCTTGTTTGGATTTGATATGTCCACCCGACATGCAAACTAATTCAATCAACTTTGCAGAACGTGACTTAACCTTGAAACTAACATCACCATCAGCAATCAATAACTGAGTTCCCAGTTTTAATTTTGCAAGCACCTCTGGTTGAACAATGGGCAACTGGTTCGCTTTTTCACCAATAAAAATCGTTTCACCGGCATTTATATGGATTCCTTCAATTGGCAACAGTCCTATTCTAAACTTGGGGCCACTCAAATCAAGAAGGATGCCGATGTGCGCATCCATTTCTTTTGCGGCTTGCCTAACCCAACTAACCCACTTCTTCCGAGTTTCCCAATCTCCGTGACTGCAATTGAGCCGGGCTATGTTCATGCCGGCCCGAATCAACTCACGAATTTTTTCCAACGAGTCAACTGCTGGCCCCAAAGTACAAACGATTTTTGTTTTTCTATGCATTTAAGCCAAAAATTAGACTGTTATCAGATGCCAAAGTGATTCGACCACTTTGAAAACACCGACCAACCGGCATATTGGGCCGAATCTCCAACCATTTCTTCAATTCTTAAAAGCTGATTGTATTTGGCAATTCGGTCTGTCCTGCACGCTGCACCTGTTTTGATCTGGCCGCACCTCATTGCGACTGCTAAATCCGCAATTGTGGAATCTTCCGTTTCTCCGCTTCGGTGGCTCATCACGGCTGTATAACCGGACTGATGGGCCATATTGACGGCATTCGCCGTTTCCGACAACGTACCAATTTGATTCACTTTTACCAAAATGCTGTTTGCTGTTTTATTTTCAATTCCTTGCGACAATCTTTCTGTGTTGGTAACAAACAAATCATCACCAACCAATTGACAGCGATTCCCAAGAGTATTAGTCAACGCTTTCCAACCATCCCAATCATCCTCTGCAAGCCCGTCTTCAATGCTGATAATCGGATATTGATTGGCTAATTCTTCGTAATATCCAACCATTTCATCCGAATTTCTTTGTTTGACCTTGCCAGCCTTGAACTGATAAATTCCCTTGTCGCAAAATTCCGTGCTCGCTGCATCAATTCCAAGCAGAACCTGTTTTTTGGGTTCATATCCTGCTTTCAAAATTGCGTCCAACAAGTAGTCAAATGCAAGTTCTTGGCTTTCTAAATTAGGGGCAAAACCACCTTCATCACCAACGCTGGTTGTTAAACCCTTATCATGCAAAATCTTTTTCAAAGTCGCTTGAATTTCTGCACCCCATCGAATTGCCTCAGAAAAAGAAGGAGCACCTATTGGCAAAATCATAAATTCTTGGAAATCAACGTTACTCTCGGCATGCTTTCCGCCATTCAAAACGTTAAGCATCGGAACCGGCAACAAATTAGCAGAAATGCCTCCGACATATCGGAACAATGGCAAATTACTGCTACTCGCTGCCGCTTTTGCACAAGCAAGTGAAACTCCCAAAATTGCATTCGCACCAAGTTTTTCTTTTTTGTCTGTGCCGTCCAATTCAATCAGAACGCAATCCAACTCACTTTGATCCAGCGCATCAAATTCCATGAGCGCAGGTGCAATAACTTCATTAACATGCTTAACCGCATTTAAAACGCCTTTTCCAAAATAACGGGATTTGTCCCCATCTCTAAGTTCAACCGCTTCGTGAGCACCGGTACTTGCTCCGCTGGGAACAGATGCGCGACCAAAACCGCCGTCATCTAACGAAACATCTACCTCAAGTGTAGGGTTTCCCCTGCTGTCTAATATCTCTCTGGCTTTGATATCAACAATCAGCGCCATATTTCTCCTCCGTGAGAACTCGATTTTACCTAAACGGATAGAATGAAACTAGGACAGAAATGAACAGGAAATTGATTGCAGGAAATTGGAAAATGAACTTAACTTCCGCAGAGGCAGCCAGTTTGGTTGAGTCATTGATTCCGATTGCGAAAGAAAGTCCCGGCGTTGACGTTCTATTTTGCCCATCCTTTACTGTGCTTAATTCAGTCCGCGATTTGTTAACCGCACCGAACACAGCCCTCGGTGCTCAAGATGTTTTTTGGGAATCGAAAGGTGCTTTTACAGGAGAAATTTCTGCATCAATGCTATTGGATTCGGGCTGCAAATACTGTATCGTTGGACACAGTGAACGCCGCGGAAGATTCGGTATCGCACCGGACGATAGCCGAATAACGAGTTATTTTTCTGATTCAGATTTTGCAGTGAACAAAAAGTTAAAAGCACTCCTCTTTGCAAGCATCGTCCCAATTTTATGTGTCGGTGAAACCGTCGAAGAAAGAAACGAAAGCCAAACGGATATGGTGATTGCTTCTCAACTGTCCGCTGCATTAAAAGATGTTGATCATGAAGAAATCAATGAGTTAGCAATTGCATATGAACCGGTGTGGGCAATTGGTACAGGCAACAGTTGCAATCCCGAAGAAGCGAACCGAATTT
>CAZJKW010000044.1:0-14668 GCA_964546835.1 uncultured Fimbriimonadales bacterium
CGCTAACGTTTTCTTGTTATAGGCGGCTACCATTATTCGATACCGTTTATGCTCGGACGGGTGGCACCGATTTAACCACGAAGAGTGAGAGCCGACAATGAAGTTGTGCCATGTAATGGGCGTAGGTGACAAGCCGGTGGATTGTTAAACAACCTCACCCGTTAGGGGGAGGTTGGTGAGGAATGAAACGGGTGGGGGTGTCATCGCCTTCCCAGCAAAAATACCAGGTTTCAAAAAACATCCTTGACAAATGGCTCTGCCGAGGCCTATAGGATGTGAGCAAACACTTCAAATCAACTTTCTTCAAAAGAACAGAACCGGAAAAGCAACCCACCCCAATTTGAACCTGAACCAAAAATCGCAAAAAGTCCAAAAATGACAATGATGAACGTGAAGTAAGTGAAGTAAGTGAAGTAGATGAAGTAGATGAAGTAAGTGAAGTAAGTGAAGCGGATGAACAGCGTGAACCCGGAAGTTCTACGGCTTAATCTTCGCTTGGATGCGGACGGAACCAATGCCGCCGACTTGAGGAATCGGCCAGTTCTTAACAGAAACATCCATTTTTTGGACCTTGCCGTCTTTGCCAAGCCAGTAAAACCCAGTAGCGGTCATGGGCTCTTGCGCGGTCTCTGATAACTTGACGGAAACTTTCAGCGTTTCTATGTCACCAAGTTTTTCGGCTGCAACAACCTCGTATTCAAGTTTCGTTTTTCGCGGGTCTTCTGCTTGAAAAATCCACTTTTCCCCCGCTGAGATGGCAGATTCGGGATAAACCAACAGTGTTGGCATTAGCATTCTTCGGGCTTGGTCTCCATATTCCGAATCGGTTGAGACCGGAAAACCGCGCTTGTTCAGGACGAAGTTCATTTCGACGTCGCTTCCCATGGGTTGACCGTCCACTTCCAATCCGCGAAGCGCCATTACGGTTTTGATTTCCTTTTCCGAAATCGATCCGACTAAGATCTCTGCTGTGGCTTTGACCGGCAATTGGAGACCTTGATAAGAAACGTCGAGGGTTGCGTCCATTGCGAGTTTCGATTTCTCGACGTAGGGCGGTTTAACTTCCCACTTGTCTTGAGCGGTAACGAACAAAAGCGGAAGAACAGCAAACCATTTCATCGGGGAAAGGTTACCGCTGAATAAGTTCGAAAGTTTCGGATTTTAAGGATTCTGCCGGCATTTTGATTCCGTGAATTCCGATTGCAATGGCTGAAATTGTAATCAACTCCAGAACAATCACCAGTATCTGTTTTGGCTTCATGTTCAAAGGTGATTCAAGTTACGTGCCAACTTGGGTAAGTTGAAACCGATGGCTTCAACGGTTGCGGGAAATCGACGACGAAAACGCATGGCAAAAAACCGATTTCCGGTATTGCCCGTGCGCGATGCGGTGCACTTTCCCGAGTTGATTAACACGCTCTTGGTTGGAAGAGAAATGTCTTTGCGGGCGTTGCATGCTGCACTTGATGAATCTCGACAGGTGGTGGTCTTAACCCAAAACGATGTTGGAGTTGAAGAACCGACAGCGAGGGACATGCACAAAGTTGGCGTCATAAGCGAAGTCACTCAAGTTTTGCCGATGCCGGACGGAACGATGCGCGTGGTTTTGCGCGGACTCTTTCGCATCTTAATCACGAATGTTATTGAAGAATTCGGCTTCTTGCAAGCCGAGGGCGAGTTTGTGATTGAAGAACCGAATGTTGAAAATGATTCAGACGCGATGATGCGTGAGGCGTTGCGATTGTTTGACGAAGTTCTTCAACTTGGAAGACAAATTCCGGTTGAAGCGATGCAAATGGCGATTCACATTGAGCATGCGGGTCCACTTGCAGATTGCATTGCTCATCATTTGGCAATTCGCCCCTCGCTGAAGCAGGAAGTTTTGGAAATGATTGATTGGGATGCGCGACTGAAAAAGGTGGTGCAGATTCTAAATCGAGAGCGCGAAGTTCTTCAGTTGCAATCCGATATTCGGTCAAAAGTTGAAGAAGAATTGGGTGCAACCCAGCGAGAATATTTTTTGCGAGAGCAACTAAAAGTAATTCAACAAGAATTAAACGAGCGCGACGATAAAGGTTCGGAAATTGATGAGTTTGCAAGAAAAATTGAAGCTTCCGGAATGCCGCAAGAAACCCGCGAAAAAGCAGAACATGAACTAAAGCGATTAGAACGCGCGCCATCGGCAAGTCCAGAATCCATGGTGATTCGAACTTATTTGGATTGGTTGACGACGCTGCCGTGGCAAACGATGAGCGAAGATTCGCTTGATGTGAAAAAGGCAAAACGCATTTTGGACCGAGACCATTTTGGGTTGGAAAAAGTAAAAGATCGAATTCTTGATTTTCTTGCGGTTCGTCAGTTATCCAGAAGTTTGCGTGGCCCAATTTTATGCTTTGTTGGGCCGCCGGGAGTTGGAAAAACCAGTATTGGAAAATCGATTGCAGAATCGTTGGGAAGAAACTTCCATCGAATCAGTTTGGGTGGAGTTCGAGATGAAGCGGAAATCCGTGGTCACAGAAGAACTTATATTGGTTCGATGCCCGGCAGAATTATTCAAGGAATCAAATCTTCTGGCACGAAAAATCCGGTTTTCATGCTGGATGAAATTGACAAAATGGGTATGGATTTTCGGGGAGACCCAACTTCTGCATTGCTTGAGGCGCTGGACCCGGAACAAAACGATAAGTTTGGTGACCATTATATTGAAGCACCCTTTGATTTGAGTGCAGTCATGTTTATTTGTACGGCAAATCTTTTAGAAAATATTCCGTGGCCATTAAGAGACCGAATGGAAGTGATTCAGTTTCCAAGTTATACGGAAGAAGAAAAAGTGCGCATTGCAACACAATTTTTGGTGCCTAAAAAAATCGTTGAACATGGTTTGAAAAAATCGCAGGTGCAAATTTCGCCGCAAGTCGTTCGTACTGTCGTTCGAGATTACACTCGTGAAGCAGGTGTCCGAAATCTTGAAAGAGAACTCTCGACCATTTTTCGTAAATCGGCAAGAAAAGTTGCGGAAGGATTTAAAGGAAAAATCAACGTCACTTCAAAAGAAGTTTCGCAATTTTTGGGCGTTGCAAGATTTAGTTACGGTTCGAAAGAAAAAGAGAACGAAATTGGGGCGGCAACGGGTTTGGTTTATACGGAATTTGGAGGAGACGTCATTACGATTGAGGTGAGTTTGATTCCCGCACATGGAAACGAGCCGCGACTTATTTTGACCGGGCAACTTGGCGATGTTATGAAAGAATCGGCTCAAGCGGCCGTAAGTTACGTTCGATCCAGAAATCAAATTCATGGTTCGCCGATGGATGTTCACATTCACGTACCGGCAGGTGCTGTTCCGAAAGATGGCCCGAGTGCAGGTGTGACGATAGCAACGGCTTACGCATCCGCATTGTCAGGAAAGCCGGTGCGAAGCGATGTTGCTATGACCGGTGAAATCACCCTGCGCGGAAAAGTTTTGCCAATTGGCGGCTTACGAGAAAAACTTCTTGCAGCGCATCGAGCCGGAATCAAGAACGTGATAATTCCGGCAGAAAATGAAAAAGATTTGGCTGACGTACCGAAAGAGGCACTGTCCCAACTCAAAGTTTACAAAGTTAAACAAGTGGACGAAGTGTTGAAAATTGCCTTAATGAACCAAAAGAAATAAGTTGGAGTAATTGAAAATGGTGAAAATTGAAAGTCGTACTTTTGGAGAGTTAGTTGGGTTTCCGGGCGAGCGACCAAGCCCTCCGTTTGGCACAATCGAAACACACGGAACTACGGTTTTGGCTCTCAAATACGACAAGGGAATCTTGAATTTAGGGGACAGGCGCGCAACTGCATCGAATTACATCATGTACGACAAAGCGGAGAAAGTTTTTGCTTTGGACGATGACACGCTTGTAGCCATTTCAGGTTCATTTGCAAGAAGTGTTGAAATCACAAGATATTTGAAACATGCTTACAAATATTACGCTCGGACCCAATTGCAGGAAATGAGTTTGGAAGGGAAGTTAATGGAGGTGAGCCGTTCGTTAAGCGGCAACTTAAGTATGTCTATGGAAGGAATCGGAGTATTTATTCCGGTGATTAGTGCATTTGACCGAGTGAATGATGAATTTGTGATTTATTTTTACGATGTAATGGGTGCAAGGTTCAACAGTGGAGAATTTGCAGCAGCCGGCTCGGGGAGTGAGAGGATTCGCGGGATTTTTGATTATGTTTCGCGCAAAAGTGGACCGTTTGACAAAAGGCCTTTGAAGGATGTTCTTTCGGAAGGGTTAATCATGCTTGATATTGCTGCTCAACTCGACAGTGCGACCGGAGGATTTGAAAGGACTCCTCCGATTGCAAAAACTTTGACGCGAGACGGAATTGAAAGTGTGGATGACAAAATTTTGAAATCGGCGATTGCGGAAATAGGAAAGGTGAAACAGTAATGCTTTCTCCCTACGATTGGCAAGAGTCCATTTTACAAAGAGCGCAATATATTGAAAACCGATTGAAAGGCGGGTCGCCTATTGTTGGTTTATCAATTGAATCGGGTGTGTTGCTTTATACGTATCGAAGACATGTGCGAAAAGTTTATGAAATTTATGACCGATTAATGTTTTCAGCGATTGGGCAACAAGCCGATGTTGAATCATTAAGAATCAGTGCGATTGATTTTGCGCATCAAGAAGGTTATCAAAGGGCTGAAGATGATGTTACGATTGGCCGGTTGGTTGGATTTGCGCTTAGTAGTCCATTGAAACGTGCATTTGGTGATATTTCCATGGCACCGTTTGTCATTCATGCATTGTTTGCGGAACTGAATGCTTCGGTGGAGGATGACATTTTCATATCGTTAAATTACGATGGGGACTTTGCGGCTCATCGAAACATCGCCGTCGCCGCGGGTTCGCCCGATATCGAACAAAAAATGCTGGACTATTTGAGTTCAAAGTACAAACCCACCATGTCGTTGGATGCTGCCGCGGCTCTTGCTGATGATGCATGGAAGATTGGAGTTGATCGCGATTCCAATGGCGAGCCAGACTCCGAATTGTTGAATGGGGCTCGACCAGAAATGGGACTTTTGGAACGGGGAGTCAAGCGAGAACGTAAGTTTAGGTTGTTATAGATGTTCTATAATAACGCGTTCGATTCAGACCGAGACAGATCCGTAGGCAGTTGTGTGCGGGGAATGAGAGGAAAGGACCGCACGAGAATCATGCCGCTGAGGCGGCTAACAACTAACGGAGAAATCATTGGCTAACAAAAGCTTATTTGTAGGAAACTTGCCTTATTCAACAGGCGAGCGAGAATTATTCGACTTCTTTTCAGCGTATTCGCCGCAAAGCGCGCGGGTAGTTGAGGGAAGAGGTTTTGGATTTGTTGACATCCCCGAAGAACAGGCAGAAGCCTGCGTAGAGGCGATGAACGGCAAAGAGATTAGCGGACGCAAAGTTGTCGTTAACGAAGCACGACCAAAAGGTAGCGGCGGTGGCGGTGGCGGCGGCGGTCGCGACCGATACGGCGATCGTGACCGAGGAGACGACCGAAGACGACGATACTAAACGCAACATAGTTGCATTTACAATAGAACCGGAGTCATTTCGGTTCAAAATTCGGTATAACCAAGCGGCTTGTCAGCGTTGCCAAGCCGCTTGAATCGTTTTTGAGGAACTAAGGAGATTCATATTGGCCTCTTCACCCAAGACAAATAAGAACGGCGACGCTCTGCCCAAGAGCCAAGCAGTAACCGAATCGCCGGCGGAGATCGAACGTTACTATCGGGAAATGCTCAGGATTCGCGCTTTTGAGGCGCAAAGCGAACGGGCTTATCGTGCCGGTTTGGCAGGCGGTTATTTACACGTTTACACCGGTATGGAGGCGACCGCCATTGGTTGGTTGGCCGCAATCAAAAAGGGCGACCCAGTCATCACGGCTTATCGAGACCACGCCCATGCGATGCTTTTAGGTTGCGATCCTGTTGCCTGTATGGCAGAAATTATGGGGCGTAGCGGCGGGATGAGTCGAGGAAAGGGTGGTTCAATGCACCTTTATAGTGCAGAACATGACTTTTTTGGAGGATGGGGAATTGTTGGGGCGCATACGGCTATCGGGGCAGGATTGGCCTTTGGAACTAAGTACAAAGGTGGCGATGAGGTTACACACTGCTTTTTTGGGGATGGCGCAGCCAACGCCGGTGTGCTTTATGAAGTGATGAACATGGCGTCACTTTGGGATTTACCGGTGATTTTTATTGTAGAAAACAATCAATTTGCGATGGGAACTCGAATTGAGTATCACGCGGCAGACCCCGAGTTGCATAAGCGTGCCGAAGGTTTTGGGATGGAGCATGAACGGATTGACGGCATGGATGTTTTTCAAGTGCGAAGGGATGCAGAGAGAATTATTTCGCGAGTTCGGACAACGATGCGGCCGTATTTTGTTGAGATCATGAATTATCGTTTTGCAGGACATGGGGCGGCTGATAATGACCAATCGCTTTATCGAACACCCGAAGAAGTTGCAGTTGCGAAAAAGCGAGACCCAATCACATTGATGGAAGATTTTTTGAGAACCCATAATTTGATGACTGAAGAAAAAATGGAAGCAATACGCGTTGAAGCGGAAGAGGAAATGGAAGCCGTCTATGATGCTGCTGCCAATTCTCCAAAGCCCGATCCGGAAGAAGTTTATTCCGATGTTTATTCAGATTTGGAACCGGAGAAGGGGCACTAACTATGGCAGTAATGACTTATCGAGATGCACTCCGACAATCCATGGTCGAAGAAATTGAAAGAGATGAAAATGTCTTTTTGATTGGCGAGGATATCGGAAGATACCAAGGAACTTTTCGAGTTACACAAGGATTGTTTGAACAGTTTAAACAGAAACGAGTTTTGGATACTCCCATTTCCGAACCCGGAATTGTGGGTATGGCGATTGGTGCTGCGATGGTTGGATGTCGTCCGATTGTGGAAATGATGACGATGTCATTTAGTATTTTGGCGTTGGACCAAATGATTAATCACGCGGCAAAAATTCATTATATGAGCGGCGGCCAATTTACGGTGCCGATGGTTTTGCGTGGGCCCGGTGGCGCAGCAAATCAGTTGAGCGCACAGCATAGTCATAGTTTGGAAGGATGGTATGCACACGTTCCCGGGTTAAAAGTAGTTGCTCCGAGCACACCAGAAGATGTTTATGGAATGTTGAAAACTGCGGTTCGTGATGAAAATCCGGTGGTGTTTACCGAAAACCCGGGCCTGTATGCGATGAAAGGTGAAGTCCCAGAGGATAAAGATTTCACGGTGCCATTTGGCAAATGCGCCATTCGAAACGAGGGAAGCGATATCAGTTTGATTGGATATTCACGCATGACGCATGTTTGTTTGGAAGTAGCCGAGGAATTGGATAAAGAGAACATCAGCGCTGAAGTTATTGATGTGCGTTCATTGTTGCCGTTGGATACCGAAACGATTTTTGATTCGGTGCGAAAGACAAATCGTGCCGTTGTGATTTATGAAGATTGGAAGTCAGGTGGATTCGGGGCGGAAATTGTTGCACGAATACAAGAATCTTGTTTTGATTATTTGGATGCTCCGGTAGGTCGGGTTGGCGGACTGAATGTGCCGATGCCCTATGCTCGAAATCTTGAATTGATGTGTATTCCGAATAAAGATGATTTGCTTGAAGTTGTTCGGAAAACTCTCAACTAATCTGTTAGTTTTTTTGATTGCAAAGATAGATTTACCCCGTAGTTTGTCTTGGGTTTAAGTTCGAAATTGCTGGAACCGATTATTTAGTTGCGTGCGGACGCTTTTCCGTTGGGGTTTGCTTTTGATGAAACTATTTTCACGACTGTCTCTTTTGATATCAACTACTGCAATGCTTTCGGTTGCTTTTGGACAATCTTCGGTACCGGGAGAGGTTATTGTTGGATTGAAGCCGGGATATTCGGCAAGTGAATCCATGGAACGGCAATTTCATTCAGTTGGAAGTGCAAAAGGTTATGATTCAAGAATTCGGGCCTACCGCTTGGAAATTGACGATGACGTTTCCATGTCGGATGCAATTTTTGAATTGAGAAGAAAAACGGGAGTCGCATACGTAGAACCCAACTACTTATTCAAATCTTTTGCAAACCCAAATGACACTTTGTTTGGACAGCAATATGCACCTCAAATCACAAAAGCCAATCAGGCATGGGAACTTTGGAATCCGCAAGCAACGGTGGTTGTTGCCATTGTTGATACAGGTGTTCAATTAAATCACCCTGATTTAACGAACAAAATTTTGAGAAACAACGGAATTGTTGTCGGATATGATTATGTTAACAACGATGCCGATCCGAGCGATGACCATGGACATGGAACGCATTGTGCAGGCATTGCAGCGGCTCAAATCAATAACGGAATAGGAATTGCGGGCGTTGCCGGTTGGAATGGTCAGGCCGGTGTAACCGATTCAAATTTTATTAAGATAATGCCGATGAAAGTTCTCGGTTCAGATGGAGTGGGTAGTTCGACTGCCATTGCATCCGGAATTATGTTTGCAGTCGACAATGGTGCGAAAGTCATTAGTTTAAGTCTTGGCGCGCCAACGCAATCACAAACTTTAACCAATGCGATTAATTACGCATGGAATAACGGTGCAGTTATTGTCGGGGCGGCGGGCAATGCGGGTAACAACATACCAAACTATCCCGGAGCGACCGCAAATGTAATCACCGTTGGCGCAACGGATAGTTCGGACACGATGGCAAGTTTTAGTTGTTATGGTGATTGGGTTGACATTGCAGCACCGGGAGCAAGCATACGATCAACTCTGCCCGGAAGCGTTTACGGATTGATGAGTGGGACGTCCATGTCTACTCCATTTGTCGCCGGCGAAGCCGCACTGTTGATGTCGCAAAATCCGGATTTAACCAATCAGGAAATTGTTGATTTAATTATTGGAAATGTTGACCCTTACAATGCAAACGGCAAGCCGATGGCACCCGGGGCAGGTCGCGCGAACGTCTTGACTGCGTTACAAGCTGCAGGAAGTTCAGGAGAACCGGGAGAGATTTCGGGTGTTACGATTAACCCGACAACGGTTTATGGCGGAAGCGGTGCTTCTTTGGTGATTTCTCTTGCGTCACCCGCTCCATCCGGTGGAGTTCTTGTTAATTTGTCATCAAGTGATGCATTTGCATTTCCTGTTCCGGCAACTGCAACGGTGCCGGTTGGTCAAACCAGTGTAACGGTTGGAATTCTTACAGGAAATGTAACGGAGTCAAAGTCCGTAACGGTAACAGCGTCGAATTCGATGAATTCTGCGCAAGGAAATGCGACGGTTACTCCATTATTAAAACAGGTGGTTTTAAATCCGACATCAGTTCGGGGCGGTTTAGCAGCGAGTATTCAGGTGCAATTGAATGGTCCTGCACCGACAGGTGGTGTGGTCGTTTCTTTGAGTTCTTCAAGTTCAAGTGCATCAGTTCCTTCAACTGTAACGGTTAACGCGGGGGCAACAAGCGCAAGCGCAAACGTATCCACTTTTGCAGTCAGCAACGATACCGAAACTCAAATCAGTGCCGGACTAAGAGGCGTAACGAAATCTGCAACCTTGCAAATTCGGACAACGGAGATTTTGAGTTTGACTTTTGTTTCAGGAAGTATTGTTGATGGTGGAACCACAACGGCGACCGTAAAAGTTGCGACGAATGCGCCGGCTTCGGGACTCAACATTTTGTTAAGTTCTTCAAATGAATCTGCAACCGTTCCTGCGAGTGTGTTTATTCCAAGCGGTGCAAACAGCGCAAGTTTTGTAGTGACCGGTTCGCCTGTGCTTGAGCCGAGCAGCGCAATGATTACAGCCACGCTTGGACAAAGTGAGAAATCTGCACAAATCAATGTGGTTCCACTTTTTGCAGGAATTTCGATTAATCCAACCGGCGTTCGTGGCGGTACTTCTGCGACCGGAACCGTTCTGCTAAATGGAAATGCACCTACCGGTGGAAGAGTGATTCAACTTAGCGATAATAGTGGAAATGTAACGGTGCCTGCAAGCGTTACAGTTCTTGCAGGAAAAGCAAGTGCGACTTTTACGATTTCTACTGCCGTTGTCAACCAAGATGAATTAGTTCAAATTACGGGAAGTTCAGGGTTAATTGTACGTAGCGCGCAACTCACTCTTGCACCGGCATTGCTCACCAGCATCACTTTGACTCCGACCAAAATCGGAGGAGGCGGTACCGGAGTTGGAATCGTGAAAATTAGCAACGCTGCACCGAGCGATGGATTGCAGATTCAACTGAGTTCGGAAAGCGCATATGTTCAATTGCCGGATTCCGTCACCGTTCCTGCCGGAGCGACTCAGGTTTCTTTCAGTTACAATTCGCTACCTACGAGTGTTTCGAGAACTGCATCCATCGTTGCGCAACGTGGTGCGGTCATAAAAACTGCGAATGTAACGATTGCACCGATGTTGTATAAGCTTGGTTTGAGTGCAACGTCGTTACGAGGTGGCAGTAGCGTTTCCGCCACGTTGAGTTTGAATTTTGCTGCGCCCAGCGGAGGAATGGTGGTGAGTTTGTCATCCAATTCGCCATTTGCAATGGTGCCGAATTCTGTAATTGTTCCTGCTGGACTGAAGTCGGTGAAATTTTCCGTATCGACATTAGGCGTTGGATCAAATCAGGTTGCACAAATTTCCGCATCACGGGGCGAAAACGTTGTTTTTGCGAATTTGTCTATTAAGCCGCCGACTCTAATGTCAATTAGTTTGGCTCCTACGACTGTCGTGGGTGGAAATTCTTCGGTTGGAACCGTGCGAATTGATGGCCCTGCGCCGGAAGGGGGTCTGGTGATTAATTTGTTATCGAGTAACGCCAGCGCAAACTTGCCTGCAAGCGTTGTCATTCCATTTGGAATGACAAGTGCAAATTTTGAAATCAATACGATTTCGGTGAGTGCCAGCACATCAAGTTCGATTAAAGCAACATTTGGGGCCATTGCAAAATCTGTAACTTTGCGGATTAATAAATTGTAAATCATGAAAACGGCCGGCGTACTGATTCTAATGATGGCAACTGCATTAATCGTAGCAAAGACAACGATTTCTTTTAAGAAATACGTCAACATTCGGTTTGGATACCAAATCAGTTATCCACATTTTTTGAATCCTCAGCCGGAGTCCATTAACGGTGACGGAAGGGAATTTGTTAGTCAATCAAAGAATTTGAAGGTAATTGTTTGGGGTGACAATAACGTTTTTGACCAAACTTCAAAAGAGCGGTTTGAAGAACTGGTGATGGAGTTGAAAGAGGGTCGGAAAACGATTATCAGCAAGACGTACAATTCAAACAATTACTTTGTCACCTGGGATGCAAACGGGAAGCGATATTTCCAAAGGTCAGTTTCCGGTCAAGGAAGGTGGTCAAATGTGATCATTGAGTTTCCTTCCAGCCAGATTTCTGAGTTCGGCAAGGTTTCTGAGCAAGTTGCACTATCACTTTCCGCGCCAAAGCGTGGATAATTGACGATATGGCGTCAATTGGCCTTACGACCACCAAGGCACCCTTCATCGAAGAAGCCCAATCTAACGGCACACTGTATATCCAGCAACCTTATGAGTTATACAGCGAAGAAAATCAAGATACATGGCGAAAGTTGTATGCAAGGATTCGTCCCAGGTGGGAAAGGTATGCCCATCCAAAGTTTATGGAAGGCGTTTCAAATTTGGCGCTCAATCCAAACGAAATTCCTCATTTATCTGATATCAACCGGTTTCTTGAACCGTTGAGCGGCTTTTCGGCAAAAGCGGTGAGTGGTTATGTTCCGGCTTATCTGTTTTTTGATTGTTTGCGAAACCGGGCATTTCCGACTACTATTACGATTCGCGACGGAAACAGTTTGGATTATCTCCCGGAGCCGGACATCTTTCACGATGTCAGCGGTCACGTCCCGATGCATACCGATAGGCAATTTGCAGATGTCCTTGTTAGATTTGGAGAAGTTGCCCGAGCCGCAGCAATCCACGCAAATGAAATTAAAGATGAATTAGAGAGAGTGCGAAATATCGAAAGCATTATCAAAGGAATGGCGCGGTTCTTTTGGTTTACGATTGAGTTTGGGTTGATGAAATTTGGAAATGAGTTAAAAGTTTATGGTAGCGGATTGTTGAGTTCATTTAGCGAAATCGAACATTGTATCGTTTCGCCAGATGTGCAACGTTATCCATTCCAGATGGAATGGGTGATTAACCAATACTTTGAAATCCATCATTTCCAGCCGTTACTTTATTATGTGGATTCATTCGATCATTTGTTCAATGAAATCGAACGATTGGAAACGTGGATTGTTGAAGGGAAGTTAAACAACCTGAGTCCCGGCGAGCCGAATGTGAACGAGGACGACCTAAAGTCCTTTTTGAACGCTACGAGCGAACCCGGATTCTGAAACAGCGTCAAAAGAGTTAAACTGAACGTATAATCAGTTAAGATTGGCCGTTAGTGCCGGTTTGGAGGCAACCATTGAGAAGATTGATCGCATTGTCACTTTTTGTACTTGCAATTCCTGTTTTGGCAGGGCAGTCAGGGTATTTGATTCGAGTTAACCTAAAAAAAGGACAAGTTATTCGCCATGCATATACGATGTCCACAACTTTGCCGATGGGAAACAAGCCCGCCAAAATGGATATCAATGCAACTTTGAGGCAGACCGTTACGAATGTTGCAAATGGAAAATTTACACTGACTTCAAAAATGGAATCGGCCAAAGTGAAATCTTCGATGCTCGGAGCGGAGCAGGCGAAGAACATTGAAAAGCAAATGATGCAAGCCGGAACGACGATAGTCATGGACTCACTCGGAAAGACAACCGTTTCCGGTGGGCAAAGCGCTATGTCTGGGGTTAATACGACAACGAGTTATCCAAAAAATGCAGTTAGAATCGGACAATCTTGGACAACTTCGCAAAAAATGCCAACTCAGATCGGCAATGTTGACATGACGGTAACGAACAAACTACTTGCAGTTGAAAAAGTAGGAGTTAACAACTGTTACAAATTGGCGATGACCATGAAATCTTCCGGACAAATGCAAATGAACGGAAGCGGAACCATGTGGGTTCGACAATCTGACGGTATGCAAGAAAAGGCCAACATTACGATGTCAATGGTGATGGGACAAGGCGCACAAGCAATGAAAATGACGCTTGTTACAACATTGCGCAGACTTTAGTTAGCGAATAGCGTCAGGATAAAGCGCTGCAATTGAACGTTCTTTTTCAGTTGCAGTGCTTTTTTCATACATATATCCATTTTCCCAGATAAAACCTGTGCCGTTAAGCATTTGTTCAAGAGGTAACGGACCGGGTTGGGTGACTGATCGGTCAAACAATTCCGCAATTTGAATTCCACCGAAAAAGATACAAAGTTCACGAATTCGAGTTTCTGAAAAGCCGATTTTTCCGCCTTTGCACTCTTGGTTTAATGTGGTTATGACGTTGTCAAGCGACCTGGTGCCAAGTGAATTTGCACGTATCATTAAGTCCAAACTAACACCCAGTGCCTTTCCTTTTGAATAATAATCAACGCCACCGAAACCACGGCTGTTATTCGCTTCCCAGACTCTTCGACTGGATTCTTCGGCAGAAACGGGAAATTGGAATGGATAAATTTGGGTTCGCAACTCATCACTTAATGATTTCAGGAAATCCATTCTTGAAACAATTCCAGATCGGTAAATGAGCAGGTTCGAAAAATAATCGGTAACACCTTCAAGCCACCAAATCGAACCGGTAGCTCCGGGTTTAGTGTAGTCAAATGGATTGAACGCTTTTGGGCGGATTCTCTTTACATTCCAAACATGAACGTATTCATGGGCTAACAATGGAATCAAATAAATTGGGTCAAGCCGTTTTGAAATTCCCACGACGCAGGCGTTTTCATGTTCAAGTCCGCTGTTTCCACCGTCAATATCCATAAAGAAATAGTATTCTTTGTATGGCAACTCGCCAAACAAATCTCTTGCGGCTTCAATCACGGGCCTTAACAGTTTTTCATAGGACGATAAGTTAATCCCTTTATTGTTGCCATATGCAACAAGGAAATGCTTTTTCTTTTGAACATCGAAACTGGAAATGATAAGAGAATCAGACATAACCAAAGGTGCATCAATTAATTTATCGTAATTTTCTGCAAGAAAGTGGCCGGGTGCAGTTTCTTCTAATGCAATTACAATTTTTGCTTTGTCGGAAATTCGGTTAACCGTGAGCTTCTGTTTCTTTTGCTCATCACCTTCAAACCAGCCCATCATCGCCGGGCCGTTCCAAATCACCTCGTTTTCACGAATCCGCAGGTCTTCTGCAAATTGACCACGACCTTGTTTAACGGTGTAACGAATCTCGTCAAACGGCTCAATACCAATAAATAGGTTCACGTCATTGGTTGCACTTGGACTTACTGGCTGGCCGCCATGAAAGAGACTAACGTTACTGACTCGCTTGCCAAAATTGACAATTCGATAATCTCCCGGAGCCCATGCAGGCATCCTAAACCAATTTGCGGTACCGGATTCGAGTTTTGCTATGACGTTTGCGGTTCCGATTGAGCTGTTGATTGATACATCATAGGTGGCAGCGCTTGCTTGAATCCAAAGACAAAAGGCAGCGCATGCCAGAATGCGGTTTATGAACACTCTCAT
>CAZJKW010000045.1:0-14367 GCA_964546835.1 uncultured Fimbriimonadales bacterium
CATGCTGCAGCAGTGGTTCGAGGCGAAGAAAACTTGTTGCGCTCAAAACAAAGAGAATCGGTTATTTTTGTTGATGCTAAAGCGAACCACGACCAAAAATTGGCACTTATCGAACTTCTCAAGAGCCGCTCAAAAATTGAGTTTGGAGAAATCAAGTCAATTGAAGTTGCTGGTATGTCAATGGCAATCAGGGGATTAAACGCAAACGTTTGCATCAAGTCAAACAACGGAACCCTGTACAACGCAACCACGAATGGAAATGAGTGCTTGGTTTGTAGTATGCCGGGCACTCAATGGTACGACCCACTTTCTTCAAACACTTCAACAAGTGTTGCAACGGTGATAAATCACAAACTCTTTCAGCCCACATTCGCCGAAAGTTGGAAAAGAGGAAATGAAACAGCCGCTTTTGTCGGAACGTTTCGCTGGTAACAAAATGACAATTAGCGAAGTGATGCACGTTCACATCCCGACCCTTAACATGGAGTCAACCTTTCGGGATGCTGTAGACAAAATGGATATTTATCAATTTCCGGCATTAGTGATAGTTGACCAAAAAGGACAACCCGTTTCGGTTGTTACCGAAGGAGACCTCGCGCGCGCAGTTTCTTCCAAAGGCGATGTTACTGGACTTGCAGAACTGCGAATTGATAATTTTGCTACGAAAAATCCACAAACCGCCGATGCGAACATGGAAATTGGCGATGCGCTTCATTTGATGCTGTCAAATGGGATTTCTATTTTGCCAATCGTGCGTGATGGTTTGCTTGCAGGAATCGCGCTCCGCGTTGACTTAATGCAGGCAATGCTAATGGACGTGGCTTCGCCGTTAGTCGAGCATTCATAATTGCTCCGCCCTTCTTTGATTCAATAGATAAAATATTAGTCTGATCTAAATCCAACGTCCCATTTTCAATTTTGATTTCCTCTCCATCACTCAAAAACCGCAAATCCCCGGCGACTTTTAACTCAATAGATTCAAAAGTCCGCGAGAGTTTATAGCTGACTCTCGAATTTTCTGGCAGACCATAGCCAATTACGAATTGTCCATTGTCGACTAACCTATCGCCATTGGCTAAAAAACCGTTTCTCGGATACCAATCTTTTGGCTCAACTTCTATGGGAAACAGCGCCGTAATTGCATAACTGATTGGCCATTCCGTTCTCGCATCTATTTTCTCCGGCATAGAAACGTCTCCAGAAGCCGTTACTCCGACGATGGAGTAAATATAGAGTGACCCTGGATCAACATCATCGTCAAACAATTCGTTATCTGCAAAATAGCCCACCAATTGGTCATTCTTAAAAACATAATGCCCAATAAATTCTCGCTCCTTGTTCACATCTTTTAAAAAACTAACTCGCCATGGATATCCCGCAACCGCAGTCAATGCAGGTTTCGAACTTACTTTCGCTTTCGCAACTTTTGAAAACTTCAACTGCCAATTCCCCAATTGATTGCCCATAACTTGAATCGCATGGTTCAAAGCCCGTAACGGAAGATTCGAATTCGGTCCCAAAAAATTTCCATTTACTCCCGAAGTGCTAACCAAGAAGTCACTCTTCTCGGAAAGTTTTCCCGTAATCATTAAGTTTTTCGTATCAAAAATCACCGTTCCAACCGAGCCAAGAATTTGGTTTACGGAACACAAAATTTGCGGACGCCCAGCATAAGGTCTCAAAACAATCAGCCGGCACCCATTTGGCGGAACCGTAACCGCTAATTCCCCTGCAAAGTGTCCCAAGTAGCGCCACTGCCAAAAATCAGCAGCGACATAAGACTTTTCTGGGGCCAAACCGATTTCATCTGGCGACAAAAACATAGACTTAGGCCTATCCGACATGTTAATAAATCCAACCCAACAACTTTGACCGCCTTCTTCTTCAACGTGAGTTGCAATAATTTCCGGCAAATTCTGCTTTTCAAAGTAGTCCATCTTGGATACAATTTTTTGTGAACTAACAAAACGGAGTGGCCCCTCCAAAACCGGTCGAATTCGAATTCCACAAAGTCCAATCAAAGTTGCAAAAAATGCAGCATTATCATCATCGACCTGTGCGGGCAATATAACGCTCTTTGGAATTGATTTGACAAGCGAAACAAATCCACGTCTTGGGCTTACCCACGTGTTTTCTTCGTTCGATAATTCTTCAACATTTCGTCTTTCAAAAATAGCGGTGGAATTGACTTTGCTAAACTTAATCCTAAATCCTCCGGAATTGGCTCCTCCGTATGCCGCAACCTCAATACCGTTTGCAATCACCAGTTCATTTCCAAAAAGTAAGCCGTTGTTCAGTTTTGAATAAGCAAACCCGGCACCAAACTGCATCACGCGGTCACCAACACTTCCACTTCGGACCGACAATGAGCGCGAGTTCCTCTTAAAAGAAACAGACAAATCTTGAGCAGGAACAATTCGCAATTCCGTTTTGTCACTGTTTCTTGTCAAGTTAATCGTGAACTTTGAACTTCCGGCAACACAAACCATTTTTTGCTCGTCTTGTGCAACAATCTGGACGGGCAACTGCTTACTTTCAATCCAGGCATTCACAGGCACAAAATCATATATTCCAAAAGAAATACCAAACATCATTTCATTTTCCTATTGTATATCATGACAATAAAGCAGCCACTGGCAATTCCAAGCATCGCGCCAGCAACAACATCAGTAGGCCAATGCACACCGCGATAAATCCGACTAATTCCTACCAAACTCGCAACCAAAAAACTCAAACTTCCTACAATTAATCTTCGTTCATTTGGAACAATCAGAGTAAGTAATGTGGCAATCGCAAACGCTGTAGTTGTGTGACCACTAACAAAACTCGAACTAAACAAAACTTCATCTTTCATGCGTACCGTTTCTGGCCAATTTGGGGGCCTCATTCGCGGAATCAGTTTCTTAATCAATTGACACAATAAGCCACTAAAAGCAATCGCAATTAATCCCATCGCTCCAATAGCACGCACTTTTTGAAAAAAAAGCGAAACGACAAACGGAAGCGCCTGTAACCAACCCAAGCCCAAACATGTGAAAACCCAAAAAAATGCATCAAAAAAGGGACTACTCAACCCCTGATTTATCAAATGCATTCCTGATTCATCAAGTTGCCACAGTGTCTGCATCAAGACGAAAGTCTACCCACTCAAGGTAAAATATACAGAAATGAACAAGGAAATCTTGGAAGTTTTTCCAAATCCGAACCCGAACAGGGATTACACAATCCAGCATGTGGCTCCCGAATTTACAAGCGTTTGTCCGAAAACCGGGCAACCCGATTTTGCAATCATAACTCTCGAATATATCCCCGATGAACTTTGCATCGAGTTAAAATCTTTGAAACTTTACTATAATCGTTTCAGAAATGAAGGGATCTATTACGAAGCCGTTGTCAACAAAATTCTTGACGATATTATTGATAGTTGCAAACCCCGATTTGCAGAAATTAAAGGCGAATTCAACGTTCGCGGTGGAATAGCGTCAATCGTCACTGCCGGATATTCAAAAAATGACTAATCAAGAAATAATTAAGCATTTGTCGTCCATGCACACAAGAAATTCATTAACCAAAGGCATTTGGGATGCGTCGGAATGGTGTGCCGAACAACTCAAAAAATTAAATTCCGTTGAAGTCGAGCTAATGAAATATGTTTTGCCTGCGAGCAGAAGAGTCCCAAAAGACACAGAATGTGTCCAAGTTGTCGCAACAAAAAAAGGCAAATCAGATCGCACTCTCGTAATCGGAGCGCATTTGGATTCTCTCAATTTATCAGACAACCCAACCGGAAAAGCACCCGGAGCCAACGACGACGCAAGCGGATGTGCAGCCGTCCTAAATGCTGCGCAATTCTTCCAATCCAAATCAACCGAATGTGCAATAAAATTTGTCCTATTTTCAGGTGAAGAACAAGGACTCTTGGGATCGAAAGCACTCGCGGCAAGGGCAAAAGCAGAAAACTGGAAAATTGAAGCCGTTCTAAGCAATGACACCGTCGGATCAAGCGAAAATCTTCTCGGACAAAAAGACAAAAAGCAAATAAGAATTTTTAGTGAAGAAAAAGAAACACACAAAAGCAGAGAGTTAGCAAGATTGATTGAATACAAATGCAAACATCTCCCCGTAAAGCCCAAACTCGTACTACGAGCTGACCGATTCGGTAGAGGAGGCGACCACACGCCATTTGCAGATGCAGGATTCAACGCAATTCGATTAGTTGAAGTTTTTGAAGAATACACAAGGCAACACACAACCGATGACGTTGAAAAACACATTGATTACAACTATTTAGATGGCGTTTGCCAGCTCAATAACACGGCTCTTGAATTTCTCGCAAATTCACAAATTGCACCAACAAATGTCACCACAACAAGAGACAATGGTCACCATACACTGGTCCGTTGGGCAGGAAATCCCGAAGGTTTCTACACGGTTTATTGGCGCGAAACCGACAGCACAACATGGCAAAATCACCAAGACGTTCATGGTCTCGAGACAATCTTAATGAAAATTTCTATTGATGACCATTATTTCGCAGTCGGAACAAATGGCGGTGTTCCCGTCATTCCAAAATGAACGCACTTCTGGTAGCCATGTTATTCAGCCATCCACAAGGTTATGTCTGTTTGTTTACAAAAAGTCCGCCGACTTTTACCGGAAATCTCAATGACATACCATGGTCAAAAGCAGATTGGACGCAAGATTTCATAGATATCGAAGGCAACTCGAAACCCATGCCAAGATTCTTAACAAGAGTCAAAATGTTGTGGGACGAAAAATACTTTTATGTTGGCGCAGAATTATCAGAGCCACATATTTGGGCGACTTTGACCAAGCATGATTCGGTCATTTTTCATGATAACGATTTTGAAGTATTTATTGACCCGAATGGCGATAATCATGATTACTATGAATTCGAGATTAATGCACTGGGAACTTTTTGGGATTTAAGATTACCAAAACCGTATCGTGATGGAGGAACCGCAATCAACGAATGGGAAATCCCCGGTCTAAAATCCAAAGTCACAATTTACGGCACTCTAAACAATCCACTGGACACTGATGAAAAATGGGTGGTCGAATTAGCATTTCCCTGGAGAGTACTCGCCGAATTCGCAGGTACAAAATCGCCTCCAAATCCGGGAGACCAGTGGCGAGTAAACTTTTCAAGAGTCCAGTGGCAAACCGCAATCAAGAACAACAAATACGAAAAAATTCCAAATTTAAAAGAGGACAACTGGGTTTGGTCCCCACAACACGCAGTTGATATGCACCGCCCAGAATTCTGGGGATATGTTCAATTTGAAAAAGAAAAAACTCAATTCAAAAGCGATCCGGATTGGCAAACAAAATGTGAATTAATGGATTACTTTTACAAAAACAAATCCAAGACGTTCATCAAATCTCAAAAAGCACCAAGCGGAAAAACCTGGTCGGTCAACAACGAATCGAAGCTTTGGTCTACCCCTTAATCACTTTTTCTACGGTCAAATTTGCATTTCTCAAGTGGTGTTCCAAACTGAATACTTCTTGTAATTCTTCGGGGCTCAACCGTGACGACACTTCAGAATCCCCAAAAACCGACTCCTTAAAATCGATTCCATCCCAAGCGTTCGCAGCGTGCTTTTGTGCAATTTTATAAGCATCTCGACGCGAAAGTCCTGATCGAATCAACGCAACCATTAAATGTTCACTAAATACCAAATCCCCCATTTTTCTTAAATTGATTTTCATGTTTTCAGGCATCACAATAATTCCGGACAAAATCTTGGAAACACGATTAATCATAAAATCAATTAAGTGAAACGTATCAGGCAGGACAATCCTCTCAAGAGAACTGTTCGTCAAATCTCGCTCATGCCATGTGGCAATCGTTTCCAACATCGCGTGTGCATTTCCGCGCACCACTCGCGCCAAACCGCAAACAGTTTCACTATTCCACGGATTTCGCTTGTGTGGCATTGCACTCGAACCGGTTTGACCGGCAGAAAATTCTTCCTGCACTTCCAAAATTTCGGTCCTTTGTAAGTTTCTCAATTCCGTTGCAATTCTTTCCAATCCGCCAGCCAAAACCGCAATCACTGAAAACAAATTGGCCATCCGATCGCGATTCACAATTTGCGTACTACTTGGATCAGCCGCCAATCCCAAACTCGTACAAATCATCTCCTCTTTTTCCAAAGAAACGTGTGCATGAATTCCAACAGCACCGCTAACTTTCCCAACTGAAACTTCCTTTTTACAATTTTCAATTCTCATTTGACTACGTTTAATCTCCGCAAGCCACCCCGAAAGTTTGAACCCAAAAGTAATCGGTTCGGCATGAATCGCGTGGGTTCTGCCAATCATCGGCGTCATCGAATGTTCTCGACTCAATTTCTCTAAAATCTGGGACAAAGTTGCTAAAGAATTTGACAAAACGTCGCACGAATCGCGCATCATCATTCCAAGCGCTGTGTCAATAACATCATAACTGGTCACGCCAAAATGAATCCACCGACCAGATTCTCCAACGTTTTCTTCCAAATTCCTAACAAATGCTGCTAAATCATGTTTGGTTTCTTTCTCAATCTCATCACACCGTAAAAGGTCAAAACCAATTCGCTGCCGGATTTTTTGGATGTCGTCTAAAGGAATATCGCCAAATTGAAAGTGTGCTTCACATATTGCTAATTCTACTTCCATCCATTTTTTGTATTTCGCATCGCGATTCCATATCGCGGACATTGCTGGCGTCGTATATCGGTCAATCATCCCTTTCTTTTCTCCACACACCACGCGTATCCAAACGGGTCGCGCACAAAAATCTCACCTTCATTTCCCACCCAATCAATTTTTGTACATCCATTCGCAAAAAAACCCGCACAAGAAGATTCAATATCATCAACCTCAATCACAAAACAAGGTTCATGTTCCTGGTCATCAACTAACCAAAAGTCAATCGGCCCTGCTTTTACTTCCTGACAGTTGCCCATCGTTCTCCCGGTTTCAAATCCAAAAATCTCAGTGTAAAACTGTTTGGCGGCGTTTAAGTCCGAAACTCCGAATGCAACGTCGGTTCCTGCTCTGAACTTCATATCAGCATCTTACACTGGGGATAATAGAGCAATGGTAACTTGCCTGCCTTTAGCCGGAGCAATCCTACTCGCCTACGGCTGTTCAACTGCAAATCTGTCCAATCTCCAACCTGAAAGCCCGATTGCAAAAAACTTCAAAATTGAAACCGTCGCAACGAATCTTGAAGTACCTTGGGCATTGGCTTGGCTTCCCGATGGCAGAATCCTGTTTACCGAGCGGCCGGGAAGGATTCGTATAATCAAAAATGGCGTCGTTGACCCAAATCCGGTCGCCACTTTGACGGGTGTAATCAGCCGAGGTGAAGGCGGTTTAATGGACATCACTTGTCACCCCAAATTTTCCGAAAACAATCTAATCTATGTTTCCTATGTGACACAAGGAAGTCCGGCACAAGTGGTTGTGGTTCGTTACAAATTTTTGAACAACAACGTTTCAGAACCAAAAACAATCATTAACGGAATAGCAGCATCAATGAATCATGCGGGTTGCCGCACACGCTTTGGCCCGGATGGAAAACTTTACATAACAACAGGTGAAAGATTCCAAGGTTATCGCGCACAAGACATGAATGACTTGGGCGGAAAAACTCTTCGCGTTAACGATGATGGCTCAATTCCAAAAGATAATCCATTCATTAACACACCCGGAGCACGACCCGAAATCTGGTCGCTCGGACATCGAAACGCACAAGGAATTGCATGGCATCCCGAAACGGGACACATGTTTCAAAATGAACACGGTCCTTCCGGTTCGGATGGCCCCGGTGGCGGCGACGAAGTGAACTATGTTGAAAAAGGAAAAAATTACGGCTGGCCAAACATTCACCATAAACAAACTGCGCCCGGAATGATTGCACCCTTAATTGAATACACTCCGGCAATTGCACCCGGTGGGGCAACATTTTGCACCGGAAAAATGTTCCCCGAATGGAAAAACAACTTTTTTATTACAGGGCTTCGCGGCGAATGTGTTATCCGACTAACCATTGTAAACGACAAAATCGCCAGTCAAGAAAAACTGATTGATGGAGAATACGGAAGAATCCGCGAAATCGCAGAAGCGCCGGACGGGTCAATCTGGTTTACAACAAGTAACCGAGATGGCAGAGGACGAATCCAACAAAACGACGACAAAATTTACAAAATTGTCAAAAATTGATCTTCACCAACTCGTTCTCGAAGGCAAATTCGTTCGCCTTGAACCACTATCATTCAATCATGTAGATTCGCTCTTCAATCATTACCTTGAAACGGATATATCACACGTTTTCACTTGGCCACGAGATGCAGACAAAAATCAATTCTCCCAATTCATAGAACATTTGATAAACAGCAATCCGGCAGCAACCTTTGCAGTCATTCACAAAGTGATGAACGAACCCATCGGTTCAACTTCCTTTATGGATATTCGCGAAGAACATAAAGGTCTCGAAATCGGTTCAACTTGGTATTCAACCAAATGCCAAGGTACACAAGTAAATCCTGAATCAAAACTGTTAATGCTTCAATTCGCTTTTGAAACCTGGCTCGCAGAAAGAGTCCAACTAAAAACCGATGCCCGAAATGCAAGAAGCCGCGCTGCAATCCTCAAAATAGGAGCACAATTCGAAGGCATTCTGAGGAAACATATCCTTTTACCGGACGGATTCGTACGCGATACCGCGATGTATAGCATAACTAAATCAGAATGGCCGATTGTTAAGATTAATCTACAAAAAAGATTGTCAACCTAATTCACGAAAAATTAATTCACTCGGCATTTTGCTCTGATTGATTTCTAAAATCTGATTGTTTTGATGAATGGTTCCAAGATGTTTGCCCTGTGCGTCAAAAATTACCACTTTTCTTCCGCGACCAAAAATCAAACTGAGCCGTTTATCAAAAATGGAAAGTCGAAACTGAAACTCAGAGTCCTTGTCAAAAATGTCGTAAATCTTCGGCTTTTTATATTCAGACTTCGAATCCGCAACGAAATTAGATTTTTTAGCCGGTTCCGGTTCCCTCTTGGGCTCCTCAATGACCAATTTTCGATGCCCTGATTTGATTGATCTGGCAGAAACGAACAGCTGCTTTTGATAAGCCAATTCGCGACTCCATGCCGCACATGCAACCCCAACAATTTCCAACTCCTTTCGATTAAGCGTCCCTCTTCCTTTTTCAATAAAAGATTGAATTCGCTCCCACCGTGTTTCGCTGCCATCCGCAATCAATTCAACACAATCCCTTTTGATGTTGGCTTTTGCTTTCGCAAGGTTTTGTTTCGCTACAATCGTCTTGATTCCTTGTTGCTTACAAAACTCATCCATGCTAATTCCGAAAAACTCAATCTGACTCAAACTATCCGCAAGTTTCGCGTCATTTAGCATAATCACCCTTTCAATGACGGCGTGGAAATCGGTCAAATCCGGCAAGTGGTCACGGTTTTCATAGCAAATGCAAATGCAAACTCGCTTGCAAAGGTCACGCAAATTTTTTGATTGATTAATCCACTCTTGATGACGAAACAAACTCTCCTTTTCACTAATGCCAAATTCGGGAATCACTCTTTTAATCTCACGAATTGAAATCCGATGAGATTCAATAATCAAATCAATCAACAATTCTACGCTCCGATGTCGCTGCGATAATGCCAATTTTCGCCATTAAACAACTGAGCGTCCGAATAAATCGCACTTCTTGCGTTCGCTCCGCTACAAACCAAATTCAAAACACGACCGCCATTGCTAACTAATTTCCCACCAGACTCTTTGACGCCGGCATAGTATCGCTTCACCGCATGATTTTCCCCAATCGGAATTTCAACCCCTTTTGCATATTCGCCCGGATAACCGTTTGCAGCAACAACCAAGCAATAAGAAATCTTGTTGGCAATCTCAATTTCCGGCATTCTTTCATGCCTCGCTGCAGTCATCATCACGTCAAATAAATCATTTTCAACCCGCTCCAAAATCGCCTGAGTCTCTGGGTCGCCAAATCGGCAATTGTATTCAAGCGCTTTTGGCCCCTCAGTTGTCATCATCAATCCTGCAAATAAGGCACCAACATAATCTCTTCCTTCCGAAGAAAACCGACGCAAAATCGGTCGAATAAAACTATTTCCTAAATCATCTAAATTTGCTTCGTCAATCCACGGCGGCGGAGAAACAACACCCATTCCGCCGGTATTCGGTCCTTCATCGTTATCGAATGCGCGCTTGTAATCTTGACCGGCAGGAAAAATTCGATACTGTTCACCGCAACAAACCGCAATCAAACTAATTTCTTTTCCTTCCAATCGTTCTTCAACAACGACCGTTTTGCCGGCGTCGCCAAAAATCCCTTCGACAAGCATTTGTTCAGCGGCGAGAATAGCTTCTTCTTCAGTTTCGCAAACAACAACACCCTTCCCCAATGCTTCTCCACTTGCTTTAACAACAACTTTTTTGCCCGCATGAAACTGTTCGCGAATATGTTTTTCACAGGGCTCAATTTCATTAAAAGTTGCAAATTCCGCAGTTGGAACACCCTCCCATTCCATCATCTCTTTGGCAAATGCTTTACTTCCCTCGATTTGCGCGCAATAGGCAGAAGGTCCAAAAACAGAAATCCCATCATGGGCCAAACAATCTGCAATCCCGGCTATCAATGGTTTCTCTGGCCCGACAACAACTAAATCAACGGTTTCACTTTTGCAAAAATCTAAAATTTCTTCAAAATCTAAAGCTTCAATTGCAATAATTTCAGCAGCATCGGTCATCCCGGGATTACCGGGTGCACAAAAAACCCGTTCTACTTTCGTTGATTGACTTAATTTCCAACAAATTGCGTGCTCTCTGCCACCGGAACCAATGACAAGAACTCTCACTCATGTCCCCGCGCAGGGTCACTAAATCGAGTAAACGAAGGTTGAAATGCCAATTTCACAACATCCGTCGGGCCATTTCGGTTTTTTGCAATATGAATTTCAACCGGAACAGCGCGATTCGGATCCGGCGTTGGCTTCGGTTGGTCATCGGCTTCATCACGATGATAATAATCTTCGCGAAACATCAACATAACCACATCCGCATCCGCTTCAATCGAACCCGATTCTCGCAAATCACTGAGTAAAGGCCGTTTGTTATCCCGATGCTCAACGCTTCTTGATAACTGCGACAATGCTACCACCGGCACATCCAATTCCTTCGCTAAATTCTTTAATGACCTTGCAATTTGCGAAATCTGCTGCGTCCGATTCTCTCGGTCGTTTTGCGCGCGCATCAATTGCAAATAATCCACAACAACCAAAGATAATCCTTCATGTTGCGCTTGCAACCTTCTACACTTCGCTTTCATTTCAAAAGGACTAATGTCCGACGAATCATCAATAAACATTTTCAAACTAAACAGTCGGCTCGTTGCATCTGCCAATCTTTGATAATCATCTTCTGCAATGTGACTTCTTTTCAATACGTTCGAGTCCACCCTTGCATCGGTGCATATCATTCTTCGAACAATTTCAATGTTCGACATTTCCATTGAAAAAACGGCAACCGCACCCTTCGCCTTTCGTGCTGCAGAAAGCGCAAACGCGGTTGCAAGTGATGTTTTCCCGACCGCCGGTCGTGCCGCTAAAATAATTAAATTCCCCGGATAAAAACCGGTCAATATTCGGTCCAAATCCGTAAATCCGGTGGTCATTCCATGCAACGGTTGCCCCGTTTCAAGAACCCTGTCAACTTCTGCAAAAAACTGTTCTGCAAGGTTTTCAATCGGCTCAAACTCTTGCCCTAATCGCCGCTTCGAAACTTCATAAACAGATCGCTCTGCATCATCAATTTTTTTCTGAACTTCTTTATCCGGTGAATGAACAATTTTTACAATGTCATGCCCGGCCATATGTAGTCCGCGCAAAATCGCATAATCAACCACCAATTGAGCGTAATTCTCAGCATTCGCCGCAGACGGAACCGATTCCGCAAGTTGCATCAAATAAGCAATTCCGCCAATGGCGTCTAATTTCTCTTTCGCAACTAACTCCGACTTAACCGTCAATACATCAAGTGGATGATGCTGATTAACCACACTCCGCATCGTCTTGAAAATCTCAACGTGAACCGGTGAATAAAAATCCTTTTCTTGCAAAAAATGGATTAATCGGTCAGCCGCATCACGACTGATTAACATTGCACCCAAGGCGGCGGCTTCCGCTTCTAAATTGTGCGGCGGAAGCAGGTCTTCCAATTCCCCATGCAAAGTCCCGCGCGGCGTTACTGCTGCATGTGTCGGGGTGCCGGGTTCCACCTAACCGTTATTCGGCAACAACCGCTTCGGTTTCCTGCACATTTTCCGTTGTTTCTGGCGCGGTAACTTCTTCCACAACTTTTGGCGCCTCAACCGGCTCAATTCCCAAATTGCCCTCTTCATCCGTTAATGCCAGATGAATTTTCGCATCCACATCTCGATGCAGATCAATCAGTATCTCGTGCATTCCTATTCGCTTAATTGGGTGCAGCAGAGGAACCGATTTCTTATCAACGGTCACGCCAAGCTGCTCTTTAATTGCATCCGCAATGTCAGATGAAGTAATCGCACCGAAAAGTTTTGCAGAACCCTTTGAAGTCTTGCCTTTAATCGTAATTGTTTGGCCACTTAACTTTTCTGCGTCTTTCTGCGCCGTGCCCCGCGTTTTCTCTGCTTCCGCGGCATTCTTCGCTTCGGCGCGCTCCAGTTGAGCAATCATCGCCTTATCGGCAATCGTCGCTAATCCGCGCTTAAATAGAAAGTTGCGAGCAAAACCGTCTGCAACGTTTACAACCTGTCCGGCTTTCCCCACTTTTGGCAGGGTCTGGTTCAAAACTACCTTCATCGTTCAAAGTCCTCGTTATCGCCGTATCCCAAGACCCAAAATCGGCATATTAGTCTTGAACATGTCGTTGACGCCGACAAATCCGAACCAATTGGAACCGAACAACCATTTCGCCCTAAGATTGAATGTGGGGTCGTTCGGGTCGAACCAATCTCCGGATAGATTTAGCCCGGGAAACGCCGAGTAGTCTACCCCAACCCCCGGCTTACTGGCATACGCTCCGTACCGCAAAGTCGCCGGTCCAAACTTCATTCCGTATTGAATCGTAAACCGGTTTCCCTCACCCGCATCATAAATTCCGGCATGAATCGAGGAGTTCTTTCCCATTCCAACCGTCATGTTCACGTTCGTTTGGATTTTGTCGGTTTCGGTGTTCACGCCGCTTTCGACCTCAAATCCTACTTTGGGTCCGGCTATCGATGCGTTCGGCAATTTGTCCGCAAACTGGTTCAGTTTTTCTAACAACTTTTTGGTTTCGGCGGCTATCTCTTTCGCTTGGTCCGTCAGTTCAATCGCCTTTGCCGTTATCGTCGAACCGTTCGCCGTTATCTCTTCAACGTTGGTCGCAATCTTGGTACCGGTTTTGGTCATTTGGTCAACGTTCGTCAGCGTCGTATCAATCGTTGCTTTCAGTTTCGGGTCGGTGATGAACTCGTTCATCGAGACGACCATTTCCTCCGCCTTCTTCGCCGTGTCGTTCAGCGTCGAAAGCATCGTCAAGATTTCATCTTTCATCTTGGGGTCAGCCAAAATTCCGGATACCGACTTGATTCCTTGACGCAAGTCATCCACCGCCAATGACGCATTCTTCAAAGTCGAAGCCAGCAATCCCCGGTTTTGGGAAATGAAACCGCGGGTGTCCTGCATCAACATCCCCACCTGTTTCACGGTGTTATCGGTACTCACCAAGATGTTTTGCAACTTGCCTTTCAGGTTCGGATCGCCAATAAACCCGCGCAATGCTTTTAGCGTTTCGGTAAGTTCGGTCAAGGTTCCGGATGCTTCGGGGATGGCTCCTGCCAGTGGGCTTGCCTTGTCGCCGCGCATCACCCCGCCGGGTTCCATTCTGCCGGCTTTATCACCCAGTTTCGACGTGATTTCAACCTTCTGTTCGCCAATGGAAAAGAAACTGGTTGGAACGCTCAACACCGCATCTTTTGGAATAAACGTGTCCTTGTTGATTGCCAATGTCATTCGCGCCTGGGTCGGGCTGACCAATTTGACCTTGACCACTCTGCCAACACCGACGCCCGCCATGCTAATTACGGCGCCGGAGCGAACACCGCCGGCATCGGCAAAGTCGGCGTAATAGGTGTCTCGGGCTTCGGGAATCAGCGACTTGCCAATGAACTTAAAACCGGCGAACACCAAAACGGTGCACACGAGAACAAACACTCCGACTTTCGCTGCTGATTCCATCTCTCTGGATTTTAGACGAGAAGGTTCGGGTTTAAGTGTTCCGGG
>CAZJKW010000046.1:0-13987 GCA_964546835.1 uncultured Fimbriimonadales bacterium
TTCTTATGTTTCTAAAGGGTAATTTTTCATAAACCCAAGGCGTATCACACATTTCTGCACGTGAACAAATTTCAAGAAATTGCTCATCAATACCAATATCCGCAACCGTCCAGATTCCGGTTGCATCCAAACCATCGTTTTGAAACAAAAACGGTTTCGCGGCTGCAACGCAAATCGTTTGGTCTGCTTCTACATGTTTTCCGACTGATTGTCCGGTGTCTGGATCAATTCCGGAAGGTATGTCTACACTCACAACAAACGCAGAGTATTGATTTGCAACTTCGACAAGCTCTGCTACTTCCTCTTTCAATCTGCCCTTAATACCGGTACCCAAAATTGCGTCAATGACTACATCATAATTTCGGTTTGGATGTATCGCCTCTTCAAAACCTTCGTCATCGCTACCAAAAATTTGGACATCGCTTTCAACCGTTTTTCGAAACTGTTTTAACGGTTCTCCCCTTAACTTTGAAGTCTCACCTGCGACACAACATACAACTTCTCGCCCTTTTTCTTTTAAAATCCTTGCGACAACAAAACCATCGCCACCGTTGTTTCCCATGCCGCAAAGCACCAATATCTGACCTTGAGAAGGCAACTCCAAGATTTCCATTGCAACTGCGTTGCCTGCGGCCTCCATCATGCTACTTTCAGATAATCCAGCTTGCTTTGCAAGTTCTTCTGCGGCTTTCATTTGAGTTGAGGTGAGAATTTTCATTTCGATAGAACCTTTGGAATTTTCTTGCCAATTCTTCCACCACATCCCACATGGCTGTAAATCCGATTTCTTTTTAGAGGTCGAATCCGCAAAATCTCTGCACCACACTTTTCGCAATAAAACTTGAGATGTTTTTCTATCGATTTGCGATTAACTTCATAGGAATGACAAACCGTCGCAGGCAATCCTAATTTTTTCATCGCACGTTTCCATTCGGCACCATGTGGCTTGGCTTTATAACCGTATTTGTCAAACACCCAAATGTGAGCATACTCGTGAAGTGCTGTCTCCTTGATTCGCGTTTCGGTTACCAAAATTGTTTTGCTTAAGCAAATTCTTCCTTCTTCCAAATAAGCCCGGCCAGCGGTGGACGAATAGTTTTTCCACTCAATCGAAACGTTGCGGCCAAGAGGCAATTTCTTTTGTGCGAAATTCACCGCTTCTTGGGCACAACGGTCCCAGTCACTTGGTTCGATCAATGCAAATAAAGACATTGGGCTGGATGTGATTATGCACATCCAGCCCAATTGCAAGTCGGTTCCGTTGGCTTAGAACTGAACCGACATCGAAACAATCGACTGACCATTTTCCGAAATTTCGCCGTAGGTAATCATGGTTCGGTCACCTGCTTTGAATTTCGACATCGTCTCTCGAAGTGATTGAAGACTGGTTATGTTCGTATTCCCAATTTTCAGAACGACCATTCCGGGTCGAATCCCTACGCGAGAAGCAATCGAACCTTTGTCCACCTCTCCAACCATCACGCCACCCTTTGTCGGGCTCCATGACTTCTCCTCTTCTGTTAGCTCCCTTACACGGATGCCAAGTGTCACCGGTGCACCCGGTACCGAGGGTCGAACGTCGGGAGTGGGGTTGGTTTCGTCCGGGTTGGGACGTGAGAAGAACTCACCAAACGGGTCAAAACCCCTTCCGTCCATTGGATTCGGTACGGTTGGCTGACGCGATGCAGTCGGTTCCGCAGGTCGTTCGCTCAGTTTCACGGCCGCCGTTTTCTTTGAACCGTTTCTCAAATAGCCCAAGTTGATGGTTGTTCCCGGTCTATAGACCAGCATCGCATTACGAACATCCATTTCACCACGCACCGGTTTGCCGTTAATTTCAATGATAACGTCTCCGGATTTCATGCCTGCAGAAGACGCCGGGCTGTTTTCGGTGACTTCTCTGACGATGGCCCCTTTGGCAACACCCGCTTTCTTGGCTTCAAAACCAAGCATGTTTGCAGGCATCAGTCCCAAATATGCGCGAGTGACTTTTCCGTTTTGCACTAACTGATCCGCGACGGTTTTGGCACTGTTCGCCGGAATGGCAAATCCGACACCCGAACTCGCACCACTCATTGAAGAAATGACCGTGTTGATGCCGATGACTTCGCCTTTGGAATTAATCAACGGACCACCGGAATTGCCCGGATTAATTGCTGCGTCGGTTTGAATCATGTCGAAATAGACCCTGCCGCCAATGCTGGTGTTGTAATCAGCAACTTGAGCAGGTCTGCCTAGTGCGCTAACATGGCCAAAAGTCACCGATTGTTGCAATCCAAAAGGAGACCCGATTGCCAAAGCCATTTGTCCCGGCAGTACTTCTTCACTATCTGCAAACTTCGCGGGTAGCAAATCGTTGCGATCAACTTTAACAATTGCCAAATCAGTCATTTCGTCTCGACTGACTTTTCCTGATGACTTGCTTCCGTCATTAAAAGTAACTTCAACTGTACTGGAATTTCCGACAACGTGTTGGTTCGTAATAATATATCCGTCCGCACGCAAAATCACTCCGGAACCTTCGCCTCTTTGAGCCCGAATGTGGACGACTGACGGCATAACTCTGCTGGTCAACTTGACGACCGCATTATCTAATCGGGTTAAGGTTTCAACTTCTTCTGGTGCTAAAACAGCGACCGGCTCAAATGCCTTCGCCGATGGTTGAGTTCGAATGAAGATACCCATACCAACGGCACCCATGACCATTCCCACGGCCACAGCCCAACCCATTTGTGATTGAAGCAACTTTCTCATTTTTGAGATTCCTCCAGAAACTATTCTTTGTCTGCGGCAGACCAAAACTTGGCGATAGCTTTTTGGATGTCCGAAAGATTTGAATCAGTCAGTTTCGCCAGTTCTTCGATTGATTTGCCTCGTTTAAGGATGCTAACGCTTTGGGATAGGTCTCGAGTTCCCCGACGGGACGAAAGGACTGCTGCAATCACCTCGTCATAACCAAAACCATAGCCCCGAAGTGTAACGATAACATCCGGAGTGACTTTCAACAGTTTCGCCGCAGAATCGCGAAGAGCATTTTCGGACCGTAAGTTGTTCTCTCTAATCGCTCGCAAAAAGGCATCTCGGGCTTCGGTCGGCAGGTCACCCTCCACCGCAATGACCAAACCATCCATTTCAAAATCGCCTCTGGAGCGATTAAGAGTCCACGGGGGCTTTTCTCGATTGATTTCCGCTTGATAAACGGTGACGTTGGCAGCCCCGTCGGAATAGCGTAAAGCTGCCAACGCGCGGTTATTGGCAGTTATTGCATCTGCAGATGTAAGGAAAAAACCCATCGGCATTCTGCTTGGATGTGCGACTCGAAACCCGACTTTTCTACTCAAACTATTCAGACCAGACTGCCGAATGGGTGCTTGAACTTGGATTTCTTTTGGAGATGCACCAATTCGCATTTCAAACGTTTCTGGTGGCAATTTGTTTGGAAACGAAATCTGAACCGTATCAGAAACGATTTTAGATTTCTTATTTTCATCTTGCCAAAGAACCCTCAAAACTACAAATTTTTCGGTATCAATCCAAAACTTTCTCGCAAACAAACTCTTGCTTTTTGCGGGTTCAACGGATACCACTTGGGTTTTTCTACCGGCAACGATTTCGGCCTTTTCTAATTTAAGATGGTAGTTACGTTTTAACAATTCAAATCGGGTTTCAATATCAATCTGATTTCTTCTTTTTAGCGGAGAATCTTGAACAACCAATACCGCTCGATCGGGAAAAAACTGAATCCAACTGCTGCCGTTATCAATCGAAAGTTCTCCTTGTTTTTCGAGGGGCGAAAGAACCAAAACAGAATTAGCGCCGGATGAAGATTGGTCTCTTCGTACTTTGATGGGCGTGCTTGAATTCCAAGCAGTTTGAACTTTTATGGAAGTGTAAGTAACCTTCAAATCAAAGCTCATCGCCTTATGCATCAAGCTGGTTGCAGTCGATGAACTTTGTGAATTTGCGGTCAATGAGGCAAGGATGAGTGCCCCCGCAAATATCGTTTTCATAAATTGAACTTAGCGCCGAGGACCTGAATCAAAACTGACTGCAAAACCTGTTGAATAAGGAGTTGAGGCCTGGACAAACGCTTGGTCGCTCTCAATTGGCGACCCGATAGCTAAGTTTGTATTTTCAGAACCTCGATTAATAATTGTAAAAGTAAACGCAGCAATTAACAACACCGCAGCAATTCCAAAAGCAAACACGTTCCGAGAAAAGTTATTGGCTCGAGTGATTGATATTGCGGAATTGTTTTTCACGGCAGACAATAATCTTGATTCAAAGTCATCGCATGGGTTTTTGGATGGCAAAGCACTCACTAACTGTTTTACGCGTTTATAACCTTCAAATTCGGCGGAACAACGATTGCAATGATTCAAATGATTGCGAATCGCCATCATTTCTTCGCCGGTTAACTCCGCGTCCAAATAAGCAGCCATTCGATTTTCTGCATAACGGCAATTCATTCCATCAAACCTCGATATTTTTCCGGTTTAGCCGAAAGCAGATAACGCCGCAACTGTTTTCTTCCACGATGGATTCTGGAACGAACGGTCCCAACCGATGTGCCCATGATTTGAGCAACTTCTTCGTAAGACATGCCTTCCATGTCCGCAAGCAAAACTGCGATTCGAAAGTCGGGTGTCATTAAAGATAATCCTTCCTGAACTTCTGCTTCCATTTCCGAAGTCATCATTAATTTTTCCGGTGAATGAGTCTCATCCGGCAATTCCAAAAGCGCGCCGGTATCCCAATGCGGCTCATCCAAACTTGAAGTCTTCAATTTGCCTCTGCGGCGGACTTCGTCAATATGTGCGTTGGTCAAGATTCGATAAAGCCAACTTGAAAATGGCAGACTACTGTCATATCGTTGGAAGAATCGAAAAGCCCTAACAAATGCTTCCTGAACCAAATCTTCGGCGTCGGTTCGGGAACCTGTAAGCCGCAGGGCCAAATGAAACGCTTGGGCATGCGTTTTTTTCAACAGTTCCTCAAAAAGTTCAGAACTATTGCTACCAAGCCCCACTTCGGCTGTTGTGGTTACAGAAGTCACGGTATGCGTTACCTTTTCGTTGTTTACGCTATTAGACACGTTTAGGGTTCCGATTTGACGCTCTAAAGATACTTCAAGTTGGCTGAAAACAATGGTTTTTTGCCGAAAACCGGTAGGATTTTGAGAGTTTTGGCGCCCAAACCCGAAAACCCACGCATTTCAAGGCAAGAAGCAACCCTTCTGCGACTGATTCATAACCAGCCGGGAGTGGTTCGCTCTCAACTTTGCCGTAGATTAGATGTTAGTCAAGCCAGTCTCACTCAAATTCTCAGGCGGCTTTTTTCCAATGGAGTCCTTCAGGAAGCCGGAAAGGCCGAGAGTTTAGGAGGTAGAAGGGCATCAACTTTAGCGCTTAGTCCAACTTTCCTTGCAGTTCAGATCGAAGACAACCTACTGATTGGGGCCGATTTGTCTTTGTTAGACCCAATTGCCCAAGCTCCCGCCGAAATCCTGGAACCGGAGAATCTTTCTATTGCCGAAGCAATGGCCGCAACCCGAGTCACGACTCAGTCACCGGAGATTTTTGTTTCGATTTCCTCCAAAGTTTCAGCAGCAGTAAGAAAAAATGACTCGACTCTCCCACTTAAGGGATTGAAAAAACAGTATCCGGAAGCAACTCATTTTAATAAAAACAAGTTTGATTCTGAATTTGCTCAAATGTTCATTGAAAATAACATCCCTTTGGATTTTGAAAATGCGAAGACTTTCGAAAACAAGAAATTGCTGAGCCGAATTGATAAAAACTCAAATCTGATAGGAACGATTACATCGAACCTTGTTAACCTTTTTGATGCAATGTCGGCAAACGTTTTTGTTGATAAAGAATCGGTGTTGTATGACGAAAACAGAATCAAAAACGTTATTCACATGAATGCAAGTAATTCTTTGAGAAGCAGTTTTGTGTTGACTGTGCAATCGTTGCAAAAGAGTGATGTGATTCAAGGGATTGCACACTTTTCCATTGACAAACATCTTAAGTCAATTGAGAATCTTAGTTCTTCCAACTGACAAACAACGAGTCACAAACGTACTGGAAACGTGTATTGTCTTGTGTTGCACGATGTGCAGAAAGGACTTGATTGAGCACAGGCGTAAGTTCTCTGTTGCCATTCCGGATTAGGTGACTTATCCCATTAGCAAGCAATCCAAAAGTCGAAACATTTGCAGCCCTTGTTTCATCCTTGTTCAGTTTTGCTGATTCTCGATATATCTCGCAAAACTGTTGAAACTCCTCACTTATTTTCAATGCTTCATGACTTGACCGAATCGAAATTCCACACAACCAGCGATAAAACGGCTCCGTAAATTCCACAAAATCCTCACTCATCAATTTCCAAACAGTTTCGGGAGCCGAATTGGCTAATGCCAGTGCCGCTTCACTTGCATCAATATCGGTAACCGAACAAGAAACCAGCAAACATCGTGAACGAATCGTTGTCGGCAATTGACTGATTGCCGAAGTAGTCAAAACAAACCTCGCCCATACCGGTGGCTCCTCCAGCATTTTCAACAAACTGTTTGCAGCTTCGGGAGTCATTCGCTCTGAATCTGAAATTAGAACCACTTTGAATGGCGACGCAAGCGGCTTGACTCTCAAAAATTCGTAAATCGAAAACTGCTCACTTGGTTCTCGTGGCGAAATCTGTCCAACCTTGATTTTTCTTGAGGTTCCTTCCGGCACAATGTGCAAAAAATCGGCTGAGTTTCCTCTCCCAAAAGCACCGCAGGTTTTACATTCTCCGCACGCTTTACCGGACACAGGATTCATGCACAAAAACGCCGAACAAATTTCGTTTGCAATCACGCTTTGCCCAAATCCTTCTAAGCCGGAAACCAGCAGTGATGCACCCGTTTCAGCACGAACAACCAAGCGCGCCAATTCTAACGTTTTTGTATCAGCCAATTTAGAATCGCTCAAATTGTTCAACGTCCAAAACAAAGGCAATTGCTCCGCCTACGGGAACTTTAATCGGGTTCGGTACAAATGCCCCAACCGGTGATGCATCCGGCGGCAATACATTGACAAGTTGTTCTCGTGCTTTGCAGTTTTGTTGAATAATTTCAAGCAATGCGTCTCTTTCGTTATCTTCTATGCCCAACAAAAAAGTCGTATTCCCTTCCCGCAAAAACCCTCCGGTGGAGCCAATAATCGTAAACTTGAATCCGGCACGCACCAAGTCCTCTATGACTCGGTTCTTGTCTCGATTGTGCACAACGGCAATAACAAGTTTCACGGCTTGCCTTTATTATAGCGAGACAGACTCAAGATTCAGCAAAGTCAGAACTTTTTCCAACAAGGTTTCCGGTTCAAGTGTGGCATCGAGAATCCGCCAGCGCTCACGATCTCTTTCTGCTTCAATTAGAAATCCTTGCCTTACCCGTTGATGAAACTCAATCGGTTCCCTGTCCAATCTGTCTTTACTATTGATTCGACTTAGACCGATCACCGGGTCTATGTCCAACAAAATCGTCAAATCCGGAACTAATCCGCCGGTTGCCAGAACATTCAGTTCGCGCAATTTGTCAATCGGAAGTCCCCGCCCGTAGCCCTGATAGACCAAGGTCGAATCCGCAAATCGGTCACAAAAAACCGCTTCTCCATTTGCCAATGCCGGCCGAATCACAAACTCCACATGTTGCTGTCGGTCAGCAAGAAAGAGAAAAGTCTCTGCCCATGGGCTCAGATTTCCGCCTTCCAACAGTGCATTTCGGATTGCAGGCCCTGCCGGTCCGTCTCCCGGTTCCCGTGTCATCAAAAAAGGGATTTTGATTCTTTTGGACAAAGAATGGATGAGCGTGCTTTTCCCAGCACCTTCCGGCCCTTCAAATGTTATGAATTTTGGATTCATTTCAAACCGGCAAAACTCTGACTCTGCGATTTGGGTCTTTACCAATCGCTTCGCTTCTTAATCGGTTTGCTTCAGCAACTTGATGTTGGACTCTTCTCAAGTTGAAAGTTTTTGGAGTTAATTCAAATGCTTTTCCTTTTGATTTAACAAAATCTACAGCTTCCATCGCTTCAAGTCGCGCTGTCTCTTCTGCTTCGGAGTCTGAGTTTCCATGTCGCAAAATATCTTCGAGTGCCGATGAAATTTGCGCAAGCGTATTGCTCTTAACCACAAAAGTTGGAACAGATTTTCCCATCCGGTCTTTCAACTTATTCGGTTTATGTTGGATTGAACTTTTGATTGCAAGAATTGCATCCGCATCTGACATTTCATTTGAAATCACCGCATTCGCTCTTTTTTCTTTGATGGCTCTATCGAGCCGAGTTCTCGCGATGCCGTACGGAAAAATTCGAATGGTTTTGTTTGGAGAGCCATTTGATTTACCGTTTTCAAATGATACGGGCTCTGTTTCTTTATCTTTTTGTTTTGGTTGTGGTCTGCGTCCCAAATCCAATGCCGGTTGTTCGGGGAAATGGCTTTCCGCAACCACTTCCACCAATCCTGCTGATGTTCGAACGCGGATTTCCGGTTGAGGGGTTTGACCTCGCAAAATCACGTCAACCGTTCGCTGAACATCATGATGGACTGCCAGTCGGTCGTAGTCAATCAACTCAATGACAACGTCAAATGTCGGCGGTGCTTTTCGTTCCAAAACCGTCTTTTGGGTTCCTCTCCTTTTTGCCTCATCGTCAGAAAGCGTGACGGCTTGAATGCCACCTACTAAATCGCAAAGTGATGGATTCATCATTAAGTTTTCTAATGCTCTTCCGTGCGCGGTGGCAACTAATTGAACACCGCGTTCTGCGATTGTACGCGCCGCATATGCTTCCATTTCCGTGCCGATTTCATCAATCACCACAACTTCCGGCATATGATTTTCAACGGCTTCGATCATTACCTGATGTTGTGACGCCGGATCTGAAACTTGCATTCTTCTTGCGGAGCCGATTGCGGGATGCGGAATGTCTCCATCGCCGGCAATTTCATTCGAAGTGTCCACGATAACAACTCGTTTGCTCATTTCGTCCGATAAAGTTCGAGCCACTTCGCGAAGTTTGGTAGTTTTGCCAACACCCGGTTTTCCCAAAAACAAGATGGATTTGTTACTTTCAACAATGTCATTGATAATGTCGAGCGTTCCTTGAATGGCACGACCGACTCGACAAGTTAAGCCGACGATTCTTCCTTGCCGATTTCGAATGGCGCTAATGCGATGCAAGGTTCTTTCAATTCCGGCGCGATTGTCACCGCCAAAATTGCTGACGCGCTCGGAAACATACCGGATGTCATCTTCAGACACCAAGTAGTTTTGAAGTCGCTCAAACCGGTCCCAAAATCGAATTTCTGCAGGACGACCATAGTCCAAAACCACTTCAATGACTTTTTCCAAGTCAGGCGATTTGACTAATCGTTCGCGAATGATTGGGGGCAGGGCGCTTAACAGTTCAAGAAGTTCTTGGGAATTACTTGCCACTACTTTTTTGACGACTGAACCCGCTGTTTTGTTGGGGCATTTCGTTAACTTGAGATTACCAGGATTTTTGGACATTGAACTTGAAACCTGCATAATCAACTCATGAATGCGCTTCAACTCCTTTGCCGACAAGCCGACCGACAGATTGACTCCATTTTTCGCGCTGCTCGCGCCGTCCCTTTCGACAAGTTGAATTGGAGTCCCGGCGGGTCTTCCCGGTCGGTGATTGACCAACTTCAGGAAGTTGCGACTGCAATTGACATTTTTTGGCCGGCATATGCCGAACGCAAAATCGAAATGACCGAAAACATGATGCCGGATTGGATGGCTCACCGTTCCAAGTTTCAGACCCTGGATGAATTGGAAGCGGAAACGCGCAGAACCACCGAGCGGCTGAAGGGATTCATTCTGGGGCTGAGCGAATCGGACTTGGACCTTCCGGTTTCGTTGCCGTTTCCGGGAGAGTTCACGCTCGCGGACGTCATTGGGTACCACTTTTGGAACATGAGTTATCACGAAGGTCAAATCAATATGATCTCGTTTATGCTTGAGCAAGGATAGGTTTTTCGTATTGAACACACTCTATAGGTCACGGCAAAGCCATTTGTAAACCTATTTAGTCGAAAACCTAGTAAAAATACTTGGAAAAAGAATGCGTTTTGAGTCTGGTTGGTTCAACTACACATCTCAATAACGGCAAGTGCTGACTCTTCACCTTTGTTGCCAAATTTTCCGCCGGCGCGTTCCTCCGCTTCCTCAATGGATGAACAGGTCAGGACACCGTGACCAATTGGAACGCCTTTTGTAACCGCAAGATGAGCCAATCCGGACGCAACCGCATTGGATAACTGTTGTGCATGCACGGTTGCTCCTTGTAAAATGCAACCAACACAGACAACCCCGTCTACTTTTTTGTCGATTTCTCGAAGTACAGCTACCGGAATTTCCCATGCACCGGGAACCCAGATTAATTCCACATTTGGATTTCCGCAATTTTTGAACGCAGTAATTGCGCCTTCAACGAGTTTTTCAACAATTTCAATGTTCCATCGTGAAGCAACAATGGAAAATCGTTTTCCTGAAACATTGAAAGTTTGCGACTCAGGTTTAGACTTAATTTTCGTTTCCATTTTTTGGAAGTTTGTGACCGAGTTTTTCGCGTTTGGTTTCCAAATACTTTGTGTTGTGTGCTGTAGGCGGTGCAAGCAACGGCACGTTTTCAATGATTTCCAATTCGTGACCTTGTAATCCGGCAAGTTTTGCCGGATTGTTTGTCATTAACCGGATTTTTTTGATTCCCAAGTCTTTCAGCACTTGTGCCCCTAAGCCGTAATCTCTTAAGTCGGCTTTGAACCCGAGCGCTTGATTGGCTTCAACCGTGTCCATTCCTTTTTCTTGTAGTTCGTATGCTTTTAATTTATTAATGAGTCCAATTCCTCGACCTTCTTGTGCGATGTAAACGATGCATCCTTTCCCTTCATCAGAAATTTTCTGCATTGCCATTTCCAATTGGAATCCACAATCGCATCTCAGCGAACCCAAGATATCTCCAGTAACACAACTTGAATGCATTCTTACTAAAACCGGTGCGCCATCTGAAACATCGCCCATGACTAATGCAACGTATGGAGTAGGGTCCACTTCGCTTGAATACGCAAATACTGTAAATTCTCCGAATCGAGTGGGCAAATGAATCGGACCGGCAGCAAGTTGGATTAATTTTTCTTTTCGTCTTCGATATGCAATCAAATCTGCAATCGTTATGATTTTAAGATTGTGCGTTTTGCTAAATTCAATCAATCGAGGAAGTCGAGCCATGGTTCCATCGTCATCTAAGATTTCACATCCCACACCTACCGGTGAGAAACCGGCGAGAAGTGCCAAATCTACAATCGCCTCGGTGTGACCTGCTCTTTTGAGAACCCCACCTTTAACGGCCCTTAAGGGGATGATGTGACCCGGGCGACCTAAGTCATCCGACGTTGCGTTTGGGTCCACAAAGACTTTTACTGTTTGCGCCCGATCAAACGCAGAAACGCCGGTGGTGGTGCCTTTTAAGGCATCTACGGTTTCTGCCATTGCCGTGCCGTGTCGTGCCGTGTTGTTCTTGGTCATCATGGGTATGCCGAGTTCTGCTAAGCGCTCTTCAGTTGTTGGGATAAAGGGCACACCGCGACCGTAGGAAATCATGAAATTCATGGCTTCGGGTGTCATTTTTTCCGCCGCCATCACTAAATCGCCTTCATTTTCTCTATCGGGGTCATCAACGACAATAATCATATTGCCTTCGCGAAGGTCGTTAAGGGCTTCTTCAATGTTTGAAAACGGTTCTGTTTGCATCGGTTACTTATCTTAGTTTACGCCGTTCGGTGTGAATGGAATTCAAATCCAGGTGATATCACCGGATACTGAGCCGAATTGCTGGTTTGGCATCCGATTTGCCGGATTTGAGTTCAACGATGAAACGGATTTTAGGAATTGCAGCCCTGGTAGCCATCGGCGTTGTAGGTTTTGCAAACGCAGGAACTCAAAGGATTGAAACTCGCTCTAACTCAGTAGTGACCACACCCCAGCCCATTCAGGCCGAAACCAGCGAACGTCAATCCAATGTCGGAGTAATTGGATTGTTTGCGACTTCCATGATTTTGGCAAGCAAGGTTCGCAAAGAGAAAATTTGAACGCCTTTCCTTCAACCTAAGGAGAGCAGACGGCCTCGATTTCTTCGGGGCCGTCAACCCCTTCCAAACGAAATCTTTAGATTTCTGGAAGAATTGGCAACAGACACTATGGAAGACACAACACACGCCGGAGCGCAACACTTTTGTAAATTGGTTGGTTCAAAACTGAAACCGGGATCTCACATATTGATTGCGGGATGCGGTGCGGGCCATGAAGCGCACTTTATTTACAAGACTTTACAAATGCCTGTTACCGGTGTTGATGTTGAATTGAATCTTGATGAAGGGATTAAATCTCATGATGACTTTGTGCTTCAAATTGCGTCGGTGTTAGAACTTCCATTTGAAGATAATTCTTTCGATGCTATTTTTTATCACCATGTGATAGAGCATGTTCCCGACCCTAAAAAGAGCATTGAAGAATTGGCGCGTGTTTTGAAACCGGGTGGAATGATGTACGTCGGCACACCTAACCGACATCGTATGGTGGCTTATGTGGGTGCGTATCAAACCAAATTAATCGACAAGATTTGGTGGAACTTAAAAGATTATGGTGCAAGACTTCGCGGAAGATTTCGAAATGAATATGGCGCTCATGCCGGGTTTTCCGAAAAAGAACTTGACAAAATGTTGAAAGTGCATTTTTCAAGTATTCAATGGTTAACGCAAGATTATCTAAATTTCAAGTACGGATCGCGCTGGCCGAAGCCGTTAATTAAAACGATTACTTGGCGACCCGTCACTGAAATTGCGGCACCTGCCATTTATGCAATTGCAACGAAATAACCTTTAATTGGAACCTAAAAACGTGCCTTCTCTAAGTTCGCGATATGCTTGATTCAGTTCTTCTTGTGTGTTCATGACAATCGGCCCTTTCCATGCAACCGGCTCTTGGAGGGGTTTGCCGGAAACCAAAAGAAATCGAATTCCCTCTTCCCCGGTTTGCACGGTTATCTCATCGCCGTCTCCAAACAGAAGTAACGAATTATTTTCTGCGTTTTGTTTTGGTTTTAAGACGTGAGGAACATCATCATCTTCGGGAATTTCAAAAGGTTCTGACGAGTCACGAAAGTCTCCCGAGCCGGCGAACACATAAGCAAACGCATTGCGACGCGTGTCAATTTTTAGGGTCTTTTTGATGTTTGCAGGAATCGAAACATCCAAATAAATTGGGTCTGCAGCAATTCCGTCAATGGGTCCACGTTTGCCCCAAAATTCGCCACAAATAATTCTTGCTGCCGTTCCGTCGTCATCAATTACGGTTTCAATATCGTTTGATTTGATTTCTTGATATCGTGGAGCGGTCATTTTATGTTCCGCGGGAAGGTTTGCCCACAATTGAAATCCGTGCATTCTGCCGTTTTCGTCTCCTTGCGGCATTTCTTGATGAACAATTCCTCTGCCTGCGGTCATCCATTGAACATCACCCGCTTCGATTGCACCCCGATTTCCGAGACTGTCTCCGTGTTCAACCGTTCCGGCGAGAACATAGGTAATCGTTTCAATTCCTCGGTGCGGATGCCAAGGAAAGCCGGCGGCGTAAGAACCGGGATTTTCGTTTCTAAAATCGTCGAGTAAGAGAAAGGGGTCGAAATCGGATGTGCTCCCGAAACCGAACGCTCGTTTTAAGTGAACCCCTGCGCCTTCGAGGGTTGGGACTGCCGTGGTGTGTTTTTTTACAGGTCTGATTGACATTACAACTGTTTCTACTCCATTTTGTTTTGCTCCATATCCAGCCGGGAATTGACCCGTCATTGGAGCGAACTTTTGATGCTATGAGACTTTCGTCCCAACGATGGAACATTGGCAACCCTGACCGTGTGAAAGTGCG
>CAZJKW010000047.1:0-13861 GCA_964546835.1 uncultured Fimbriimonadales bacterium
AACCCAAAAGAAGGGATATTCCAATCCACGAAGTTAGTTTCGAATAGGTTCGTCCCAAATAAATCTGGCGGATGATGTAAAAGCCATAAAATCCAATGGCAATTAGAAAGAGCAACACAACAAAACCGAAAAACGGCGATGGATAAGTCGTAACGTCAGGTTCGTCCCAGATGGCATCCGACAATACTTTCGGATATAAAAATTCTTGGACGCCACTATTTGTAAAAAATCCAAAAATCGTGTAAGTTAGCCAAGCAAGCCAGGCGCCACCAAGCAAGAACGCTAATTTCTGATTCTTTTTCATCGCCACACCTCTCGATCTTCAAAGGCGAATTACAACTTTCTATCCTTACAGACGAACCACAGTTACCTGACAGTTCAACGGGTTTTCAATATGTCATGACCAAACGGAAGCAAAATTGAACTTACGAGCCGGTTTCTTACCCAGTATTTTTACTGGTTTTTTTGAAAAACGACTGACAAATGGTCTTCTCGAGCACCTATTAAGTAAGAGCCACCAAAAGGTAGCCTTTTGGCGCAAATGACCTACGACAAGGCGCTCGAGTACATTGCCACGCTTCAAAACCGCGGATGGAAGTTGGGCATCGAACGCATGACGGCATTTTTGGAGGATTTGGACAACCCGCACAAGGGAAGTCAAAACTTCATCCACGTAGCCGGAACCAATGGCAAAGGAAGTGTGACTGCAATGTTGCAGGCCGCGTTAACCCAAGCCGGATTTCGCACGGGAGGTTTCTTTTCTCCGTATGTTTACGACTTTCGTGAACGAATTCAACTCAACGAAGAATTGATTTCAAAAAACGAAGTTGCTGAACTTACAGAAAGACTCATGCCATTTGCAGAAAAACATCAAGTCACAGAATTTGAATTCAAAACTGCAATGGGATTTCTCCATTGGAAAAACAAAAATGCAGATTGGGTTGCGCTGGAAGTGGGCCTCGGTGGCAGACTGGATAGCACCAACGTGGTTCAGCCAAAAGTGGCAGTCATAACCGAAATTGGAATGGACCACCAACAATTTCTTGGAAATAGTCTTAAAGAAATCGCCGCTGAAAAAGCCGGAATCATCAAACCGGGAGCCATCACGGTTACCGGAGTGACAAATTCCGAAGCGCTAAATGCAATTGAAGAAAAAGGCGGCGAAATCTGGCGACTGAATCAAGAAATATTGCTCTTTGAAAACAAAATAAAAACACCGGTCAGGGAACACCATAACCTATCCGTCTCGTTGCCGGGTGAGTTCCAAAAGCGGAACCTCGCCGTTGCAGTTGCAGCCCTTGATGCTTCAGGGCTGCGAATACCGGAGCCAAGCCTACGAGAGGCATTAATCAATCTAAAAGTGCCGGGGCGAATGGAACGGGTTCATGACGAGCCAAAAATCATTTTGGATGGTGCGCACAATCCACAAGCCGCAAAAGCCGTAATGGAAACAGTCGGAAAATGCCGTGTGGTCTACTCTTCGGCAACCGGACACAACCCTAAAGAAACGTTAAGTTGCATTGCAGATTATGCGGAAAAACTATACATTTGCCCGATGAATCATCCACGTGCTTTGGACCTCCAAAGTATCAAGGACGCAGCCGTCGGCAATTGGGAAGCATTTGATTCGGTCCGGCAAGCAGTGGAAGCAGCATGGGACGACTCAGAGAAGAACGACACGATTCTTGTGACGGGAAGTTTCTTTCTGCTCCCGGAAGCCAAAGCGGAAATTGCACGCTTGCTCAAGAATCAAGCATCATAAGCAAATGAGCCGAAAAGCGATATTGCTCCTTGCAGCCCTGCTAATCGTTCCCGGGTGTGGCGGAGGTAAGTACAACAAAACGTCAGACACTTCCGGAAAAGCAGACCATGTGTTGGTTGCAACCATTCCAACGAACCCGACCAAACTGGATCCGGCTGCCGTTGAAGACGGTGACACGATTGAAGTTCTTAATCAAGTTTTTGAGGGGCTTGTTCAATACGACGACAAAAATGAGTTAGTCCCATGCTTGGCAACGGAATGGACCGTGTCAGACGATGGCCTTACTTATACGTTCACTCTGCAAAAAGGCGTGAAATTTCACAACGGTCGAGAAATGACTGCCGAAGATGTGAAATACAGTTGGGATCGAGCCGCAACCAAAGCAGTTCTTAGTCCGACCGTTGAGGGCTATATGATGGACATCGTTGGCTTCAAAGATTGTTGGGATGGAAAAGCAAAAGAAATGTCCGGAATCAAAGTTCTTTCGCCAGACAAACTCGAAGTAAAAATTACATCCGCAAAAGGATATTGGCCAATGTATTTGCAATATCCATGTTACTTTGTGGTTGCAAAAGAAGCAGCCGGATTGAAACCGATTGAAAATGTTTCTGAAATGGTTGGAACCGGACCGTATCGGATCACCGATTACAAACCCGACCAATATGTAGAAATGTCTCGATTCGACGATTATCACGGAGGCGCTCCGAAACTTGAAAAAATCCGAAGATTGATTGCATCGGACCCGCAAACAAGGCGACAACTTTACGAAAGTGGAGAAGCCGATTGGGTGGCACTGGAAAGACAGGATAAAAGATTGGTTGACAGCAATCCGGAATTGAAAGGCGATTTGAAAACCGTAGACAGAGCCGCTATTTGGTACATGGGCTTTAGTTTAAAAGAGTATGCGCCGTTCAAAAATCCAAAAGTCCGTCAAGCGTTCGCAATGGCAATTGACAAAGACAGAATCATCAATGAAGGTTTTGACGGAGTCAACCAAAGAGCGGAAGGAATCATGCCACCGGTCATTCCGGGATTTGACCCCAATTTTAAGGGTCATCAATTCGACCCGGCAGCAGCGAAAAAAATGCTTGCTGATGCGGGATATCCGAATGGAAAAGGATTGCCGCCGCTGAAACTGTATTTTCGAGCAGACCGGCACGATCCAAAAATCGTCGCTCAAATGGTGCAACAAGATTTGGACAAAAACTTGGGAATCAAAGTGGATTTGGCACCGACTGAATGGAAAGCTTTGCTCGAAAAGCGGTCAAAAGGCGAATTGCCATTTTTCCATCTTCGATGGGGTGCAGATTATTTAGACCCGCAGAACTTCCTCTCTTTCATGTTGCATACGACTGCCAAAGAAAATACTTTGGGATATTCAAACCCGGAATTCGACAAACTTTGTGAAGAGGCAGATCGATTGCCGCTAACTCAAATGGCGAAGCGCACCGAACTGTATCGCAAAGCCGAGTCCATCGCAGTCAATGATGCAATCTGGATACCGATTTATTTCCAACGAGATTTGGAATTAGTTCGATCTTCGATTGCAGGTTTGAGACGATCGGCAATGGGACCATTGCCGCATACCCAAACGGACGTTGTCTGGTCTCGCTGACGCTCCATCGGTAAAAACCGAATTCAAACGCCCATCATTTTTGATGGGCGTTTTAAAACAAGTTGGCATTCGATTGCTTTGGGCAATACCCACGCTCATTTTCATTACGTTGCTGACCTTTATCATCGGCGAATTGGCGCCGGGCGATGCTGCAACCGTTAAAGCGGGAGAAAAGGCATCACCCGAAGCCATTCAAAGAATCCGGGAAGAAATGGGGTTAACGCGTCCTCTGATGGTGCGGTACACAGAATTTGTAACGAATGCGACCCACCTTGACTTTGGACGCTCATGGTTTCAGCCACTTGAAGTGAAAGAAATCATGATTGAAGGATTGCGACGAACAGGATTGCTGGCAATTTTAGCCATCGGATTGGCATCATTTTTTGGTGTGATTCTTGGTTCAATTGCAGCGATTTATCACAACAAATGGCCGGATAGATTTGCCACAACTTTTTCGACATTTGGAATTTGTATTCCGAATTTTGTATTGGCACCGGTGTTGATTTATCTATTTTCAATAAAAATGGGTGTGGTGCCGCCAACGTGGCCGGCAAATGCTGACCAATTACCGTTTTCCATGATGTTGGATGCACTTTTGTTACCGGTAATTATTTTGTCGTTGAGGCCCGCCGCTGTGATCACTCGTTTAGTTCGTGCCGGAATGGTGGATACCTTAAGTCAAGACTTTATTCGAACTGCATTTGCAAAAGGCGTTCCATTTTGGAAAGTGATGACAAAGCATGCATTTCGAAATTCACTTGTGCCGATTATCACGGCAATCGGAACAACTTTTGGATTCTTGTTAACCGGCTCTTTTATTCTGGAAACTGCGTTTCGAATTCCGGGATTAGGACTTAAAAGTATTCAAGCCATTTATCAAGGTGATTTTCCGATTATTCAAGCAACGGTTTTATTGTTTGCAGTCATGTTTATTTTGGTGAACTTGATTGTTGATGTTTTGTTGCCGCTATTGGACCCAAGAATTCGCGAGGGTGTTTCGTGAAAAGAAACTGGCTTTACACATTTGGTTGGGTCTTTTTGGTGTTGCTTTTGTTGTTTGCCGTTTTTGGGCCGATGCGACATAGTGTAACGGCACAAGTTGGCGGAAAATTTGAAGCACCCAGCAGCGAATTTTGGCTCGGAACGGATGATGTCGGTAGGGATATATTCAGTCGGTTGGCTTATGGTGCAAGGATGTCATTGTTAATGGGACTTGCAGTTGAGATTGTTGCAATATTGATTGGAATTTTAGTAGGCACCGCTGCAGGATATGGGCCGAAATGGCTGAACACTTTGTTGATGAGATTCACGGATGGAATGTTTGCGTTTCCGGACATTTTGTTGGCGATATTGATGATGGGAATTTTGCGTGGAACGAACATTTCATTTCTTAGTGGATTGCCTGAGATATTGATTGCAACGCTTCCGGTGTTTCTGGCACTCGCGGTTGTGGGATGGCCGCAAATGGCACGATTGGTCAGGAATCAAGTTCTGAGTTTGAAGGAGCAGGAATACGTCCGAGCAAGCAGGGCATTAGGGGCCGGGCATTGGCATGTTGTTTTCAGACACATTTTGCCGCACCTTTGGGGATTGATTACGGCTGTGGCAATGGTGGGTGTAGCCATGGTGATTCTTGCGGAAGGTTCTCTCAGTTTCTTGGGAATCGGGATTCCAGCACCGTGGCCAAGTTGGGGAAGTATGATTAATGATGCTCGTGCTTACATGGCGTCGTACCCAATGCTGTTGGTTTGGCCGTGCATCATTCTCAGTCTGACAATCCTTTCGCTGAACTTCGTAGGAGATGGGCTTCGTGACCGATTTGACCCAAAGTCCCAAACTCGATAGTTTTTTGAAAACTTGGAACCAAATCTTAGTGCCACGACGTTGACCCATACAAGTCCAAGTATTTGACTTAGGAGGGAAACCATGTTGACTACCTCATCTCTATCTGCTCTTGCAGCATCGGCAATCGGATTTGGATTGTTGGGGACATCAGGTGATGCACCTGAAAGACCCGCGCCTGACCGGCAGCCCGCAACGGTTGAGAAGCCTACTCTCGTGCCAAATGTGACTTTGCAAGATGCAGCGCTTGATAGGGCTGTAACCGTAGATTTCAAAGATGCAAGCATAACGGAAGTTCTGAATTGGCTTGCTGAAAAAGGTGTGAATTTTGTTGCCGATACCGGTAACGCAAAACAAAATGCGAAATTGACGATGCACATAGTAAATCGTCCTATTCGCGAAGTGCTTGATGCTGTTGCCGCAACTTTTGGCGGCAAATGGGAAAAGCGCGGCTCAACTTTTGCATTTGTTAGCGGATCTGATAATCCGCTATTGAGAGTTGAGCGATTGAAAGAATTGGAAAACTTGCCAAAGATTCAAATTCCTTTGGAAGGTCTTGAAAAAATGCCGGAAATGATGCCTTTTCAATTTGATGAAAAAGGAATGATTGATCCGAAGCATATGCAAGATTTTGAAAAGAAAATGAAAGCGTGGTCGGAAGAGTTTTCAAAACAGTTTGGTAAAGAGGGTGATTCAAAAATCTTCATGATTCCTCCCGGCACCATGAAGGAATTCAAGATGGACCCGGAACATGCCAAACAGTTTGAGAAGCACATGAAGGAACTTCATGAAAAACTCGGAAAAGAACTCGAACATAAGGGCAAGGTTTTTCAGTTTAAGATTGACGAAAAACATATGAATGAACTGAAGAACAAACTGAAAGATATGCCTCAAATGGAAAAAGAGTTGATGGAAAAACTCAAAGTAATGCCATTTGACGGCAAGCACATGCCCGACGGCGCCATAAAGATTGGTGGCGGCGATATTCGAGAATTGATGAAGTCATTGAGCCCGGCTCAATGGGAGAAGCATGAAAAGCAAGGTTTCTTGAGTCCGAGTGACTTGACGCCTGCTCAAAAGAAGATTCTTGGGGAATTTCCAAACTCTTCGGCGTTCTCAATCACGGTAATCATTGATGGAAAGAAATTGACCGTCAAGAATAAGTAGTCCTAGTATCATCGAACGCCCTTGAACTGCGAATTCAAGGGCGTTTTTCTATGTAAAATTGGGTTATGCTTCCTTTTCCGCCGCCGATTCTCCCGGAACCGATCACCGTTCCGAACAACGCGGCAGATGCTCCATACCATGAGCGGTTAAATTTCATAAAGAAAATCGGGTTTTTGAACTTAGGTTCGCTTGCTTTGACGTCGTTTGCAATTTATGGAGTCTTTAACTCTGAGTTAATCAACGTCGCCTCTCGATTTTCCACGGAGGTGCTGTTTTTGGGTTCGGTGGCTTCATTGGTTGCACTGAGTTTCCTGAGAAATAAAAGTTTGATATTGCAGTTATTGACTTGGGTCTTGCTCATTGGTTTTGTGAGTTCGCCGAGTGGGTTTTTTATCTCTCAGTTGCATGACTCTTTTCCCATATTCACTGAATGTGTTGGCATTGCAATTGGGTCATGTTGGTTTGGAATTTTTCTTTATTATGTTTTCTGTGGGCGTGACTTCAGTTTCTTTGGGTTGTTTTGCTTGGTATACGTTTTTGCTTTAGTCGTGGTTATCGGTTTGACTCTATGGAGCCGAGAAGTTGCATTTGTCGAAGGCATGACGATTGTTCTTGCGGTGACGATTTTTTTGTATTACTGGGTTTACGATATGGCAATGATTTTGCGGAGGAGACGGCTTGATGAAGCCATCTCGGCGAGTCTTGACCCCTATCGCGATGTTCTTAACTTTGTTGGGTTTCCGGTCAGAGTCCTCAGAATGCGAAAGCGAAAAGGTAGAGTGTCCGCCTAAATGGTTGTCGTAATGTTGCTCGGTGCGACCGAGGCCGATATTGAACTGGTTTGTGAGACCATCAAAAAACATGATCTCGAACCTTTATTGATGCCGGGAAATGTGATGGCCATCGGAATTCCATCCTCAATTCCAACGGATTTGAGGGAACCGCTTCAACAGCAGTTGGAAATTCTTCCGGGTGTCAGCAAAGTCACGCAAGTCAGTCGCTCGTACAAATTGGCGAGCCGAGAATTCCATCCCAACGACACAATTGTTGATGTAAATGGATTAAGAATTGGAACGACAACTCTTATTGTGATGGCAGGTCCTTGCAGCATTGAGAGTTATGAACAGTTAAAAGCATCGGCAGAATTAATCAAAAAATCAGGCGCACAGATTTTGAGAGGAGGCGCATTCAAACCGAGAACTTCTCCGTATGCGTTTCAAGGTCTTGCCGAAGAGGGACTCAAAATTATGGAAGCGGTGGGTAAAGAGTTTGGGGTGAAAACTATTTCTGAAGTTATGGCACCCGAAATGGTTGAAACCGTGGCACAGCATGTTGATATTTTGCAAATTGGGGCTCGAAGTATGCAGAACTTTCCGCTACTGATTGAAGTAGGCAAATCGGGTCACCCCGTTATGCTAAAGCGCGGACCTTCGGCAACCATTGATGAGTTTTTGCTGGCAGCAGAGTATCTACTTGCACATGGAAATCCAAACGTCTTGCTTTGCGAAAGAGGGGTTCATCCGCTTGACCGTTCTTATACGAGGAACACTTTGGACGTTGCCGCGATTCCGGTTCTAAAACAGTATTCGCATTTGCCAGTCATTGTTGATCCAAGTCACGGAACGGGAGTCGCAAGGTATGTGCCTTCAATGGCAAAAGCGTCTATCGCTGCAGGCGCCGACGGTTTGATGATTGAAGTTCACCCCAATCCCCGCGAGGCACTCAGCGATGCAGCCCAGACATTAGGCCCTGCGACTTTTGAATTATTGATGAGTGAATTGAGACCGTTTATTCAAGCAGCCGGCAGATCTTAGTTGCGCGGTTTTTGGGGTTTTGAAAGTGAGGCATCCATTAGATAATCTTTTCGATATTTAAGGGCGACGATAATCTCATATTCGTATGGAATCAACTCTGTAAAGTTGCGGATGCCCTTTGTTTTTATTAAGTTGTTTACATAATTTTGAAGTGCATACAATTTGCCAGTGTTTACTTTTCGATCCATTAGCGTTGCCATTCCGGCTTCGGTTTTAATAAAATCGCTAACTTTGCCTGTGATGAATCCATCATCGACTGCGAGTGTGATTGGTTCATCCGCCGGATAGTACTTGGATTTTGCGCTTCGGAGCTGAGCAATTCTGTATTTTCTGCTGACGGTTGCTGCTCGCTGAAAAACAGCCGTTAATCTTTTGTCTTCAATAATGTTGAGAACGGCATTTGTGCCTTTGAGTTCGGTTCCAGTTGTTAAGTCCAAACTTACAATTGAAGCGTCAGGGGCAACGTCAATTCCGTAACGCCGCATATTGATGTTGAAGTCATCGGGAAAATCAGTTTTATATCGTAGTAAGTTTTCTCCGAGAGACCCTGATCCGGTGGACATACTTGCGAATTGGATAACGCCGACTGAAAGGTAACCGGTGTCGTATGTGTTTACCGATTCAAAGCCTCCTTCGAGAATCGAAACTGCGGACAGAATTTTTGCTTCTGAAGTTGTTAGTCCTGCGTCTTCGAACAACTGATTAAGTTCGAGTTTTGGCATGTTTCGAACACCAACGCCGTTGAACTGCACCCCTTGGGGGAACCTGTAATAACGATAAAAAATCGGCAGTTTGATGTTATCAACATAAGTTGCTTTTTTGCCGTCTGCAAATTCTATCGTGTGTTGCAACGGACAAACTGCGCTGACAAGAGGTGGTGGATTTCCGACAAGTTTAAACAGACCTGATGGGATTGGACCGGGAAGCGGGAGGTTTCTTGGGTCTTCTGGGGGAATTGCCTTACCGATTAATCTTTGATTTAGTTCACGGCAAATTCGAATATTCTGTTGAATATCATAACCGGTTACGGTTTCAATCCACAAATCCCATTCTTGTTCTTCTTTTGATCGTGGCGGAGCGAGTTGGCTCGGATTTCTTTTTTCCAATCCTCTTGCTTTATCGTAATCCCAAAGCCATTTTGAACCTTGGGGAGTTAAACGAACTTGCCAAAGTCCATTCTTATCAAAATCGGTAGGAACGGATACTGAATACTTTGCGGACGAGCGCCAATATTCAAGGACGGATTTTTTTTCTGATTCCGAAAAAAGTGGTTTTGAATCTTGTGTTGGATTAACCAGAACGGGTAGGGAAGTTAACACGATTCCAAGCGTTAGAATAGTTTTGGTCATGATTTTTGATTTCAAGTCAAGCATTTTTTTCTTAGACGGGCTTTCTGCCTGAAAATCCACTTTCAATTTCGTGCCAATGGGAAACTTCGGGTTCTCCGAGCTTCCAACAAAGGTAGATTTCTTGCCCGTTTCTGAAGGACGGAAAGTCTATCAGTCCCATCGAATAGTCTTTGACGATAACTCCGAAGTTTTCGACACGATTGGTCAGTTCCTGGATTTCGAGAAGTGCGTCCGGCTCTTGAGCCGCGTAGCGCTTCCCGTTGGTGCCTGCTCTCCTTAGCGCATCTACAGCGATTGAGCGTTGTTTTTCGAACTTTTCGAGGGAATCTTGCATTTTTAGCAGCAATGGCGTTATTTTTGGAATCAAAGAATTGGCCTCTTCAGGGGTGAAGTGTCGCTTGTGGTTGGTAGAAGCCATTTGCAGTTGGTTTGTTACCCGATTTGTGCAATTTAAGACCCAGCGTGCGGATAATAGGGGGATATGGACCAGCAATACCGCGACCGTTCCGTTCTTATTCATGGAAAATTTAGGAGTGAGAAATGGGACTTTGAAGACCACATTTTGCCGCCGATTACTACTTCGGTGAGTTTTCGATTACGCACAGGCCAGCGGGGGGCGGAAGGGTTTCAACAGTTTGCAAATCCGGAATTAGATCGCGATACCTTGCATCCCATTTACATTTATGCGAGATTGGATGACCCATGCCAGGGATTATTAGAAGAGACGCTTGCTTTTGCTGAAAAGGGTGAAACAGCGGTTTGTTTTGCAACGGGAATGGCTGCGGTTAGTGCTGTTATTGGAATTCATGTCAAAGCAGGTGACCATGTTATTTTGCACAAAACCGTTTATGGCTGCACCTATAGCTTTGTAACGAATTGGCTTCAACGATTTGGAGTTCAACATACAGTTGTCGATTGTGGAAACCAGAAAGAAATTGAAGATGCAATTAAACCGGAGACAAAAGTAGTTTATTTTGAATCACCGTGCAATCCGACTCTTGAATTGATAGATGTTCGGTCAGTTGTTTCCATTGTGAAAAAGGCAAACGAGGGCAGGAGTACGGAAAATCGAATCGTTAGTATCATTGATAATACTTTTGCGACTCCGTATTGCCAGAGACCCTTGACCATGGGAGTTGATTTTGTTGTTCACAGTTTGACAAAAAACCTGGGAGGGTTTGGTACCGATATGGGAGGTGCCGTGATAGGGCCGCGAAGCAGTGAAACGGACCTATTGCTTTTTAGAAAAGATTTTGGCGGTTCGCTATCGCCTAAGGCAGCATGGCAAATCTTGGTTTATGGAATTCCAACGCTTGCATTGCGGCTGGAGAAGCAGCAACAGATTGCCAAAGAAGTTGCAGAATTTTTGAACGAGCATCCAAAGATTTCTTTGGTTCGGTATCCCGGGCTTGCAGGATTTCCTCAAATTGATTTAGCCCGAAAGCAGATGACTGACTTTGATGGGAATTTTGCTCCGGGGTCAATGATTTATTTTGAGTTAAAAGGTGAGCCGGAAGAGGCCTATTCTAAAGCAAAGACATTGGTAAATCGCATTGCCGAAAAATCATTGAGCATTACATTGGCCGTGAGTTTGGGTCAAATCCGTACATTGATTGAGCATCCCGCTTCGATGACTCACTCAGCAATACCACCGGAGGCGCAAAAGACTGCAGGAATTTCGCCGGGCGGAGTTCGATTGAGCATGGGAATCGAGGACGTCCGAGATATTCTTTCTGACTTAAAAGATGCACTAGAAAATTGCTAATTTGGAAATGAAACGATACAAAATTTGGTTGTTTGCAATTCTTTTGCTTTCAGTCAATTTGGTTGCACTTCCGAAAGTAACAGAAATTGAAGATTTTGGTGTGCCGGGTCAATTTAGAGGTGACGAAAATCATGACTTGCGCTTTTTGCTTGGAGTGATTCGATCTGAAAGGGAACCGTTTAAGTGGTTTACGAGTGATTGGCCGCTATACAACGGCTTTTATCGTCCGATTACCACACTTTCTTTCGAGCTGGATAACTGGATGTTTGACGTTCAATTGAGCAAGATGAAAGTTACCAATTGGATTGTATGCACGCTTTGCGCGTTTTTGTTGTTTTGGTTTGTATGGGAATTGTTTAGAGATGTCAATTTAGCTTTTAGTGTTTCCTTGCTATTTTCAATTTGGCAAACGGGGATACATTCTTTTCTTCCAATAGATATGCTATGTGTATTTCTTGCTTCTTTTGCGGTCATATTTGCTTTTGCATACCTTAGACAAGATGGGTGGAAGTGGATTAGTGTGTTTGGACTGTTGATTTACTTGTCACAGGAATTGCAAACGATTATTGGCGGAACGGATGCTCTTAATCAAACCTTGTTTTATCGCGTGGAATTGTGGCCTGTGGGTCGGACGGCAACTTTGTTTGCGCTTTTTGCATTAATTTGCTTGGCTTCCTATTGTCGCTTTGAACGCGAGAGGCGAACAAGGTGGTATTGCCTCTCGTTAGTTAGTTTGCTATTATGCTTTGGATGTTATGAGCAGGCGGTTGTTGTGGCACCTGCCCTAATTGGTTGTGCATTTATGCTTCGATTGCAAAGGGTGGAAGTTAGGTGGTTGTTTCATTTGATTCCGTTTTTGTTGACAGCAGTTTATTTGGGGCTTCATCGGTCATTTTTGAATTGGGAGCATCCTTATCATTTGCAAGCGGGCAAACCGCTAAAAAGTGCATTCCGCGAATATGGGTATTGGTTATTTCCAAACATGAAACATATTCATTTGCTTGGTTTGCCACTTGATCCCCTTATCGGCGCAGGCGCGTTGTTTTATGGTCCATTTTGGATTGCGGTGGTAACGATTTTTTCAAATGCAGTTTCGGTACTGAGTTATTGGAAAAATTGGAAGATTGTGGTATTTGGATTGCTAATGGCACTTGGAACCTATTTACCGCTTGGTTTGCAGCAGAATCTGGCACACTATTTCTATTTTTCTATGATGTTTAGAGCGATTTTTGTTGTTGGGCTAATGATGATTGTGGCAAAAATTGTTAGCGAAACCAAGTTTTATCAAAAATTAAACTCTCGGTTTGCCGCCTAATTTCGAGATTTCTGACCAAACATTTTCAATCAACTGATTTGCTTCATTGTCGGTTAGAGTCCGGTCGTTTCGGCGAAGTACGATGGAAATGGCAATGCTTTGGAAACCAGGTTCTATTCCTTTGCCTTGGAATTTGTCAAATACCGAAATTGTCTCTAACAATTCTCCCGCAGACTTACGAACAATGTCTTCAATATCTGAATAAGGGGTGCTGATAGGGACTGCAATCGCCAAATCGCGACGCATTGATGGGTAAATGCTTATGGGCTGATAGTAGTTTGGATGTTCGTCACCTTTAAAGAACATGTCGAGATTTAAGTCTGCTGCAATCGTATCTCTTGGTAAGTCATGCTCTTTGCAAATGTCTGGATGTAATTGTCCAATGGTTCCTACTCTATCTCCGAAAACCAACATCATTGCTCTTCGTGACGGATGAAATCTGTTGTCAGTTGATTCAACAAAGTTATAATCTCTTTGTAAGCCTTTAGCGATGCTTTCAACGACTCCTTTTATCGAATAGAAATCAACTCGGTGGGCCGACTGATTTTCCCAATGGGAATCGCCAAAAGTTCCATGCATCAAGATTCCAAGCGATGCAAACTCGATTTTTTCCTCGAAAACACTGCCAACTTCGAAAATTGCCAAGTCGTGTCCACGGTTTTTGTTTGAGCAGATTGCAAGACCCGGGAGTAAAGAATTTCTCAAGAGTGATAACTCTGCCGACCCTGGATTTCTGAGTTCGATTTGATTATATTCAGATGAAAGTGTTGAATTACCCGTCAGTGTATGGCTAAGAATTTCAGTAAATCTAAGACGAAAAAGGAGTTGCCTTGTTTTTTCTTTAAACGAAGAAAAGGCATCCATTTTCCCGACAGTGGTAATGCCAGACGGTGGTAATTCGGGAATATGTTCATATCCATAGACTCTGCCAATTTCTTCAATTAAATCTTCTTCACGATGAATATCGGATCGCCAAGATGGAGCAATGGCAACGATTCTGTCTTCATTTATTGTGGTTTCAAAACCCAAATGGTTAAGAATAGTTTCTGCATTTTCTATTGGAACCGTCATTCCTAACAACTGATTGCATTTGTTTGCTCGCATTTGGATTTCAGGATTTAAGTGTCTCTTAGCGTTGACGTCAATGATGCCGGCAGTGGGTTCGATTCCCGTTTCTGAAAATAGAATTTCTGAAAACCGATTAAGTGCGCAAACGACTCCATTTGGATCGA
>CAZJKW010000048.1:0-13821 GCA_964546835.1 uncultured Fimbriimonadales bacterium
GTATCCAAATTTCCGATAACTTCATCGCCAACACACGAATATCCTCGGTATTCATATTTTAAGTTCGTGCCTTGCACTTTGTTGCCTTCAACAGACCAACTTTCACTTTCTAACAATTTGAATTCGTACGACGCCCCTCCTTGTGGCTGCGGCGGGGGTAAGCGGCTATCACGCGGCAAGTTTAACGGCCACCGACTGGGCTCCAAAGGATTATCACGAAAAGTACCTTGACCAATTGGCTGGGCAAATGCCGATACAGCGACAAGCAGCGATGGAATCAAGAAAATCCTCATTCGGATCTCCTAATAGCAACAAAAGCAATCAGCAAAAACAATACATTTGGTATCCAACAACCCACAATGGGTGGCAATATTCCTTTCTTTGCAAGAACTTGCGCAGTAATAATCCACAAATTATAATAGGCGAAAACTAAAATGATACTTAACAAAACACCGACGAAGGCGCCTCCGCGGGCAAATTTCAGCGCGAATACCGGTGCCACCAATGCAAATACCAAACAAGAAAACGGAATTGCAAATCGGTTTTGATATTCAACCTCGTAATTCCTTGCTTCATCCAATACTCCTCTCGACCTTAGAGTGTTTGCAGTTCTTTTGAGTTGGCTCAAACTTTGTTCTTCAGGAAGCGGATCACCGAAAAACTCGTCCATTCCCACTCTTTGTGATATCACGTGCTCCGCTTTAACCATAAAACTCATTAGCTCTTTGCCTTCAAACTTCCACATCTGGGGACTCGTAAGCGTGATTAATCCTTCTTTATAAAAGGCACTGTTCGAAATTGCGACCCAATACTCTCCTTGTTTAGGTTGATGAAAAACCAACACATTGTTCATTAATATCTCGTTTTGTCCCGATTTTTGAATTGACCCGATACTAACATGATAACGACCTTCATCAAACTTTAACAACACGTTGCTTCTAACGCCAATTGCCTCAGCCGACATTAAGACTTTACGAAGTGTGTCCTTAAATTTTGCTTGGGATATCGGCGTGACACGATTGACCAAATAAAAACTTCCCAATGCAATTATCGAACCGGCAATAAATACTGATAGCAACACTCTGCGAATTGGAATGCCGGCAGCTCGCATCGCAGTTAATTCCGACTCTCTGACCAATCGTGAAATAGCCAAAGAGACTGCGATAGTTGTACCAACGGGTAAAGTTAACTGCAAGGTTGCAGGAATCGAGAATAGCATTAACTGTCCGATGGCCGCCCAAGAAATCTCCTTGCGAAAAAGATAATCAGAATATCCCATTAACAAATTGGCAAGGAACATCAACACAACAGAGGCCGTCCCGACTACAAACGGAACAACCAATTCACGAAAAATATAGCGATCAATCGTACGGAACACAGGTTTTGGCGGCTTCCCTGATAATACTGCTTAAAAGGACGATTATTCAGGGTATTTAGAACGGGGCTTTTTGGGTCCCAATAGGTTTAATTTTGGCTCCTGTCCAGCCTTCAATCGCCGAAGGTTTGGTATGTGTTTCAACACAATGTAAACCGCCAAAAGCGAATATGCAACGATTATGAGTATAGGTTCACCCAATATTCCTGCAAGAATCGCCGTGCATAGGGTTGCAATTAAGCTGGACAAACTGACATATCCGCAGATAATCATTAAGATCAACCAAACACCGAGACAGATAGCCGCCACAAGTGGAGTTGCCGCAAGGACAGCGCCAAGTGCAGCCGCTACCCCCTTTCCACCGCGAAATTTGAGAAATGGGGACAAGGTATGCCCTAACACTGCAGACAAACCAATCAAAAGTTTGACTTCCGAAGGGGACATGGACGTAGAGATGAATTGGCTTCCAAAGATTGCGGGCACCAACGATTTCAAGACATCCAATGCAAAAACCGTTAAGCCCCATTTTTTTCCGAGAATCCGAATGACATTCGTTGCTCCAATGTTTCCGCTTCCTTCATTACGTAGGTTTTTTCCATGCGCAAGGCCTATCCAATAACCGAATGGCAAGGAGCCAATGACATAAGCCGAAAGCATTCCGAAAAAAAGTTCTAAACTCAAAAGGTTTCTCCAGTCAATTGGTTAAAAATCGCAATCACTTCAGACCTCTTTTCTTCAATGGCAGAAAGCAAATTATTTTCATTAGAATAATCTAATACTTTCGCTATCTTTGCTAACTTATGGGGATTTTCTGGAAGGATTGTATCTGACTCAAAATCAAGCAGATGTTGACAATTTCGAATGTTGGAATAGAGCAAATATGCATCGTGTAAACAACTCTTTTCAGCAATGCTGAGAATGTTTTGATGATTCAATTCATTTAAACCACTCATGATTCCCGAGGACTCGAACTGGTTGCCATTATGTCTCAACTTCAATATTCCGACTAACCACTCGATATCCAGCAAAAATCCTTTTCCAAGTTTCAAATCTCTTTTGGATTCGTTTGGATTGACTCGCTCTTCCCGAATTCGATGCAACGTTCTCTTCAATTCAAGTTCATTTTTCTCGCTCCAAACGTTCCCGTAAGTTGCAACTTTGATTAATTCAATGCTTCCAGGCAACGATCTCAAACTCCTTGCTCTGGTGAAGGCCATGCGTTCCCAAGTTTCCATTGCTGTTTCCGCATAATTTCGAAAGCCCGTTAAACTTCTAACCACTAATCCGTCCCTTCCTTCCGGCCTCAATCGGGTGTCCAACGAAAAATGTCCGGAACTGGAGCAAATTTTTCTTACCGTACGAACCCAAGTTTCCCCAATTTTTTCGGCACGAACTTGATCAATTCCTTCACCTGCCAACAGCATCACATCCCAATCGCTGCCAAACAACAAATCCCCGCTTCCTAAGCGACCAAGTCCAATCACGTCGATGCTTTGACCACCAATCTTGTCCATTACGGACAAAAGAACACTTGCAGACACTTTCGACAAAAATCGGCCGGTTCTTTCTGCGTCCTTATGATATGCGTGTCTTAAGGCGGCAACGACCCAAGACTTACGTAGAAAACCTGCAAGGCTGGCTTCCCAGTTTGGAGACATAATTCTTTCTTGAATTTCGCTTTCAATGTCAGATTCTTCGTGTTCTTGTAGTTCTGGTTCTTCTGAAAATGCAACATCCCAAAACGGTTTGTAAAAAGCAACATCAAGGGCCGTTTTCGGCGCATATTCAATAATCTTTCGAAACCGTGAAGCAAACTCTTCATCATCCAATGCAGCCAAAACCGTTTTAGGTTCATCCGATGAGACAATCATTCTCTCGGCAAGCTTATACTCGCTCGTACCAATTTCATAATTCAACAACTTAGCACCCTGCAAGTGTGGCTCATTAAAACTAAGTCTCGGAACACGATTAAGAATCACTTCTCTAACAAGCGATTGATGTTTTCTTATCTTTGACATTAATTCTGCATAAGTCGAAAAACCTAAACTTCGAGCCAACGCAGTTTGTTCCTTTTTTGAATCTGGCAACGTATGAGATTGAAGATTGTGCAAAAGCTGTATCCGATGTTCGACTTGTCGATAAAAAGGATATGCGCTACTTAATATGGTCCCCTCTCGCTCCAAAAGGTCTCCACGTTCCCTCAAAACTTGAATTGCATCACAGGTAGAAGCACCTATCAATCGTTCTTCCTTGTTTCCAATCAATAACTGAAACACTTGGACAACAAATTCAATATCGCGAATGCCTCCACCTCCCAATTTAAGGTTGCTTTCCCATTCGCCCCGATTTTTAATCTCATTTTCATATCTTTGTTTGGCATCCAAAATTCCGTCCATAAACAGGTCTGTGCGCGGTCCTTTATAAACTTCATTCTTAACTTCTTCCAAGAATATTTTTGATACTTCTCTATTTCCTGCGCAGTGTCTTGCTCGTATTTGCGCCATGATTTCCCATGGCTCAGCATAAGCGTGATAATAACCAATAGTCGCCGATACTTTTTGCACGATTGGACCAACCTTTCCCATCGGTCTTAACTTATGGTCTATTCGATACAAAAACCCACGTCCCATGTGGCCCGATAAAGCACGAGTTAATTTTTCACATAATCTTATCGAGTTTGATAAGTCCTTCTCGTCATCATTTGCAATAAACAACACATCAATATCACTTGAATAGTTGATTTCTTTTCCACCGTGTTTTCCAAGTGCAATGACTCCAATCGGAATTTCTCCGTAACTAATATCGTTCCATACGCACCTCACGCACAATTCAAAAACAGCATCCGCCAAAATCGATAACGATTTCCATATGGTTTCCGGGTTCCAACTTCCCGCTAAGTCGTGGTAAACAATCCTAATCAAATGCCTTTGCTTCAAATAGCGAATGCGATCAAGTTGGTGTGTAAACGAATTTGAATTCTTTAGTAATCCCTCACCCTCGACAATCAAGTCGTCGTAACGAACCTCGGCAAACAATTCATCAGGGTCCGCCAAAATCTCAGATAGTTCTCGGTTTTGAATAATCGAATCGGCTACCGCTTGACCTGCGCCCATAACCAAACAAAGCCGTTCCAGCAGCCACGGCCGGTCTCCAACATTCCACGATGAATCCTTGCGGTCTGCAAGCAATCGAGTGACATTCGCAAAGGCCCTATCAGGGTCGGCTGCTGTTTCCGCCAGCCGTCTAACCTGATCCATCCCATTGCCATCCACTTTTTAAGAATACATCAGACCGGTTAACATTCTCTTAATGTCGGTAAACTTACAATCAACAGTGATGCCTTCAAGCATGAGCGAGCCCTCTCAAGTTGAACTTGACGAGAAGATGCCCGAGCCCAAATTACGCGCAAAGGGCGTTGATTTTTTTTACGGGACATTTCAAGCGCTCAAACAAATTAATTTGCACGTGCCAAAAAATCGCATTACCGCACTCATCGGACCGAGCGGTTGTGGCAAGACAACTTTTCTTCGATGTCTTAATCGAATGAATGACCTAATTGATGGCACTAAATTAATCGGTTCCATTGAAATGGATGGCGAAGACATATATGGTAAGGGCATTGATGTTGTCCACTTGAGAAAGAGAGTAGGAATGGTTTTTCAGCGTCCAAATCCATTTCCGATGAGCATTTTTGATAATATTGCCTATGGTCCCAAACTCCATGGCATCAAGAAAAAGGCAGATTTAGAAGATTTGGTTGAAAAATCCTTAAGACGTGCTTACTTATGGGACGAAGTCAAAGATAAATTACACCAAGCTGGTACTGCAATTTCTGGTGGACAGCAACAAAGACTATGCATCGCTAGAGTTCTTTCCGTTGAACCGGAAGTAATTCTAATGGATGAGCCCTGTTCCGCACTTGATCCAGTGGCGACAAGTCGAATTGAAGACTTAATGATGGAATTGCGAAACAGTTACACAGTCGTAATCGTAACGCACAATATGCAACAAGCCCAGAGAGCAAGCGATTTCACTGGATTTTTCTTAATGGGAAATTTGGTCGAGTTTCAAGAAACATCAAACTTGTTTATGGTTCCCCGAGAGCGCTCTACGGAAGATTATATTTCTGGAAGATTTGGATAATCTATTCTAAAATTTCAATTGATAATCCAATCGAAACCGCATTGAGTGCCACGGTTCGTTTGCATCCCGACCGTCATACCAATTAACCGTTCCAATCACCAAACTAAACGTTTGATTCGGTCCAGGTTTTTGGTCGAATGCAACCTCGTATACGGCTCGCGTCTTTCGGTTTTCTCGAATTGCATTTTGCTCTAGTCCATAGGTAAGTCTTACCGGGCTTCCTGAATCATTAAACAATGAAACGGTCGCACTTGCTCGTCTCGACAATGTTTTTTGGTCAAAGCGCATCACTTCTTGGAAATTAAACTCCGTGCTTGCAAATTTTCCGGGCGTCCAATTAAGAGCCCAGTTGCGCGTAGAAGTTGGCAACGCAATTGAACCAAGTAAGTTGCCATCTTGTTTCTGTTCGGGCAACGAATCGTAACTGTGCACAATTTGGAAATTACCCATCTTGTAACTGAAATCATAGTCCCTAATGATTTGTTCCACGTTGTTAGGCAATGAACGCATTTTGTATTTAGCATTCAGTTGCAGATTCTTTTTACCTGTTGGATCTAAACTAAACCGAACGGTTTTATCAACTCCGTACTTTTGACCGGGCATCAAAACTTCGCCATACGATAATCCAAACTGAGAACCGAATATATTCGTTGCAAAATCTGCAATTTGATTTTCCTTTTGATACAATCCGGAATCCTTTAACCCCTCATACCCAAATCTGAAAGTAACATCTTTCATAAACCCAAGTTGGAATGGCTTCGGATTCGAAATGCTAAATCTTCCAAGACTCGTCGTCTTAATCCCATCGAGTCGTTTATCATCGTAGGAACCTGAGACATTTATTCCGCCAATCGAGCCGGGGGTCAGCGTCCAATTGTAGTTTCGCTTCCCACCGCCCGCTGTATTCAAATCTCGAAAATAAGTGTATCCCAGCTTAAAATTATTCCCAAAGTCATACGTAATACCAAAATCTTGAGTTGATTGATCATTTTTTGTTGGATCTCGATCCACTGCCCAATAAGTTGTACTCAAGTTTAGTTTTTTGTTAACTTGCCACGCTAATTTGTATGCCTGGACGTTTTCGTATCCACCATTTGAGAATTCTGTCCGAATTTGTTCCGTGCTGATTGAAGTGCTTCCATTCAGTTTTGTCTCATATCGAAAAGCATTTGTTTCTCTGTCGGGATGAAACGATTGATTATCACCAAATTCTTCGGTCTCGTGTCTTACATTTATTTTTCCGGATTTTCCAAAGTCTTGCGAATACTCCGAAGCCATCAGTTCATTATTGTAAAGAGCACCGTTCACACTGTTATACTGATTCGAAAACAGATTCAAAGAAAGCAATGATTTTCCGGTTGGAGAATAAAGCAAATTAACTGAATTTCTATATTTCTTATCGTCAGGATCCCCGTTTTCTGCATTCAAAAAACTTGCTTGCAACTTAAAGTTTTTGATTAAGTCAACTTTCATGTAAAGGTCGTACTCTGAGTAACCAATCAACTCCCTGAAAAGTTCTTTCTCCGGGTCGTTAACTTCACCGGCACGAACAAATTCGTCGTCTACTTCCCTCATTCCGGCGCGCAATTCAAGCCCCGGAGAAACATAACTCAAACTGGTTCGCTGCAATCCACCCTGCAACGAATCGATTTGCAAGGTCGAAAAATCCAACGAAGACTTAGGATTAATATTGTACTTGCCGGATAACTCCGTTCGTCCAAATCCTTGTTGCCCCGAATAAAGCTGCCGCTCTCTCTCCATTAAGTCGCCAATGCGACCAAACTCAGGATCAATTTCTTGATGCCGATAACTCAAGAATCCCTTTGGACCGGAAATTGAAAAATTCTGTCTTTCAATTCTATCATCGCCAGCGCCAATTTCATATTGGTTCCAATCAACTTTGTAATCTTTACCAAATTGATAACCCAATCTTGCAAACGACCTATCAATGCCGGATTCCCTAACGATGAATCCACGATCATTTCCGTTTAGTTGTGCATTCGCATCATAAGCACGAATGTTCTGCAAAATCATCGAATCCAATTCACCTTGCGATAAATCTCCAAGGCGATTGAATCCTGCTTCAATCGAACGATTCCAAAATTCCGCTGTTAACCCTCCGTAATTTAATGCACCAAAAGAGTTTGAAAAATCTTTATCGGTATGCTCAATGGATTTCGAACCGAAACTCAAAAACGGCGCTTTATCTTTGTTGGGTATTGCAAAATTAAAGTCAGTTCGGTTCATACCGCGTTCACGAATCCATTGTCCGCGTTCGCCTTCTGCCAAATCGTTGATCCGATTAAAACCGGCAGAAATGTTTTGCGTATTGTAACTTGCAATCATCCAGGGAGAATTGAACGAAAAACCGTTTCTTTCAATGGATCCACTCGGGTCTTCAATCATGTTTTGGTCGAACTTTAATGTGCTATTGAAAAACCCTAAAGACCCTCCCATGCCGGTTCGCGTGATTCCGCGTTCTTTCATCATTTGATCGCGGTCACCTTCTGCTAAATCCTTAAATCTGGAGAAATTAGAATCAATGCTCCGCAAATTGTAGTACGCTGAAAATCCGTTACCTTTTATGCCGTAATTTTGGAATTCGATTTTTGCATTTCCATCATCAATGCTGCGGTAACTATTGGAAAAGGATAAAGAATTCTCATTGCCGGCACTAAATCCCAATCCAATTCTTGAAAGCCCCTTTTCCTTTTCCAATTGATTGGCTTGCTTTGCATCCATTCCAGAACCTTGCAACATGCCAAATCCACTGAACTTTGTCCCAACATTTTGATAACTTGCATTAATCTTAACATCGCCGGTCTTGATATCAAAATTCTGCAAAATTAAGGAGTCGATTGCATTCTCGCCCTGTTTGGTTGCCGTGCGGTCCAAAGACGTTTCATCCACTTGCAATTCAGATTTTGCTTGAGAACTCATCAAGAACATTCCCTGCATCGAGCCACCCTTAAATCCAAAACTGTTTTGCATTCCAAAGTTGTTACTCGTTACTAACGTTCCGTCTGCAAATCGTTGCGCACCACTAAACCCAAGCAACATTTTTATGCTGCTGTTTCCTCCAAAGTTCAAGTTAAACATTGGCATTGCAGAACCGTTGCTTTCGACTTTTGCATTGGGGTCATACCGATAAGAAACCCTTAATGAATCGGTGGGTTTAATTTCTGTTAAAACAAAAATCATTCCGCCTGAATAATCAATGTTAAAATCTTGACCCTCTCTTAATGGCCTTCCGTTAATCTCGGCGCGAACCGAACCCTTAACAATGTTTGGATAACGAAGCGGGTATCCCAATCCGCTTCTTCGACCCGGCATCAAATCCACAACCGGCTTTCCCCTCAAAGATGATTGACTGCTGTCTTCGCCGGACGGGTTCAAAAAACCCTGTGCATTTCCCTTTTGGAAAAGCCCAAGGACCACTGCCCCTCCTGCCAAATATCCGAGTCTCAAAATCTCCTTTTTTCTCCCAATCAGTTATCGGTCATTCTTAGGAATACTTACGGCTCCTCCAAGGTCAATTGCTCCCGAATTAACCTGTTTCAATCTTTCTCTTAAACGAACAATCGAATCGTCCTCTTTTTTCGCAGGTTTTTCCTCTGTTGCTGGACCATCTTCAACTTCTCCGACCATTGAAACCGCATCCGGTTGTTTCGGCTCTATTTTAGATGTTCCGCCTGACTCCTTCGGTAACAGAGACGGACCGGGATTCAAGTCTGCTATGGCTGGTTTTGAAGACTTCACATCAGGTTTAACAACTGTCGAAACTACCGGCTTTTTCACTTCCGGTTGATTTGAATTCACTTTCGTTGATGAGCCTTTTGCTTCCTTCCAATCCATTCGCACCTTTTGATTCCCCAGTCCCGCGTCTGCAACGGTCTTTTCGCCAATGACAAACGGCTGATTCTCCACATCCTTCAGATTCTTTTTAACTCCCCGATTCACGATTGAATCAAGATCTGGTCCGGACGAACTCGGGCTAATGTAAAACGCAAGACCGACAACCGCAGCAGCAATCGGCGCTGCAAATCGAAAAACGGGAGAAATCCACGGCAATTTGGGCTTTTGGCTGGTTGCCAAGAGAATGTTTGCTTCCAACCAGTTTGGGGTCTCCTCCAATTTTGGGTGTAAACACGATGCAGTCATCCGAATATCGCTGATAACCTCTTGTCCCAAGCGGTTTTCTGCCAAATACGCTTCTACTAAACGCCGCTCTTTTGGCGAGGCCTCTCCATCCACATAGGCAGAAATGAGTTCAAACATCTCATCTTCCAGCCTATCTGGAGGTGACCCTGCCTCAATCGCGTCCCAAATATCTCGATCAATCCCCATATTTATTGGTTTTGACCGATTTCGCTAAAAATCGTGGCAAAACTCCAGGCGTTCAAACCAAAGCGGCAACTTTTTCGGCGGCCTCAGAAACCCCTTGAGCTGGCGTTAGATTGGCATTCTTCAAAATCTCCCGAGCTTCCTTGGCGTTCGTGCCTTCCACCCTAACCACAATGGGAATCGAAACTCCCAATTCCTTAATCCCTTCGACAACCCCTTTGGCAACCTCATCACCTCGCGTAATTCCGCCAAAAATGTTAATCAACAGTGCCTTAACATTTGGGTTCATCAGAACCAATTCAACGCAACTTTTCACCCGGTCTGCCTGCGCACCGCCTCCGACGTCCAAAAAGTTAGCTGCCTTCTTCCCGGCCCGCGCTATCTCATCCAAAGTCAACATGACCAAGCCGGCACCGTTACCGATAACACCGATTTCCCCTTCCAGTTTTACGTAAGCAATTCCACGCCTGGCTGCTTCGGCTTCAATCGGGTCTTCGGCACTTTCATCCGCGACATCTGCAAATCCCTTATGTCGAAAAAGAGCGTTGTCATCAATTGCAACCTTCGCATCGGCTGCCAAAACTTTTCCGTCAGAGGTCAAAGCACACGGGTTGATTTCGACCATCGTCGCATCAACACCTCGATACACATCGTAAAGTTTGTGAATCATAGCGGCCACTTGACGAGCCGCTCTCGGGTCAATCTGCGCTTCTTCCACGGCATTACGGATTTCAAAATCACACATTCCCCACTTAGGATTCACATGCAACTTAACAATCGCTTCGGGAGTTTCATGGGCAACTTCTTCAATGTCCATCCCGCCCCTTGCACTTATCATCACCACGTCTTTCTGAGCGGCCCGGTCCAACAAGATTGCGATGTAAAACTCTTTTTCGATTTCAATTCGTTCAGCAATCATTACTTTTTCCACAACCATGCCCTGTGGGTTTTGAACCGATACCAAAGTCTTGCCAATCAACTCTCTTGTAAATGCTCCGGCTTCCTCGGTGCTATTGACCACCTTAACGCCGCCCGCTTTGCCGCGCCCACCCATCAAGACTTGCGCCTTAACAACAACCTTCCCGCCATAAAGTTCTGCAATTCTTTCGGCGTCTCCGCTGTTGTCCGCAACGTCGCCTCCGGGCACCGGAACGCCAAATTGCGCCAAGATTTCGCGGGATTGGTATTCATGGAGTTTCATAAGCGTCCGGCAGGATACCGTATCATTTAGCCGTGTCCAACAGTTTTGGTTCAATGTTCCGAGTAACAACGTTTGGGGAATCTCACGGTGGCGCTGTTGGCGTCGTCGTTGATGGATGCCCTGCCCTCCTGCCTTTATCGGAGCAAGACATCCAGCCGGACCTGGATAGAAGGCGCCCTGGTCAAAGTTCAATCGTTACACAAAGAAATGAAGGGGATGAAATCCAAATCCTTAGCGGTACTTTTGAAGGATTAACCATCGGTACTCCAATTTGCATGATGGTTGCGAACAAAGACGCAAGACCCGAAGCATACGAAACCTTCAAAGATAAATTTCGACCCAGCCACGCCGACTTTACATATCAAGCCAAATACGGAATACGAAACTGGCAAGGCGGCGGAAGAAGCAGCGCAAGAGAAACGATTGGAAGAGTCGCTGCAGGTGCAATCGCCAAGAAACTTTTAAGAATCAATCACAAAACAGAAATCATTGCATGGGTTTCGCGCGTCCACGACATCAATTCGTCCGTGGACCCTTCTTCGGTAAATCAAAACAGCGTGGATTCAAATATCGTTCGCTGTCCGGATTCTTTAGCCGCACAAAAAATGATCGAAAGAATCGAGACAATTCGAAAAGAAGGAAATTCTGTCGGTGGTCAAATTGACTGTGTTATCAGAAATGTTCCGGCGGGTTGGGGAGAACCTGTGTTTGACAAAGTCGAAGCATTACTTGCACAAGCAATGCTTAGTTTGCCGGCGAGCAAAGGGTTTGAAATTGGCTCAGGTTTTTCCGGAACTTATCTAACCGGAATCGAACACAACGACGAGTTTGTAATGGATTCAGATGGCATCGTTCGCACCAAAACCAATCGAAGCGGTGGCGTTCAAGGCGGAATCACCAACGGCGAGAATGTTTACTTTAGCGTCGGATTTAAACCGACGGCAACCGTGATGAAAGAACAAGACACCGTTACTTCTTCGGGCGAGCAGACAACGCTGACTGGTCGCGGACGACACGACCCTTGCGTTTTGCCACGGGCAGTTCCGATGGTGGAGGCAATGGCTGCTTTGGTTTTTGCAGACCTTTCGCTAAGGCATCTTTCTTCAAAAATTTAACAAATTCACAATGATTCGAAACCACGCAATCTTTACAATTCGGGTTTTGTGCTTTACAAGTTTGCCTGCCGTGTTGAATCAAGGTTGTGTGATATCGAAACGCATCTTTCTCATCTACCAACCTTTCCAAAGCATTATGCGCCTTATTTTCACCCAGCATTTTGTCAATAATTCCCAAACGCCACGACACTCGAAAAACGTGAGTATCCACGGGAATCGCCGATTTACCAAAACTAAAACAAAGAACAATCGCCGCAGTTTTTGGACCTACGCCCGGCAACGACAATAACCATTTTCGAGCATCACTTAGTGGCATTTCCCTCAAATTCTCAAGGGAATATTCTCCATTTCTCTTATGAATTTCCTTAAGTGAATGAATAATGCTTTTGGCCTTCTGATTTGCCAATCCCGCTCTTTTGATTTCAATGGCAAGCTTTGTTTCACCTAAGTCAACAATCTGATGCCATTCTCCATATTTAGCCCTTAACTCTGCAAACGTTGGAAACGAATTAGCATCAGCAGTATGTTGAGACAAAATACAAGAAACTAATTCATCCATCGGATCAAACCTTGGAAGATTTCGTGCCCTCCCATAAACTTCTTCCAATTCTAACAGTAACGAACTAATTTTCTTCTGAGTCCATTTGCTCACAATGCAGGTTCTGGTTCACCCTCTTGTTCCGGTAATGAACCGAGAAAATCAAGCAAGGACTTCCATGCCTCCTCTGATTTATTGTTTTTCGCTGCTATAAACGCAGACGAGCCATGAACTCCCGGGTCCTGTTCCAAAAAGGATTTTTCTTCGGTCGCTATGGCATCAAAAATTTCACCGGCTACCTTTGATTCACTTTTTGTGCAAACAATAAATGTCATCTCGGTAACTTTTTTTGCCCATAATTGAGTCGTCCCTGACGGGTTTATGTAATCCCCGGGCGAAGCACAAATGACTTCGGAAATTCCATCACTTTCTGCTGCGAGTTTTAGCACTAACGAAGCAGAATAACTGCTTCCCCAAACAATGATTCGCGAATATTCTTCTCTCTTAGCCCAATTTAATGTCGCCAACAAATCTTCGTATGCGGAATCATAATCTTGCTCACCAGAAAACTGTTTTGCTGTTGGATTATCTCGACCCCACATCGTACCGCCAGACCGCTGATCTACTGCCAAACAGTTGTATCCTTCTTTTACCAATTTTGGAGTGATGGTTTGATACTCACCTCGATTGCTGCCTGCCTGATGAAACATCAAAACAATCGGAGCGTCTTTTCCGCCTTCGCATGGACTTAGTTCAGCGAAAACAAACTTTTTGTCTGAACTTGGAATTTTTATTTCTTTATGTTTGGTAGATGCGACTACCGGTACTTCTGCTTCACTCTCGGTCACAACTTGTTTTTCGGGTACCGGCTTAATTTCGGCCGCTTTTTCCGCCTTTCCACATCCCAGCACACACAACATGAATGCAAAAAAGATAAACCCTTTCAATCTAGTTTCTCCGTTGGTTGGTCTTCAATCAACTGATACCAAATTTCTTCAATGACATCTAAAATCCCTGCAATAGATGAGTTTTTCAAACTGTATAATCGCATGGTCCCTTTGCTTTCTCTAGCTACAATCCCTGTCTTCAACAAAATTGCCAAATG
>CAZJKW010000049.1:0-13720 GCA_964546835.1 uncultured Fimbriimonadales bacterium
AGTCAACGGCTTTTACGCCCTGTTTTTGAAACGCTTCTACATCTGACATTCCTCTCGACGTGTCACGTGAAAATTGCTTAAGATCAACCATAACTCATTTATCGCGGATCAGAACATCGCCTTTTCCGGGCTCGAAACCCATTTTGCTGGCTCCGATAGAAATTGTTTCTCCGGGAGGAACTTTGTGAAACATGACACAGTTTCCATTTGCATCCGTTGTAAATGTTGAAAGTCCTACTCCCGTAATCGTTGCACCGGAAATCGGTTTGAAATTTCCAGCTTTATCTTGATAACGAACTTTAACTAAAAGGGCTCTCCGAACTTCTTTTCCGTCGTCTTTGCGCTGCAATACGAACGTTTTCGGGATAACTGTAGGAGAGTCTGCCCCCACAAAGTCGGCCGTATCATTTACCGATTCGTAGAGAGAAGATGTGACAATTATTTTGTAAATGGAACCACCGGGCACTCGAAAAATATAACGGCCCCTGCCATCTGTTGTTCCCGCAAAGTAGCGGTTTTGACCGCCATCAAGGGTGATGGTTGCGCCCATGATTGGAGCCCGAGTTCCGTCTTCCAAACATTCGACAATTACGGTTTTGAGGCCTGTCTTTTTCGACATTCTAAATGGCACAAAATGGTCTTTTATTTGAGTAGGTGAAATTGTAACGTTTCTGCTCAACGTTTCATAATCTCGATGCGAAACTGTAATTGAGTAGTTTGTTTGACCAGAATTTACATTCCCCACTTTGATTAGAACATACGCGCGGCCTTCTGAATCCGTAAACATATTGTCTTTTAGCCCATCGGCTCTTTCTGTAACAATAGTAGCTCCTGCGATGCCTTCATTCGTTTCATCATCCATCGCATGGATTAAGAAGCGAGCAATTTCTGCTCGCATTTCTATTTCAACATTTGCGGTTTTGTCAGTTTGATTGACAACTATCTTTTTGGATTCTGTTCTATAAGGAAATTTACTAGCCGTTATAGTGTATGTACCAGCACGTTTAACGTTGAAATCATGGATTCCATTGTTGTTGGTTTTTCCGGTAATTTTGATGACGCTGGCGACACCGCCGACTCCTTCTGGTCCTGATAAAGTCAAATCGGCATCCGGTACAGGTCTACCAAACGCTTCAACAGTCTTGACGGAAATCGTGCAATCTGCTGCTGCTGCTTGTCCAAAACTGGATAACGAAGCAGAGAGATTGAGCGCCGTTAGGGCTGCAGCTACGACCAAAACCTTTTCGATAACCGACTTCATGGTTGCTAATTTTACACGTTTGTTATTTTTTGGAAGGGGTTCCGGTTGCTTTTGAATAGACAACTTTCAAATATAGAGTGAACTGTACAACCGGTTCGGTGATTACCGGATTGATAACTTTATCAAACAGCTTGGCATCCAGCGGTTTAAAGTAGAACGTTCTGTTTTTTCGCGCCCCTTGGATCGTAAAATTTTGGCGGTAATAGCTGGTTTCAATGTTTTCGCCTTCAAACGCTGTATAGGAACTGTATTGTTCCGAAGGATAGTACGCACTATATTTTTCTGCGATGATTTGAATTGGACTTCCCAGCTTAATGCCTAACAATTGGCTGCTACTTTGTGCCTTGGATTTGACAATTCTCGTTGCCTCTTGGATTAAGCGTTTTTGAATTGCTTCCGTATTGCTGACAATGTAATCTACTTTGATTAAGTCGAATATATTGATTTTTGCAGCAACAGCGATGAGCGATTCAAGTAGATCTTTGTTTGTAAAACGAATGGAAACGTTTTTCTTAAGTTCAAAGCCGATGATTTTTTCTTTTGCAACATTTCCCTGTACATCGTAACCGTAAATGCGGTTTTGAGCAATGAAATCCACATAAATGTCTGATTCTTTTGCTGATAATTTGTTTAAGTCGGCCCTGAACTTTCTAATGGTTTCGTTCATTTTATCGTTGCAGGATTGAATGTTTTCTCCTTCTTGCGAAATTCCGAAGACGGCTACGTAAGTATCTGCCTTGACATTGATCATTACTGCCGCATCAAAAAACATGGTGTTTGGATTTGAAGGCAGATTATCTTTGCTTATGTTTCTTTTTGCCAACTCTTGGGCTTCGGACGTGGATCCGGATTGGTTCCCATACGTGGAGGCACCCCCTCCAAATTGCGCTAAACCAAAGTTGAAACCCAAAAAGCAGAAGAATGTTATCAGTATTGCTTTCAATTTATGCCTCCGAAACCGTTTGATTCTTTGATGATTCAATGCACTTTCAGGAAACGCAAATCGTATTTACCAGTAAAATTACCAGGTAAATGAACTTGCTATCTGATGTTTGACTGGCGGCTGGCACCTTTCTTGCTTAGACAGATAAATGGAGGATGGACAGGGAACGCATGAACCCAGACGGTTGTTTTACAAACGCGGGGGTATTCTCGCCCCAACTTCACGGAGATTTTTGAAACCTATATGAAAAGCATAACCCTTACTTGTTTTGCAACGGCTGCCCTTGCTCTCGGGCTTGTCGGATGCGGCGGAGACTCCGGGTCTTCGACATCCATACTTACGTTTGATGGCGCTCAGGTCACCAAAGATGAATATCTAAAACGGCTTGAAACGATGTCATCGGTTGCTGTTCGCTTGCCGAACGGTCAAGTTCAAAGCTTGCCCGTTGCCGATTCGCTTTCATCGCAGGCATTAAGGCAATTGATTGAGCAAGAGGCACTTCTTAAAGCCGCGCGAGACGAGGGTGTATTGCCGACCAAGGACATGATTGAACGGGAGAAGAAACTTCGAACCGACCTGCGACCTTCTTATGTTAACGAGTTAAAGCAGGCCGGCTTGTCGGTGACTGACATTGATAACTCGCTCTTGGTTGAATTGGCGAGAGAAGCACTACAAGTTCGGGGAACCCGTGAGAAGACTCTTGAAGAAGTTGAGGAGTACATCAAGAAGAACCCGCAACAGTTCACGACCCCAGAGACTTGCACGATGCGAGTGATTTTGGTAAATGCGGGAGCGATGCAAACGCAGGTAGACGACGCTTTGAAAAAAGGTCAAACGTTCCAATCTGTTGCTTCTCAGTTCTCGTTGGCTCCGGGTGCGAAGTTGAACAATGGTGCATTTCCTTTTGGGGCGCAAGTGCCTCAGCCGATTCCTGTTGCTCAACTTGATGGAGAACTCCAGAAAGTGGTTAAGGATTTGCAGGTAGGAAGGATTTCTGATTGGTTACCGAGCGGAAACCAACGCGTGAAACTTCTATTGGAAAGCAAGAATGCTGCTGCCAAGCGAACTTTGTCTGCTCAAGAGAAAGAGTTGTTGAAGCGTAATTTGCGAGTTGCAGAAGGTCAAGCACAAAACGATTTGACCAAAATTGTTGTGGACAAATTGTTGAACGCCAAGGTTGTTGTGATGCCTCCTTACTTGAAGCAAGCGTGGGAAACGTATTTCAAGTCGGTTAAGGAAAGGTCCAGTTCAATTCTTGGAACGAGTACCGGAAATACGGAACCGTCAAATCCTGTGCCGCCTCCCGCGAACAAGTAATTTAGCGAAGGGCTTGTTTTAGTCGCGCCGCTTCTTCTTCGGTGATTTCACCGGTTTGAACAAACGGCGCGATTTTTTCTTCGCAATTGGAGAAATCCGCCGAAGACATGCTTATTAGAGCAGGTCCGGTTGAATCTAACGCACAAAGGGTGATGCGGAAGCCTGACTTATAGGACGAGCGATCCGTGACTCCGAGACCAATTTCGATGAGGTCATGAACCGAAGTGTAAACGCCCGTTACTTCGCTCAAACCTTGTTCATTGTATTGTTCGGATACCCAATAGATTCTTCGGAATTTCATGTTGATAGCCGATTTTACTTCTTGGTTTTTGAGGAAAGGTATTTACCCCACCAATCCAGAATTTGGTTAAGGCGATGTATTCTTAAGTCGGGTGGTCCGCTTCGGCTCATTCCATGGCTGGTTGATGCAGGGTAGCGAACAAATCGGCTTGGAATTCCGCGCACTTGCAGGATGCTAAAAACTTGTTCTCCTTGCTCAATGTTGCAGCGCAAATCGCCTTCGCTGTGAATGATTAGGGTTGGGGTTTTTACATTGCCAAAATATTTTATTGGGCTTGAATTCCAAAGGTGTTCGATGTTGTCCCAGTTGTTACCTTTCCAATAACGATCCGGCATAAATGGAAAATCACTGTTGCCTGCCATGCTGACCATGTTTGAAACGCAACGGTCGGTGATGGCACCCGCAAATTCGTTAGTGTGTCCAATTATCCAGTTTGTCATATAGCCGCCATAACTTCCGCCCATGACTCCCATTCGATTGGTGTCCACATATTTTTGAGACTTCATGAAATTGATTACGGCTTGCATGTCAACCCAGTCTTTGTTTCCCCAGTCTCCTTTTATTGAATTCGTGTGTTGTTCACCGTACCCTTTGCTACCGCGCGGATTGCTGAAGAAAACGACATACCCTTTTGATGCGAGCATTTGAAATTCGTGGAAGAAGGGAACGCCATATTGAGCATGCGGGCCGCCATGAATTTCTAAAACTGCGGGTGCTTTTGTACCGGGCTTCATGTTTGCGGGTTTGAGAACCCAAACTTGGACTTTCCACCCATCGGAACTTTTGACCCAATGTGATTCCGGTTTCGAAAGTTGCAAAGTATCTAACACCGATTTATTGTAATGGGTGAGTTGTTTGATTTTGATTTCAGTTGATGAAACGTTTCCTACAAACAGTTCATTTAGGTTGACAAAATCTCCACAACAAAGTGCGATTGATTTTCCATCTTTGCTCAAATTGCCAAGCATGTGTTCTTTTGCACCCGAAGTCAAAAATTTGAGTTTTCCACCTGTTATGGGAATGGTTGCAATATGGGTTTCCCCGTGCCAACCAATACCGAGAAGAATGTTTTTGCTGTCAGGGGTCCAGCGATAATTTGAACCGAATCCGGCGTCTCGAGTATCACTTAATGTTGCGGCAGCCACACAGTAATCTTCGTTTGCAGTTAGGTTTTTGGGTCTGCCCAATTTCGCATCTAATACAAAAAGGCAAGAATTTTTGCCGCTCCATAAGTCTTCACGTCCTTCGGTTCCGGTGTAAGCGATTTTTTTGCCGTCAGGAGACCATTGGACGTTTTCTTTATCTCCGTCGGTTTGGTTTGGAATTTCTTTGAGTTTTTTTGTTTTTATGTCAAGGCGATAGATTCTTGACATGTACGGTTTGTGCATTGGATTTTTGTCAATGTTTGCCGAAACTGCAAGTTCTTTTGAATCGGGAGACCAATCAAAATCGAACCAGCCAAGTGTGTCTTTGTCAAAAATTTTGGTGTGCTTGCCAGTTGAAACATCCACGAGATACAGATGAAATCTCTGGCCGTTAAAATATCCATCTCCGTCAAGGCGATACCAATAATGGTCAATGACTCGTGCGGGTGTGCTTAAATTTTCTTCTTCGCGCTTTTTCGCGGCAGCGGTTGTCCATTGTGGGTCGGTTTCTCGAAAGGAAACGGCGATTGATTTTCCATCTGGGGACCATTTGAATGAACCGATGTTCCCTTCAGGAAATTTTGTTAATGCTGTTGCTTCTCCGCCATTCGCGGAAATGATAAAGATTTGTGCATTTGGTTTTTCTCGGCCGCTTGTAAATGCAATGCTTTGACCATCAGGTGACCATCTTGCGCTGCCATCTTTTCCGCCTGACGTGAATTGCATGACATCACCGGATTTAGAGTTGGCACAATAGATGTTTGTAACGGATTTGAATTTTTCTTCGATGTGCTTTTTTGTAAACAAAATTCTGGAGCCGTCGGGCGAAATTTGAGGGTCGCTGACTAATTGAAATTCCAAAATGGTTTCAGGGGTAACGGGTTTTTTGGCATTTAGGGCTTTCTGAGGCATTTCGGAGTTTTACCTTGATATGAATCGGTGGAGGCATAATGCGTTATGCGGTTGCTGTTTTGTTTGATGGGTCTTTCTCTATGGGCTGCTTGTTTGGCTCAGGATGGAATCGGGACCCGAAACCATCGGGCGAATTCGTTGCTGTTTTTGAGGTTTGAACCGGCCGGGAAAAAACTGGGGAAAGGCGAAAGCAGTTTTACGTTTGGTTATGTGAACGCAAATGATTTCAGAGTCGTCGGACCGATTTTTGAAGATTATGAAATTTGGCGACTTAGCGGGAAATATAGTCGAGGGATTGATGACCAGTCTGAGTGGGGAATGGAAATTCCTTTAGTTTGGCGCGGCCGCGGGATGATGGATGAGATTATTGACTGGTGGCATGCAAACGTTTTGCAATGGGGCGCGACTTCTCGTGATTTGTATCCGGCTTATGCAAGTCGTTTGTTTTGGTTCGGGGTTTATGATAAAGGAAGCGCATTTGGATTGGGTGATGTTTCCGTTTATTTCAGAAGGGAGTTGTGCAATGGTTTATCGATGCGTTTAGGGGTTGAATTACCTACCGGAAGCAAATCAGAACTTTTGGGCAGTGGCGGAATTGATGTTGGCGCTTCGATTGATTATCAAAAACAGTTAAGTGAAAGATGGTTTCTAAATTTACAATTTGCAGTAGTTTTGCAGAATGGAAATGTGATTCCGAATGTTAGGGATTCCATTGACCAAGAGTCTGCTTCCGTCGTATACATTCCCAACTCAAAAGACCAGTGGATTTTGCAGTGGCAAAGCGAAAAATCTCCGAATCGAACGGGGATTAGCGTTGCTGACGGAGTTCATAGTTTGGTGAGTTTTGGATATCGGAGAAAGTTGGACGATAACAAAGATTTGACTTTGTATTTTTCAGAGGACAAAGATTTGTTCAACGATAGCATTCCTGCCCTTGCCAACATTGCACCGGATTTTACTTTCGGAGTTAGCTACAGAATAAGGTTGTGATTAGCCGGGAAGTGCCGGGAAAAAGTCTTTTGAGAGGGATGATAAATCAACCATCCATTTACCGTTTTTTTCTACCATTGGAACTTCAAACGGGCCTTCAAGGCCTGCAGCTGCACCTTGGAATTTGTAATATTCAACTCTAATCGTAGCCCGGTCGGAAGCGGTTTTTTGAGACCCTTTAATATCCCAAACAAAATTGAAATGCTTTGCGTATTTGTTTACACAATCCTCCCACTGTTGTTTGAGATTGTCGCGGGACGATTCTACGAAACTTAATTCCACAAGTTTGTTCACATCTTTTTTTGCGAGTGCATCAAGAAACTCGACTGCTGCCGATTCAGGGGATGCTTTTGCAAAGAAAAACAGTGCAGCAATTGCAATGAGTCCTGCAAGTCCAATCGCAATAATGACGTTGATTCTTCCGTTAGATCGCTTTGAATTCATTTGGTTTGATAGTATTGCTGATAGGGGTCGAGACGCAAGGTTGCGGGTAAGTCGACATACCATGTACGGTTGATTCTTCTTAATGCCCAAACGGTTCTTTCGACGCGTTTCGGAAAGATGAATTGAACTGTTGCGAAGGCCTGCGCGCCAACTCTCCGAATCTCGAGTACTTGGTATCCGGCTCCGGAGCGGAAGATGTTGTTCAGGGCATTGCCTACCAATTGAAGTTCGAAGCCGGAGGAGCCGCCCGCTGCGGCAATTGCGCCGTTGACGTTGTCTGTAGCAACACTGGAAAAGAAACGCATCAAGGCACCTTCCGGGCCGGTCATTTGATTGCGAGCAAAAACGGTTAAGGTTAGGAAAGCAATAAAAATGGAAGCCAAAACGCCTGCATAGTTGAACTTTGACTTCATTATCGCGAGGATACCGCAGGCAATTTGAATCGTTTGCGTTGAAGACTCGGTATATAATTGAGAGAGCCCCTCAAGAGTGGGCTGAAACTTCCCCACGAGTATGGGGCAAAAGGAACGGAGGTGACTCTATGAAACGAATCTTAGCTATTTTTTTGACGATCGCCATGGTTGGCGCAGTGATTGGTGGATGCGGAAACAAAGAAGAAGGCGGCGATAAGCCGGCTGAAGGCGCTGCACCAGCAACTGAGGGCGGCGACGCTAAGTAAGTTCGCTCTGAAAGCGATTCGTTACGAGCGTTCTAAGACATTGTCCTAGAACGCTCATTGTTTTGTTAGGTTTTGTGATGCCTGCCTTGCCGGTATGAAGTCGGGATTTGACTCAGCGTACTGGCAGATTGCCGTTGAGACAGCGATGCCGCATGCAACGGCAACATTGAGAGATTGGACCATTCCATAAATCGGAATCCCTATGAACTCGTCGCAAAGACTCTTGGCGTCCTCATCAATGCCTTTAAGTTCTTGACCCATAACAATCGTGGCCGGGAACCGGAAACTTACGTTGTTGATGTGTTTGCTGCTGGGTTCGAGAGTTAAGCCATAAATCCAGGCACCGTTTGACTTTGCTTCGATGATGGCCTCTATCGGCTCAATCCATCGGAACGGTTGCCACCTGAGCGCCGCAAACCCACCGGAGTAATCCTTTTCTTTCTTCCTGCCGACTGGTGCGAAACTGACCCGTTCAAGTCGAAAGCAGTCGGCAATTCGAAGGATGTTTCCGTGATTTATGGTTTTGTCCAAGCCGCAGCAAATGATTTCGAGCGGCGCACGCGGAAGATCAAAGAAACGGTCCCTAAGGCCTGGATCGTCGGCAGGGTAGCCGGCTTTTTTTAGAATCTGCTCCGTTTGCTCAAGAGCTTTCTTATGCCCTTTTGTTAACTCACCCACGACTCCAGTTTCCACCAATTTTCGAAAAAACGTATCCCAAATCGAAACATTTGCGTATCTTCCTTGTAGAATCTAAGTAGGAGACAAAAAAAATGGGTACCGGACTTTGGGTGTTTTTGATTGGTGTTGGGCTGTTTGTTATTGTGATTGTGGCGTTGTACAACGGCTTAGTTTCGGCGCGGCAGTTGGCGAACAATGCCTGGAGCCAAATTGATGTTCAGTTGAAGCGACGGTATGACTTGATACCCAATCTTGTAGAAGCCGTTAAAGGATACATGTCGCATGAAAAGGAAACTTTGGAACGCGTTATTGAAGCACGGCAAATGGCGATGGACGCACAAGGAATCAAGCAGCAGGCGGCCGCTGAAAATGCATTAACTTCTGCTCTTGGTGGTTTGTTTGCCGTTGCCGAAGCGTATCCTGATTTGAAAGCAAATCAGAACATGCTTCAATTGCAAGGTGAGTTAACGTCAACCGAAGAGAGAATTGCAATGGCACGAGAGTACTACAATGATCGCGTTACAACTTATAACACGAAACTGGAAACGTTTCCATCAAACTTGATTGCGAATACTTTCTCTTTCAGGCCAAAGGATTTGTTTGAAATTGAAATTGCTGAACAACGCGAGCCAGTGAAAGTTTCATTCAGTTAACAAGCGATCCAAATATTCATTGAGAATAAGTGATACGGCGTTTGGTCCTCGGTAAACAAACGCCGTATAAATTTGACATACGTTTGCGCCGGACTTCATGCGTTCGTAGAGGTCTTCTCCTGTAAAGATGCCTCCGGAGCCAACAATTGTAGTCTTGTCCCCTGCAATTTGACGTGTTTTTTTACATATCTCGTTTGCCAGTTGTTTGAGCGGCCTTCCGGAAAGCCCACCTGTCTCATTTGAATTGTTGCTTTTCAGGTTTTCGCGAGAAATTGTCGTGTTTGTAGCAACTATTCCTGAAACGCCCTCGCTAATGCTTGTTAGGACAATTTCTTCAAGGTTATCATCCGACAGGTCCGGACTAATTTTTACAAAGAGAGGTACATCGGAGATCGTTGCACCAATAATTTTTCTGAGTTCTTCTGTAGATTGTAATGATCGAAGCCCCGGTGTATTGGGCGAACTTACATTAATTACTATGAAATCAGATGAATCTGCGATTGTTTTCGCGCAAACTTCATAATCTTTTGGAGCGTCCTTATTGTCTGTTGTTTTGTTTTTTCCAATATTTGCGCCTATTGGGATTTTTGTTTCCCGTGAATCTAATTGATTTTTTAGGAATTTGACACCTTTGTTGTTAAATCCCAATCGGTTTATGAGTCCTTCGTCTTGCAGAAGGCGAAATAGACGCGGCTTTTCGTTTCCGGATTGAGGAAGCGGCGTTACTGTTCCTGCCTCAGCGAAAGAAAAACCGAGATCTTCCCAGTGATTGATTGCGGTTCCGTTTTTGTCCATTCCTGCGCTTAAGCCGAGTGGGTGACTCAGAGTTGTGTTGAGAAATGGGGTGATAAGTCTTTCGTGTGTTGGCGGCTTGACTTTTAGTAGTCCTGATTCGATTGCGCTCAATCCTAAGTTGTGGGCTGTTTCCGGGTCAAGCGAAAACAAGAATGATTTTAACAGGTTCCAATTCATTATGTTCGCTCCAATAAATCTTTCAAGATTGAGCCGGAAAAACGATTATCAATTATCTGATTGTCATGCGTGTTGACTAATTCGATGGCAATGATCTGATTTGTGAATTCGTTATTTATGATTTTATGACTATGTGGAACAGGTTGCGGCAAAGTCTTCTCACTTTTATCAATTGGGCGAGTTCCGTGGCTCTGATTTGCGGCAATGCGTATTCCCACTTTGTTGCTATCAAATTGATTTTGCTCAATTAGCCAATGCTTGGACGTGTCTTTTTCAGGCCAATCTGATTGCAGTGATTCAAGAGGATGATTCCACAAAAGAACACCGTGCTTGTTTTCAGAAAAACAGTTGTTTCGTACGGTGAAGTTTGAACCATTTTCTACCGCAATTCCAGCTTCACGGTTTTTGCAAATCGTATTGTTCTCGATTGTTGTTTGCGTGCTAAAGCCGCACCAAAAGCCGTAGTTACAATTGTTTGCAATGTTGCCTTCGAAATGATTTCCGCTGCAAAAAGTTGCTTCGAAACCGATATTGGGACTCCAACTTGCATCATTTTCAATAAATCTATTGTTGTTGCAGCCGGCTTTGATTCTTTCCGGTCCAAAGCCGGCCAAAAAGAAGCCGTCTCCGCCCATTCGTGCGGTATTTCGATAAAAAATGTTATTGGAGCTACCAGCGATTGCAAGAAATCCGGCAGCGTCGGCGCCCATATGTCCATGATGAAGTTTGCCCTCTCTTGGTTGGAATCTGCAACAGTAATCGCAATGGTTGTTTTCAAAATGAGAGTTTGAAGTATTGTACAGCACGATTCCGGATCCTGAATTGTAACTGCATTCATTGAACATTAACTTTGCCTGTTGAGAATTGTAAATCAGGATTCCATTCTGTTGGTGCATCAGTTTACAGTTCTTAATTGTAATACTGTTTGAGTTATTGACGAAGATGCCGGATCCGTATGAATCGTTCGGTTTTTTCCAGATATCAAGAAAAATGGAGTTCGATGCCAATTCATGTGTGTCGGAAATATCAGAATCCGAAATGGTTACTTCCTCTGAGTTTTCAATTCTAATTCCGTGATAGAAGGAACGGATATTGGCTCCAATCACCTTGACGTTTTTTGAGTTAATAACTGAAATTGCACAATGATTGTCTTTGAAGCCAAGTAACTCGACACCATGGAGGTCAAGAGTCAAGTCGTTACCAACAATTTGGATTCCGTTCGGCAAAAAATAAGTGCCGGGATTCAGTTTTGTTGACTCTGTAACTTTCATGCCATTGGTCGGCGTTACGGACTTCACGGAATAAACCTACCTCAAAAGGCAGTTTCAGGTATTCTTTTTTGCTCGATGTCATTCAAAAAACGTACCCATAACGCAGGCGAGTTAAGATTTTCCAATATTGGTGATGAAGTTACGCTTAATGGGTGGGTGCATAGGATTCGTGACTTGGGCGGACTCTTTATTGTTTATCTCCGAGACCTTTCAGGATTGTGTCAACTTTTTTTCGATGTTGAAAAATTTCCAAATCTGAAAAGTTTGCGGAGTGAATTCGTTTTAAGCGTAAGTGGTACCGTTGCTGAAAGATCGGAAGAAGTTAAAAATTCAAAATTACCCACAGGCGATGTAGAGATTATTGTTTCAGAAATGGAGATTCTAAACTCAAGCGACGTGTTGCCGTTTCCGATTTCAGATGAAGAACAAATGCTCAGAGTATCTGAAGAATTGCGAATTAAGCACCGATACGTTGACCTCAGAAGGCCGAGCATGTATCAAAAAATGGCAATTCGTTCGGAATGTGTACGCTTGATTCGTGAGTATTTAGATAGACAGGGATTTTTAGAAATTGAAACACCGATTTTTACAAGGAGTACTCCTGAAGGTGCAAGAGATTATTTGGTTCCATACCGCTTGGAACCGGGAAAATTTTATGCGCTACCGCAAAGCCCGCAACAATATAAACAACTGCTGATGGTTGGTGGCATAGAGCGATACTATCAAATTGCAAAGTGTTTTCGAGACGAGGCGCAACGGGCGGACAGACAGCCTGAATTTACTCAACTCGATTTGGAAATGTCATTTGTAAATCAAGAAGACGTTTTGCAAATTGCTGAGGCGGTGACTCGTCATACGTGTAATGGTGTCATTGAAAAATTTGGACTGGCAGTTGATCCGGTTGGTGAATTTGTTCGATTAACCTATGACGAAGCCATTGGTAAATATGGGAGCGACAAGCCCGACTTAAGATTTGATATTGAATTGTTTGAAATTGCTGAATTGGCAAAGAAATGTGAGTTTGGTGTTTTTAAAAGTACGGCCGAGTCAGGTGGAGTCATAAAAGGAATTGTTTATCCGGGTGGCGGTTCCTTAAGTCGAAGTCAAATTGAAGAATTAGAGAACTTTTGCAAATCATTTGGTGCAAAAGGAATGGCAAGCATGCCAATCATTTCAATTGAAAAACTGGAGGCGAAAGGCATTGCGCGCTTTTTTAAGCCGGATGAATTACGAGAAATAATGAGTTTAAGTGGAGCAAAGGATAATGATTTAGTTTGCTTTATTGCCGATGAGCCAACTGTTGTCAATGAAGTTTTGGGAAGATTAAGGAATGAAATTGGCGAGCGGTGCGGTTTGCGCGACAAATCGAAATTAAGTTTTGTTTGGGTCCTTGATTTTCCATTGGTTTTTTGGGATGAAGAAAACAAGCGGTGGGATGCAGCGCACCATCCCTTTACAAGTCCAAAGGCAGAAGACATAGAGTTTTTGGAAAATAATCCCGGAAAAGTTAGAGCTGATTGTTACGACATCGTTTGTAATGGAATTGAATGGGCCAGTGGGAGTATTCGAATTCATCGTGCGGACGTTCAATCCAGAGTATTCAAACTTTTAGGAATTGACGAAACCACCCAAAAAGAAAGATTTGGACATATATTAGAAGCATTTAGTTTGGGTGCTCCTCCGCACGGCGGCATCGCACCGGGGATTGACCGATTGATCATGCTGCTTCTGGGTGAAGAAAACATTCGAGAAGTAATGGCATTTCCAAAAATTGGTGGTGGATATGACCCGATGATGGACGCACCGAGTGAGATTGACTCAGATCAATGGGATGAGTTAGGCATTTGTCTTAAGCCAAAAACAAATTAGTTCGTCTTTTTTGCAATACAAATTATGTGCTCACCGCACCCAATGTAATCCGGGTGATCGCAGAATTTCAGCGCAAGGTTTTTCCATGCTTCCCAGGTACGTCCCACGGTTTGCACAGGACCTGCCCACAAATTGCCCAGGAATGATTGGGATGAAGCTATTTTTTGTATTTCAAAACCCTCTGATTCAACAAATGGTCTTATTTCCGACGGCAAGAAAGTGTTGCAATTTGGAAGAATTCCTTCACCTTTAACAATCAAATTTCCGGTCTCCAAGAGGAATTCC
>CAZJKW010000050.1:0-13589 GCA_964546835.1 uncultured Fimbriimonadales bacterium
TGGTCAACGAGTGCGCTTTCTACTTCCATTGTTGAAATTCGATGACCTGCAACATTCATCACGTCGTCAACCCTTCCGAGGAGCCACAGAAATCCGTCTTCGTCGCGTTTTGCACCGTCTCCGGTGAAATAAACATTTTCAAATTTCGACCAATAAGTTTGAATGTATCTTTCGTTATCTCCCCAGATTCCGCGAAGCATTGCGGGCCATGGTCTGGTTAAAACGAGATATCCGCCGTGCGCTCCATCGAGTGCATTGCCGGATTCTGAAAATATTTCTGCCTTTATTCCGGGGAACGGTTTTGTTGCAGAGCCGGGTTTGCAATTTGTGATGCCGGGCAATGGAGAGATTAAAATTTGGCCGGTTTCGGTTTGCCACCATGTGTCTACGATTGGACAGTTTTCTCGTCCAATATTTTTCCAATACCAAACCCATGCTTCCGGATTAATGGGTTCGCCGACACTGCCGAGCAATCGCAAGGTTGATAAATCACATCGGTCGGGAAATTCGGAACCCCATTTCATAAAAGTGCGAATTGCCGTTGGTGCCGTATACAAAATTGTTACTTTGTGTTTTTCGATGATTCGCCAGAAACGGTCTTTGTCGGGGGTGTCGGGTGCACCTTCATACATGACAACCGTCGCTGCATTTGCAAGGGGCCCGTAAACCACATAACTGTGACCGGTAATCCATCCGCAGTCCGCCGTGCAAAAGTAGATGTCCGTGGGTTTGTGATCAAAAATTGCATGAAATGTCGCGCTTGTACCGGTTAGATATCCGCCAGTTGTGTGGACAATTCCTTTCGGTTTTCCGGTGGATCCGCTTGTGTAAAGTGTGAAAAGTAAGTCTTCGCTGTCCATTGGTTCGCATGGACATTCCAGTGATTGATTCGTTACTAATTCGTGCCACCAATGGTCGCGATTTTCGTTCCAATCTCCTTTGTCGAAATCTGTTGTATCTCCGATTCTTTTTAGAACGAGAGATTTTTTGACGGTAGGGCAATGTTTTAATGCTTCGTCAATTGTTTTTTTGAGTTCGATTATTTTGCCGCGTCGCCATCCGCCGTCTGCAGTAATGACTGCGGTACAAGAAGCGTCGTTGATTCTTTCTTTAAGAGCATCCGAAGAGAATCCTCCAAATACCACTGTGTGAGCGGCACCAATTCTTGCGCAAGCGAGCATTGCAATGGCAAGCTCGGCGACCATTGGCATATAAATGCAAACAATGTCGCCTTTTTTTACACCGAGATTTTTGAGTGCATTTGCTGTTTTTGAAACTTCGATTTTTAGTTCAGCGAATGTGTATGTTTTTGTATCGCCCGGTTCACCTTCACTAATGATAGCAATTTTGTTTGCATTTTCCGAGATTGCATGCCGGTCAACGCAGTTGAAGCAAGCATTTATTTTGCCTCCAACAAACCATTTTGCAAACGGCGGATTCCATTCCAGAACTTTGTTCCATTTTTGCGTCCAATCTAAACGTTCTGCCCAACTTTCCCAAAACTTTTCCCAGTCGGATTCGGCTTGATTGTATATTGAGGCGTCGCTAAAATTAGCATTCTCTCGAAATTGAGGGCTCGGTTCAAAAATGCGATTTTCAGACAAGAGGGCTTCGATAGTTTCGGACACGTTTCTATTATCCCTGTTGTCATAATGCCGTTATGCCTGCCGTAAGTTTTGACCGCTACTATCGCTATGAAGAACTGACTGAAATTTTGAAGTCCTTTGCCAAGGAGTATCCCAACTTTGTAAAGATGTTGGAAATCGGCAAAAGCCATGAGGGACGGCCAATATGGTTAATGGAAGTGACTAATCAAGCCACCGGAGATGCCTCCAAGAAGCCGGCTTATTGGTGCGATGGGAACATTCACGCGAGCGAAGTTAGTGCAAGCAGTGCGGTTTTGCACATTTTGAATTCATTGGTTACTCGTTACGGGACCGATGCGGCAATCACCCATGCATTGGATTCAAGAGCGTTTTATCTGGTACCTCGAGTGAATCCTGATGGCGCGGAGTGGGCATTGGCAGATGTGCCAAAGATTGTCCGAAGCAGTACCCGGTCTTGGCCGTATGAGGAGGACGACCCTTATGGTCTTGAGCGGCAGGATTTGGATGGTGACGGACGGATATTGAACATGAGGGTTAAGGACTCGAATGGGCCATGGAAGGTGAGTGAGGAAGAGCCGAGATTGTTAAAGCGCCGCGAACCGGGTGAAACGGGAGGCACTTACTATCGCTTGATGCCGGAAGGGCTATTTCATAACTTTGATGGCATGACGATGCGGAGCCAGAAGATTCGACAAGGTTTGGATATGAATCGAAACTTTCCGAGTGGCTGGCGGATTGAGCAGGAGCAATACGGTGCGGGGCCCTATCCGACCAGCGAGCCGGAGATAAGGGCATTGGTACAGGCGATTGTTGACCGACCGAATATATGTGGCGCGACGACCTATCACACGTTTTCTGGCGTTCATTTGCGACCTCCGGGGCGGCACTCGGAGGATGAGTTGCCACCGGAAGATGTTTGGACGTTTAAAGATTTTGGGAAAAAAGGGGAAGAAATCACCGGATATCCGGCAATTTCCGTGTTTCATGACTTTAAATACCATCCCAAAGAACACATCAGCGGTGTTTTTGACGATTGGATGTATGAGCACCGGGGTGTTTTTTCTTGGACAACCGAGATTTGGTCACCGCAACGCCAAGCCGGAATCACCGAATACAAATATATTGATTGGTTTCGGGACCACCCGTTTGAGGATGATTTGAAGTTGTTAAAGTGGTCTGACGAACAACTTGGGGGAGAGGGGCACATAGACTGGTATGAATTTGACCACCCTCAATTGGGCAAGGTGGAACTTGGTGGTTGGAATAGCCATTTCGCTTTTAGAAATCCGCCCGTGAGTTTCCTTGAAGCCGAGATTGCTCCATTTGTGGATTGGGTGGTTTGGCTTGCAAACGCATCGCCTAAACTTGAAAAGCGGGAAACAAGGGTCGAAAAACTTGGTGACGGGAATTACAGGATTCGATTTGCCGTTCACAACACCGGTTATTTGCCGACGAACGTTTGCGAAATTGCTAAGAAGAAAGAACTTTGTCGCGGAGTGGTTGGCGAGATTTCAAAGGTTGGAGTGCTTTCCCAATCGCTTGGTTCAAGTTCGCCTGAATGGCTGAAATCCGGGAGCCTAAGAACTGAAAAGGAACAACTATCGGGTTGGGTTGACGTGAGTGCGAGTGGATTTGGCTGGCAAATGAACGGAACGGATGATGTTGCTGTGTTTGAGTGGGTGGTTTCTTCCGGTAAATATGAATTGACGGCAAAGCATGAAAGGGCGGGAGAATTTTCCGAGATTTTAGAGATTTCGTGAACGTGGCATAGGATTTGCCTCGTCGTACGTTTGAAGGTGCAGTTACCCTGTTTTGGGTTGCCCTATCAAGGAGAGAGCATTCATGTTGGCAGTTTCAGCAATTTTTGCAATCACGGCTCCGTTATTGAGCCCGGCTACGGTCAGTCGTCAAGGCGTTGAACTTATTCGTAAAGGAAGTCGGGTTGAACTTCGGCTTGAAGATGGCGGATTGATTAAGTCAACGTCGGCTGGCGTTACCAACCTCCGCACGATGAGTTTTGGAAACAGTACGACAAAAGTCGTGATGTGGGACGAATTTTCCGGTCGAAAATTGACGCCGTGGTATGCGATTAGTTTGGATGGCGAAGAAGTTAATCGAACCGTTGAGGCATCCAACACAATCAATTTGCTTTATCGAAACTTCGATCCGTTGCAAGGGGTACCTGCTGTCGCAGATAACTTGCGTGCCAATTCAAGCAACTCTCTTTATTTGGTGCAGTTTGTAACTCAACCTCTTGATGAATATCGCCAAGCAATAACTGCTGCAGGTGGGGATGTGCTTAATTACATTCCCAACAATTCATACATTGTTAGAATGGGCGAATCAACCAAGCAATTGATATCGAACTTTGCATTTATTAGATGGATAGGGAACTACGAACCAGCCTATCGAACAAATGCGACTATTCGTACGGCACTCCTAAACGGAACGTTAAATGCACTTCGATACAACATAATGGTTATCGAAGAGTCCGCAGCAATCAAATCCAATTTGGGCGCCAAAATTAGAGGCATCGGCGGAAACGTTGTCATCAACAATCCTGAGGGCTTACTTGTTGTTGCTGATTTAACTCCCGGTCAATTGCAACAAGTTTTGTCTATGGATGAAGTCAGTTTCGTTGACCAATGGGGTGAACCGCAAAATGACATGGATATCGTTAGATCAGTTGGTGGCGCGAATTTCATTCAAACGACGCTTGGATTTACTGGTCAAGGTGTCACCGGAGAAGTGATGGATGGAGGAATTAGAAGAACACATTTGGATTTTAATCCTCGCGGCGTGACATTACACAATACGACGAATCCTTCCAACGACAGTCACGGAACTGCGACGACCGGAATTGTCTTTGGCGACGGTGGGGTGAACGCAGCCGGCAAAGGAATGTTGCCTGATGGAAACATTATTTTTGCTGCGTATGGTCAGATGACAAATCGATTTACACACACTGCGCAGCTATTGCAATCGCCTTATTTTGCTTGTTTCCAATCAAATTCTTGGGGTGATCCTCAAACAACGGCTTACACAACCGTTTCCGCAGACATGGATACGAATTTGTTCAGCAATGACTTTGTATTGCTGAATTCGCAAAGTAATACCGGAAATCAAACTTCTCGTCCTCAAGCCTGGGCTAAAAACGTTGTGTCCGTTGGTGGAATCAAACACCAGAACACTGCCACAAAAACGGATGACAATTGGACAAATGGTGCAAGTATTGGCCCTGCAGCTGACGGGAGATTGAAGCCTGAAATTTCCTATTGGTATGAAAACATTTTCTGCCCGACTAGTACGAATGACTCGGCGTACACTTCCTCTTTTGGTGGAACCAGTGCTGCAACTCCAATGTCTGCCGGACATTTTGGAATTTTCTTCCAAATGTGGGCAATGGGTCAGTTCGGAAACAGTGCATTAGGTTCGACTGTTTTTGCAAATCGTCCTCGAGCGATGACGAGTAAAGCAATCATGATTAACACTGCGTCGCAGTACACTTTTAGTGGAACATCTGCAGATTTGTCGCGCTATAAACAAGGTTGGGGCTTGCCAGATTTGACCAATTTGTACAATGCTCGCAATTCGATGTTTATCATCAATGAAGGCGTGAATTTGACGAATTTGCAAACTGCGACGTATCGAGTCTATGTGCCTGCAGGTCAGCCGAATTTTCGAGCGACAATGTCGTTTAAGGAACCGGCCGGTGACCCTGCAACTTCTGGGCCACAAGCGAAGAATAATCTATCTTTGAAAGTGACGACGCCTGGCGGAACGATTTACTGGGGCAATAACGGTCTTGCCGCCGGAAACTGGTCTACCGCAGGCGGCACTGGAAACTTGGTGGATACAGTTGAAAACGTATTGATTCAAAATCCAGCGAGTGGAATCTATACGGTCCAAATTGTAGCGGAGAGTATTACAACCGATGCAGTGACTGCAACGGCAGGAACCGTTGATGCGAATTTTGCATTAGTTGTTGGAAATGTTCAATGCTGGTTTGCTCCGGCATCCATTGCTCCCATTTCTCCGAATGCACTTGTGACGGGTAATTTGGCAAGTGTTGGATTGAGTGACAATTCTAGATACACTGTTGCCCCGAACCCGGCAGCGGATGAAGATTTGGGTCAAGGCGTGACTTTCTCACAAACTTTGCCGGTTTCTTCATTGACTGAATTGAAACTGACGGTTGAGCATTCGGCAAGCCTTGACGGCGTGGTTTCATTGCAATTGTTGAATACGACGAATGGTCAATGGGAAAGCGTTGGAGGCGGTGGCACCAATGCAACCGATGGGTTAAGTAGTGTAACAATAACGAGTAACCCAAGCAGATTCGTCAACTCTGTTTCGAGAGTGATTCAGGGTCGCATCATATACCAACCCACAGCTGACGTTACGAATCCACCGGTATTTTTGATGGATCAAATTCGCATCGAAATTCAGCCGTAAAATCCTGTAATCCGAAGATAGCCCTGCAGTGTGCAACACAGCAGGGCTTTCTTGTAGACTCTCAGTTAATGCGACCATTTAATGTTGGCAAGGTGCCAGTTGAAATTCCTGTTTTATTGGCTCCAATGGAGGATGTCACCAACGCGGCATTTCGTAAAATTTGTAAACGGATTGCAAATCCCGGATTAATGTTTACCGAGTTTGTTAGTGCAATGGCGATCCACCATGGTGCGACAAAAACGTACCGGAAAATGCGAATTCTTCCCGAGGAAAGACCGTTAGGAATTCAAATTTTTGGCGGTGAAATTGATGTTATGGCCAACACGGCTGAACTTTGCGAAGAAATGGGTGCGGATATTGTTGACATCAACATGGGATGTTGGGTTCCGAAAGTTTGCAGAACCGGATCAGGTGCGGCACTTTTGAAAGATCCAGAATTGGCTGAAAAAATTGTTAATGAAGTGGTGAAAAGAGTTTCGGTTCCGGTAACGGTTAAGGTTCGCGCGGGGTGGGAATATGGGTTGTTTGCTGCGCCGGATTTGGCAAAACGATTTGAAAATGCGGGGGCGAAAATGCTTACGCTGCACGCTCGCTTCGCAAAGCAGGGATTTGAAGGCAATGCAAATTGGCAATTAATCGAAGAAATGCGTTCGGCAATAAAAATACCATTGGTGGGAAATGGAGATATTAAATGTGGAGAAGACGCACTAAGGATGTTTCGTGAAACCGGTTGTGACGGGGTTATGGTCGGTAGAGCGGCGATTAGCAATCCGTGGGCATTAAGAGAAATTGTTCAGCGAGTTATGGGTAATTCCATTTCACGACCCCCCGGTTTGTCGGAGAGAATTCAAATCGCAATGGAACATTTGAAAACCATGGTCGAATTAGAGTTACGCGACGGTGTGCCGGAGACAAATACGGTGCGGTCTTTGCGCGGTCAGATTCCGCTTTACATCAAAGGTGCATTTGGAGCAGCATCCGTAAGGCAAGAATTGATGCAAGCAGATTCCGTTCTCGAAGTTGAAACGATTCTTAGAAATTTTGAGCAATCAGTTTTAGTAAACGCAACTTAGTTCGAAATGCGATTTGAGTATTTTCTTAATATGGGATCTTCGGGGAAAATTGTGAGTCCTTCAATTGCAATTCGATTCATTTGATCGACTCTTGATAAATCCCGAAACACAAGGACACTCCAGCGATAGGTGTCTTGAAGCGATTCCTTTTCCACTTTACTAAGGTGTTTTGACTTTGAAATTTGGATAGCAGTATTAAGAATTTCGGATGCGGTTATCAAGTCTTTGGATTGAGTAATCAGATATCGAGCATATTCGGTTCTTAACTGAATATTCTTTGGGTTGTTCTTAATGCCCTCCTTTAAAAAATCTAATACTTGTTTGGGTTTTTTGGGATTCGCAAAATTAATAACATTTGCGCCAACAATATATCCTGCTACAAAAGTTGGGTCTATCCAGGTCATAAACCTAAACAGCGGAATTGTTTCCCTTGAGTTTCGATGATGGTGGGAGCGCACGTCGAAAAATGGTTTTATCGTTCGTTCAATGCGTCCCCAAATTCCCCGGGGGTCAAATTCTTCCGATGGAATCACACTTGTTTCGTTGCTATGAGTCTGTAACTCGTCTGCGCTTGACGCCGAATGGGCTGACTGATTTTTGACTTCTGCATCAGTCATCGCTCTTAGTTTCACTCCACCATGTAAATATTCGTCGGTTTTTTCCCAAAGATAGCCGGATAGAGTCGAGCGAAATTCACCCATTAGCGAAGTGGACGCATTGTCTTGGAAGGCCTCAATAGACTCTGTGGTTGGGCCGTCATTTTTAAGTTGCGGAGCGACTTTTTGAATGCCAACTCCGCCAATCACAAAAGCAATTGCAACGACAAAACAAAACATGATTTTCATTAGATTGACTGTTTTCGAAACTTAACCCAGCCGATCGAAAGCCAAGCCAAAGAGGTTGCGAGTGAATAGAAACAGAGTATGCCGATGATTTCCCAGGAAATTGGCGGCCAGCCGTATGTGACTTTTGCGCTCAAATCAAAGAAATCATAATGAGGGAAAATTCCGTACAACAAGTTGGTGAAAAACGTTGAAATTGCGGAATCGGCGTGTAGCAAAATTAGAAGCCTGCTGAGCATTCCCGATCCAAATGCAAGCAATAAACAAATCGTGATGTTTGCACTTGGAGTAATCATTGTTGACAGTCCGATGGTTACTGCACTTAGCCAGACGATTCCCATAATTTTTAACAACAAATATTGGAAAACAATAGGAGGAACCGGCAAGCCGAACAATATAAACGCACCAAAGGCAATTGAAGCCAATAATAAGAAAACAAGTGTGCAGGTAAAGGATGCAGCAATCCATTTTCCGAGCATGAATTGAAATCTGGAAATCGGACGTGCCAACACCGGATAGATTGTCCTGCGTTGAATTTCTTCGGAAATTTGCCGACCGGAAATCATCACCGTGATAATGGTTGACATCACTCCTATGGCAGTTAAAGCGACATCCTTGATGAAGAGTTCTAATCCGCTTACGCCGAAAAAGTTGAACGTCCATGCTCCAAAGCACATCAAAGCCGTTAGAATTAAGACTACATACAAGTCTTTTCTTCGAAAAATTTCAAGAATCCCGAACTTTGTAAATGTTTTGCCGATGCGAAGCACACTGGTCATGCGGCACTCCTTGAACTCTCAATCAAATCTGCACCGCTTTCGACTAGATTCACGAAGTAATCTTCCAGAGAGTCAACTTTCCCTACAAGTTCGTGAATTGATTTTTCAGAAATGATATGTCCTTGATGAATCAGGATAACGCGGTCACAAAGCATTTCGACTTCGCTTAATGAGTGCGATGAAAAGAAAATTGTTGCACCGCGTTCTCTTTCATTTTTCAGCAGAAGCCGTAAGTCTCGCCTTCCAATTGGGTCAAGCCCACTTGATACTTCGTCTAAAATCAGCAAGTCAGGATTTGAGATTAGTGATTGAGCGATTCCAACTCTCTGAAGCATTCCTTTTGATAAATTTTTATTGAGGGTCTTTGCTTTGTGCGACAGTTGCACTCTTTCAAGCAAGTCATTAATTTTTGAATTGAGTGTTTCACCTGAAAATCCGTGAAGTTCGCCAAATTGAGTGAGCGTTTCAATCGGCGTCAAATACGGTGAATAGAGGGCTGTTTCAGGGAGGAATCCGATATGCAATTTCGCCTCAACAGAACCAACTGGTTTTCCAAAGATGGTTGCAGAGCCGTCGGCGAGAGGTTGAAAACCCATTAAGGTCTTTATTGTTGAAGTTTTGCCGGCACCGTTTAACCCAATAAATCCAACAATTTCGCTTCGATTAACTGAAAATGAAATATTGTTGACTGCTAATACGGGTTTCTTAAACGTCCGTTTATATTCAACAGTCAGACGGTCAACCTGTATGGCTTTTGACGAATCCAGCACAGTTTCTTATCGGAATCTTCAGAAACTTCTTTAGGATTTTACAGTTCCCGTCTGTACTCAAATGCGCTGAGGAGCGTAGCTTGGTCTGCAAAATCAAGGTCTCCGCCGATGGGCATTCCGTGTGCCAAGCGTGTGACTTTTACTCCCAAGTGTTTGAAGAGTTGAGCGATGTACAGACCGGTTGCATCGCCCTCAATGGTTGGATTGGTGGCAACAATGAGTTCAGTCACGCCGCCATTGAGGCGATTTGCAAGTTCTCGGAGTCGAAGTTGGTCCGGACCAATCCCATCCATTGGGCTCAGCAATCCGTGCAGAACGTGATAAGTGCCCTTGAACTCGTTGAGCCTCTCCACTGAAGAAACGTCTTTTGGCTCCGCCACCACGCAAATTTGTTGAGGGTCTCTTCGAGGGTCGCTGCAAATTTCGCAAAAATCGGATTCGCTGAATCCTTGACATTTTTTACAAAAACCGATTTTCGAACGCGCGTCTTTGATACTATCTGCAAGTCGAATTGCATCCTCTTGTGGTTGCCTCAAAATATGAAACGCCAATCGTTGTGCCGATTTCGGTCCAACTCCGGGAAGTTTTTCGAGTTGTGCAATTAAGTTTGCAAGAGGTTTGGCAAATAGCATTTAGAAACCGGGCATGCCACCGGGAAGATTTAGACTTCCGGTAATTTCTTGCGTTTTTGTTTGCTTTATTTCAGATGCTTTGTTTTGCCCTTCTCTAATTGCAAGCAAAATTCCATCTTCAAGGGATTCGATATCTGCCGGATCGACCAAATCAGGGTTAATTGAGATGGATAATAATTCGCCTGCAGCAGAGAACTTTACTTTTACTCCAAGCCGGTCCGTTTCCACTTCAATTGTCTTCAGTTCTTCTTCAAGTTGTTGCATTCTTTGCATGGCATCTTGTGCTTGTTTCATTAATGCACCGATGTTTCCCATGTTTCCAAGTCCTTTTGGTAGTTTCATGATTTAGTTCTCCGATTTCGATTGAAAAATTTCTTCGGCTGCACGCACGAGTGCTTCGCCTTCCAATGGTAATTGTACCGTTGTTGGTAGTTCTTCTTCCGAATCTAATGGCAAAAAGACGTATTTCAATTGCAATCCGTTTTCACCACTCACTTCAATCAGGGCTTCACGAATTTTTTGTGCGATGTCCAAACGCTTGAGGATTCTTTCATATTGAAATTTGTTTCGAAAACCAATCGTTAATACTTGGCTTTCAAAAGAAGAAACAAATGTATCGTCCAACATCGCGCCTGCCGATTTGAATTGTCCTTTTAAATGAGTAACGGCTGCGGTCCACAGGGCTTCGGGCGAACCGTCTTGCGGAGTCGGCTTTTCGCGTTTTTCAGTCGGCTCGTTTGGTTTTGGAGATAAAGCGCTTGGTTGAAGAGTTTGTGTTTTTGCTTTTGCAACCGCAGAGACTGCGGCTACTTTTGTCTGTTGAAAATCACACATTTTTATTAGAGAAACTTCCAAATAGAGCCGTGGAATGCTTACGAAACGAATCTCTTTATGGGCTTCCGCAATAATGTTTCTAAAATGGAGCAGTTTCTCCTTTCCTATTTTTTCTGCAATAGCCTTATCAGCGTTTCGGCGTTCCAAATCAGCAGCACCCATGGTTTCAATTCCTAAACACGCATAAGTCAAATCACTGAGACGATAAAGAAGCGATTCCAAAATCTCGCGAGGATCTTTACCCATTTGGACCGAAGTTGAAATATGATTTAACAAATCCGAATAGTTGCTTTCGGCTGCAGCAATTAACATTGAATCAATTTGTTGTTCGTTGACTAACCCCAATTGCCTGTACACAGACTCTTCAGTAATGTTGCCGTCGTTGACTATGGCGGCTTGTTCAAGAAGTGTCAACGCATCCCTAAACCCCCCATCCGCCATTCTTGCAATCGTTGCAATTGCTTTCGGTTCGAACTGAAACTGTTCTTGTTCTGCAACGAACGTCAGTCGTTTAATCAAATCATGTGTAGTGCCTCTTCGAAATTCAAATCGGTGACACCTGCTTCTAATGGTTACCGGGACTTTTGTAAATTCCGTTGTTGCGAGTACGAAAACAACATGTGCAGGTGGTTCTTCAATTGTTTTTAGTAAGGCATCAAATGCTTTTGCCGATAAATCATGAACTTCATCAATAATGAATACTTTGTATCTTGCCATCATTGGCGCATAGCGTGCTGTTTCGACAATGTTATCGCGAACTTCATCCACACCTGCTTCGCTGGCAGCGTCCATTTCCACGACATCTGCCATTTGGCCAGAAGTGATTGCAGTACAAATTTCACATTTGTTGCACGGTGTGCCACTTGGACCTTTTTCGCAATTGATTGCTTTAGCAAGAATCCTTGCGGAACTTGTTTTACCGGTTCCGCGAGGCCCGGTAAAAAGATACGCATGAGAAATTTTTCCTCGGTCTATTGCGGCTTGCAGCGCTAAGGAAACGTGCTCCTGACCAATCAAATCACCAAAGGATTGGCTTCGATATTTTCGATAAAGTGCAAGATGCGGCAAATGGCGGCTCCGAATTTACGCCGGGAATGGTGCGTCGCACGGTCGCTAGACTTACCGTTGCTACCTTCCGGTCCTGGCGGGGTTCACCGAGTTTCCGCCGCGCAGTTCCCGGCGCGTTGCTTATGATAGCACCGCGCTGGGTCGGAGCCGCCAGATTTAGTTGCGAAGACTTCCACGCGGCACTCTTTCAATGACTCCTTCCATTTCTCTTGTCGTAATATCAACAAAACCGGGTGTTCTCATCACTGCCGAGTACTGATAGTCACCTTTCTTAAAAATGAAATCTCTTGTTACTTCCAATTGACAAAACAAAACCCGTTGCCCAGGTCGAATGGTTTCATTGGTGTATCGCTTATCAATAAAACCTTCACCGTTGTATCCGATTCGATCCTGTATGTTTAGAGGTGCATTTCTCGGCGAATAAAAGAATTCAATGTAATACTTTTCACCTTTAAATGGGTACATGGTCGGGTTTCGACTCATATCAATGCGCCGGTCGAATTGTCCATTCTTTAAGAACAACTGATCTTGCATATAAGTTTTGTCGCTATCGATTTCAAAATCCAAACTCGGTGCGGGTGCCCATTGCAAATCGTAATCTGCATTTCGAACTGTCATCCGAATTCTTCCGCCCGTGGTGGGAATGTTCCATTTTCCGGTGACGCGCAAAACTTTTGGTGAAAGAGTTTCTATCTTTGCTCCGAAATTAAGTTCAATCGGATTGCGAGTGTCATACGGGTATTTTTCATACACACCCTCACGTTTACCAATGACGCCACGAGATACCATTCTCACTAACAGGTTGTCAAGATTTCTTTCGCTTGTGTCGCGACGAGTTCTGACTTCAAAATCGCCTGGATTTGCTTTGACACTGTTTTCAAACTCTTGTTGAATTTTCCAATAATAGACGACTGCCTCGTCAAGTTGTCCGTTCTTGATGTATGCCTGGCCTAAGATGCTTCGCAGCGCAGGAAAAATATCTGGTTTGGTTACGGATTGCTCAAACCATTTGACCGCTTTTTCATAACTATCGTCAACTTTATGGAAATAAATCCAGCCTGAATCGTGATACAACTTAAATGTATCTTTATTTTGCTGAACACCTTCTTCAAGCAATCTTAAAGCAAGCGGAATGTATCTTCTGTCGGAACGATTTTGCTCATCTGTAAAATTGTAAGCAATGTGCCACGAACCGGTTGAATACACTTCTAACTGTTTTGGATCTAACCAAGTAACCAGTCGAATAATTGGTAAGACCGCATCAAATTGACCTGAGTCAAAGAATTCGTCTGCTTGTACCCACAAAACGCCGGCAACAAATTGCCTGAGTCCGGCGACGGCCGCAAACAATTGGTCGGGTGTTAGACCACTTGCGACGCCGGTATTTCCCGAACTGTAATTCTTTTTCCAAGTTGGGAACATCATGTTAGAGACAGCGCCCTGGGCTACAAAAAGTACGGCGCATGCAATCAGCGAATTTCGTACTTTGGATTTCAATTTAAACTTCCTTCCTGTCGAAGATCAAGACA
>CAZJKW010000051.1:0-13394 GCA_964546835.1 uncultured Fimbriimonadales bacterium
CCAATTCAATCAATTGCACCCAGCAGGCCATTTGCGTAACGACAAACAAACTGCCCGCTAACAAAGTCATCCCAAGCCACAATTTCAATTTCTTAAAATCATTTATTCGGACGCTGGCAACTGCTCTTGTCATAAACCAGCTACTTAACAAAATAACAAAAGTACTCAGATACAGTACTTTTGGAGGATGAAAAACATAATTGAGCCTATCCGAACTTCTTAGCAAGTAAATCAATGCCAAAGCGGAAAACATCATGCCCAAAGCAGAAATCGCAATCCACATTCCGAGTCTCGGCGTAGAAACCGAATCGGTCGCGTCGTTTTCGCTTTTTTTGGCATCCAACATTAATCTTATTTTACTCCTACAAAGCGGTCTGACTCAAAGGTATGCTTTAACTGAAATTGAAAGTCATTTTTTGCAAAGTTTGTAAAGCGATACGGCAGCAACCTGACGGTACCTATGTGCTTGACGGTATTTGGAGTGGCATCACACCATCAAAATATCCTTGCGAATTGCCACCAACAGAAGTCGCCATCGAATTTGAAGCGGAAATTGAAGATATTCCGGGAAAAACAACTTGGGGCATGAAATTTGTTGATGAAGATGGCAATGAGTTGTGGGAAATGGAAGCGGATTTATTTTTAGACCCATCAGAAGATGGCATTCCCGCAAGGCATTGGTGTGCCGTGCAAATACAATCAAATCCAGTCATTCCGAAACCCGGCATTTACCGATTTGACGTTTTACATAAAGGAATTCCCGTTGGCGGAGAAAGGTTGCTTTTCAGAAAATAATGAACCTCTCAAAATATCAACGTGCCGCTGTCATTACCATCACGGCAACCTTGATTCTTATTTTTGTTGGTGGTTTGGTACGTGCTGCTGGCGCAGGACTTGGATGCCCCGATTGGCCACATTGTTTTGGTAGTTGGATTCCGCCAACGGATGCTTCCCAATTGCCCGCAGAATTTGACGCATCAAAATTCAACGTGTTTCAAACTTGGACCGAATACATTAATCGCTTAGTTGGCGTTATCGTTGGATTGTTGATCTTTTGGACACTTGTCCGGTCATTTTCACTGAGAAAAGAAAAACCAGTCGTGTTTTGGGGCTCTCTCCTTGCATTTATTTTGGTCGGTTTTCAAGGCTGGCTCGGTGGAGTTGTCGTAAAAACCGAACTCGAAGCATGGATTATCACTACTCACATGATTACCGCACTCGTGATTGTCTCTTTATTGATTTACACAGCTTTTTTGGGATCGAAAGAGAAACTCAAATTTCAATTGACTCCACTACAAAACAAACAATTCTTAATGACCGGAGTTTTCATGCTTGCATCAACCTTAACGCAAATCGTCATCGGAACCCAAGTACGGGAAGGAATTGATATAGCCACAAAAAACTTTCCCGAAATGCCTCGAACCGATTGGCTGGCGCAAGTGGGAACGATTGATTTCGTGCATCGAATATCGGCGTTTGGCGTGCTTGCAATCGCAATCTACTTGTTTGCAATCGTTAACAAAATGAATTCACATTACCAGTTCCAAAAATTAGCAAGAATCAATTTGAATTTGGTTGTACTTCAAATGGCGTTTGGAATCGGACTCGCTTATTTTGGAATGCCTGCGCCGCTGCAGGTGTTACACCTATTCTTTGCTTCGCTAACGGTTTGCATACAGTTTTTCTTTATTCTACTTGTCAAAAACTCCTTTGCTGAGTCAAACCCCGGCTAATTCTTTGCTATAACGATGTCGCGATTCGCTTAAGTGTTCCAACTCTTCAGCATACGCCCGTGCGTGTGTTTCTTTTTGAACAATAATTCTAACAGTCCCTACTTCTCCGTTGCATTTTGATATAGCATCCAAAACAATCCGAGCAGCATCATTTGGCGAAATTCGTTTTGCAAAATAATTCCAATCATCGGTTGGGTCGCCCATCATTATGGAGTTTCCCGGAAAAATCGAATTTGGAACCAATTTTTTGAGCAGCTTAACCGAGTTCGAAAATCCAGTGGAAAAACTTTCAGAACTGATTCGCTTCACATCATCGTAAATATTACAAACAATCAGTTTCTTCGAAGGCAATCGTTTGACATCCACTGCAATAGCTTGGCCTGCACCAATTGGCGCAAGTTCTCTGACTCGATCGTCCAAACGGTAATCCGCCTTATCTTTTGCATATTTGGCGGTTCCATGTCCCAACCAGCCGGTTTCATCGGAAAAGACCAAGAACGCAGATGATTTAGCGACTCTTCTCATTCTCCAATAAGGCAAATGATAAATCTCAATCATCGTGCCAAATATTTCTAATTTTGATGTCGGGGGAATGCGAATTGCCAAAAAAGCCAAAATTCCAGCAACAATCATCAATGCCGGTACGGCAATCAAAATCCAATTCGGCACAAAAATTCCAAGTACTTCCATATTAGTCCATTACCTCGTGCAAATCATCAAAATCAAAATTAGCGGCAAATAAGAAACGGAAACACGCAGAAGTTTCTTCGCCGCAAAATCCTCAGGGCTTTTGTAAAAACGATAACTCGTAAAACAAAGCCAAACTCCCAAAATAGACGCCCCTATCCAATAAACAATCGAGTATTCCAAATAGGTTCCGTACATCAAACTTAACGGTATCAATGGAATCGAAGATTGCAATGAGCAAAGCCCGGTAGCTTTTCCGTCTGCATTTGGATAAGGCAACATTTTGAAACCGGCATTTGAATAATCCTCGCGCAAAATCCAAGCAATGGACCAAAAATGAGGAAACTGCCAAAAGAATTGAATCGCAAACAACAAAATTCCTTGTAAATCAAATCTTCCGGTTGCAGCAACAAATCCGGCCAATGGAGGAATTGCACCCGGAATGGCACCCACTGCTGTTGCCAAATGCGTACGCGGTTTTAACAAGGTGTAAGCAACCACATACAACAAGATGCTCGCAACGCCCAATCCGGCGGTTTCCAAATTAACAAAAATGGCCAGTTGGCTGACTCCGATTATCCCCCATGCCAACCCGACCATTAACCCCTGCATTCCACTCAACCGTCCGGCGGGAATCGGCCTTAACGAGGTTCGTTTCATCTTAGAATCCGGCACCGCTTCCAACACCTGGTTCAACGCATTTGCCGATGCAATCACGAACCATGAACCAATTAGCGTATTTATCACGAGTAAAGGAGAAAGCGATAACCCGCCGCCAAGAACCAATCCAAAAAGCGTCGTTGCCCAAACAAGCAACGTAACTCTTGGTTTGCTTAAAGCCCAAACATCCTTGAATCTGGGTTGGTTTTGAGTCAAAACATTTCCTGGTCCCGCCATCAAAACTGCCCTCGACTCAATTTCACACCCTATTTTGGCCGCATAAACCAAATCAAGGTCAAGCAACATCAGGTATCACGCCGCCCTAAATGCGACTTGGCTCATGGATTGGAATCACGAAAGGACAAGGGACCTGGCAATTGGTTGCCGAAAACGGCGTCCTTGCACGGCTTTTGCTGACTGAACAAGATAACGGATATGCGATTGCATCTTCAAACAGCCAAAAGTGGTTTTTTGAAAACAAAGGCGGAGTTCTTAAGCAAAACCTTGAAATACACAACCTTAGTGAAAACGAATCGATTAACATTAAGACAAGTTTCAGTGACGGCACCAAGATAAAAATTCAAGACCGTACTTACAAATGGGCATGGGGCAGAGCCGGAAGTTGGGACCGCGTTTGGCGCGACCAAAACAATTTGGCAATCATTACTTATCAAATCCAATCAAGAGATCAATTTGGATACCACGTTGATTTTGAAGAAAATGTCGAAGATGAAAACCTTTCGCTGTTAATCGTTCTTGGATTCTATTTAATGGCACTTGAAGCAAAGCGCGAAAAGAGAAAATCATTTGCCGAAGTTGAATTACAAGATCTCATGTTAGAACGCAAAAATGAATCTAAAAACGTCTACTTTAATTATTTGCTCGGCTTATGAGGTTTTTCTCGTGGAACTGTATTTTCAACTCCTTTTTCCGGAGTTGATTCTTCCTCTTTTTCCTTGCCAATCAATCCGGCAAATGGCCCGATAACCAATCCAACCGTTTCTTGGATTGCTTCATTAACCGCTTCTCGTCTCGTTATTTTCTTCTCGTCTTCCATTTAATTCTCATCACTTTTCTTACTGTACAACCAATAAATCAATAACACCGTGGCTCCAACTCCGAGCGCAATCATCGAAATCATAATCAAGAATTATACTCGGGTCGCCTTTGCCCGGTAAGCGTTTCCAATTCTTGGTTTATCCAAGCCATTATCGGTTTGTCATCTGTTTCCTCTTCAAACTGCTTCACTTCTCCAAAAATCGCCCTTACGCCTCCAAAAGCAGGTCGCGGAATTATTTTTCCAAAAGGCATGATTCGGTCAGTACCAATTAATCCACAACACAAAACCGGAACTTTTGCCTTTCGAATGATTAAAGAAACTCCGGCTTGCAACGGAATCGGCTTTCCGTCTTCACTAATTTCTCCTTCAGGAAAAATAACAACACAGTTTCCTTCTCTTAGCAAATCAATTGATTTTTGCAATGCCGATCGATCCGGTCTGCCACGCTTTACCGGAAACGCACGGCAATACCGAATAATTTTTCCTAAAATCTTTACGTCAAACAGTTCCGATTTCGCCATAAAAAACATCATTCTCGGAATCGCATTTCCCATTGCTGGCGGGTCTACGTCGCTTAAGTGATTCGCCAATATCAACAATCCACCCTGTTTCGGCACACGGTTTTTTCCAACAACCTTCATCGGACCTAAAACAAAAAACAGAATCCCCAGAAAGATCTTCAATATTCGAAAGCCGACAGGCCCATACATCGCCCAGAGTATATCCTTCGAGCCAATCTGGGTAACCTGCTTTTCAAGGAATGATTTGGATTTATCTGCTTCTGGTTTTCGTTTTGTTGGGCTTTGCCTATGTTTGGTTTACAAGAAAAATTTGGTTTTTTCGAGACCCCGACCATTCCAATACCGATCAAAACGAATTCAACATTCGCGCTCCGGTCTATGGTCGCGTCGTTTACATTTTGAAAATTGAAAATGGACAAGTCATAAGTGATAAAAAAAGCGAATCTATTCCAATTACTGAAGTCACAAAACAAGATTGGCCACCGGAATTTCCAAACGGTGACGGCTGGTTAATCGGCATCGCAATGACGCCGCTCGATGTTCATTTTCAATACGCTCCCCTGCCAGGAAAAATGGGTGACATCAAACATTATCAACACGGTCGCAATCTGCCAATGTTCGATTTATGGGAGTACATTCAAATCACTTGGCTCAGAAAGTGGGTTCAACTTTGGGCAAAAAAATACATTTTCGAAAATGAAAGGCAAACCATGTGGATCGATTCACCTAATGCAAAAGTCGGGCTGATTCTTATTGCCGACAAGTTCGTAGACAAAATCACAACATTCGTCAAACCGGGTGACAATATCCCCTCAGGTGGAAAACTCAGCTTCATCGAAAGGGGCAGCCAAGTCGATTTGCTCGTCTGCGGGCACCCAAACCTCCAAATTCTTGTTAAGAATGGTGATGCTTCAAAAGGCCCAAACACCATTCTCGCAAGAATCCCTCAACCTGAGTAGACTCGTCTATCATCTGTCCCGACCGCACGGGAGAGCGTAAAAATGGCCGCATACAAGAGAATCCTCCTCGGAATCTTCCTCGCCGCTTTCGTGGCTGGCTCCACAACGGGTTGTAAAAAGTTCAACCTGCTTAGCAAGGATGAAGAAATCCGAATCGGCAGAGAAGGCTCGGCGGAAATAGAAAAGAAGATTCCCCTCAGTCGCAATCCGGCCGATATCGCTCTGGTTGAAAAAATCGGCCAAAAACTCGTTGCAGCCAACAATCTTAAAAACTGGCCATACACCTTCAAAGTCATTGAAGACCGTGAAATCAATGCATTCGCCCTACCCGGAGGCCCAATCTACATTCACCGCGGCCTCCTTGACCTTACCGAGGGCAACGAAGATGAGCTCGCCTGTGTAATCGGACACGAAATGGGACACATCGAAAACCGTCATGCGGCGAAAATGTATTCCCAAGGAATACTGGCCGACCTTGCCATCATCTTCGGAACTCGAGGTCAAGTGGCAACGGCTGCCGATATCATCAAAGTCTTCGGCCAAATGAGATACAGCCGAGACAATGAATACGAATCCGATAGTTTCGGTCTTCGAACGGCATACAAAGCCGGCTACGACCCCAACGGCATGATTCGGTTCTTCACCAAAATGCAACGAAAAGAGGCTTCAGGCAATAAGGATGTCATCGAAAACAACCTAAGGTCCCACCCGCTAACCTCGGCACGGATTGACCGAGCCAAGAGAGAAATTGCAAAAATCATTCAAGCCGTCAACCTCCAATCCGAAATCGAATATATGCAAGCCGTGGCAAAATCAAAACAGTGAAGGTAGCCGCCGTCATCCCCGCCTTCAATGAGGAGTTCCGGATTGGAAGAGTCCTCAAGTCCGTGTTGGCTTCGGCTTTAGTTCATGAAATCATCGTCGTTAATGACGGCTCGACAGACAGAACTCGAGATGTCGTCAAAAACACAGCCGGTGTCCGATTGATTGACTTGCCTCGAAACGTCGGAAAAGGTGGCGCAATGGTCGCCGGAGTCAATGAGACTGACGCAGACGTCATCGTATTCCTGGATGCAGATTTACACGGCTTAACCAGTTATCACGTTGACGAAATTGTTCGACCCGTCCTTTCTGGCTACGATATGTGTGTTGGAGTGTTCCGGCGCGGAAAATTCTGGACCGATGCTGCCCAAGTAATCGCACCTTATATCAGCGGTCAACGCGCAGTACGCAGAAACATTATCGAAATGATTCCCTGGCTCGACGAATGCCGAATGGGTGTCGAAGTCACGATCAATCATATGGCGCGAAAGCGGAAAATGAGAATTCGAAGAGTCGTTCTTCACGGCGTCACCCATGCTTGCAAAGAAAGAAAATTCGGATTCGTTAAAGGAACTGCACAAAGATACAAAATGTATGCCGAAATCGGAAAAGCATACGTCAAAACGCGCCGAAGATTAAGTAGGTGAATCCTATCAAACTTCTGATTTCAATTTTTTTGCCCTTGATCGTGGGTTGCACTCCCAATTACAACGCCCCACAACCTGTTGTCGCACCAGACGATAGAGCGAAAAACGTTCTTGTTGTGTGGAACAAAAATGCACCCGAAAGTAAACAAATCGCAGATGCTTATGTAAAAGCAAGACAAATTCCGTCTGCAAATGTCCTTTCTGTAAGCATGACCACCAATGATGATGTCCCTGAAGTCAGTTATAAATCTGATTTGGTCGACCCGGTTCGCGATAAAATTTCCGAAAACAAACTTGAAATTGATTTTATCGTTTTGATTCGTGGGGTTCCCATTCGACTTGACAACGGAATGGGTTATTCGGTGGATGCTTGTTTAATGGTGGATGCATATCCAACTCGAAAAAACAATCCGCTTAAACCTATCAACCAAGGTGCTCTGACCGAAGCCGACGTACGGCGATGCCTAAGTCCCTATTTTCAAAAGAAACAAAAATTCAAATCAGAAGATTTCGAAATGTATTTGGTAACACGATTAGATGGCTATTCAGTCGCCGATGCACTTGCGTTAATCGAACGTTCCATCGGCGCAAAAAAAGTCACCGGGCCATTTCTTCTCGATTCATCACCCGGCAAAAATGCTCCGGGATATGTTGAAACGGACAAACGACTTGCAATTGCAAGAGATCTTTTGAAAGCAAAGGGTCTACAACCCATTTACGACGATACCGATGTGTTTGTCGGTTCCCAACAACCGCTCATGGGCTATGCAAGTTGGGGTTCAAATGATGGGTCGTTTAAACAAACCACATACAATTCGCTTAAATTCCTCCCAGGCGCCATTTGCGAAACTTTTGTGAGTACAAGCGGCAGAAGTTTTCGCCCACAAAAAGGCGGACAAAGCATGATTGGCGATCTCATATTCCAAGGTGTCACCGGCGTCAAAGGGTATGTAAGCGAACCGTTTACAATCGCGCTTGCCTGGACCGACATCCTTTTCGACCGATACACGGATGGATACAATCTCGCAGAAAGTTTTTATGCCGCTTCCCCGTTGCTAAAGTGGAAAGATGTCGTAATCGGTGACCCTCTTTGCGCGCCTTTCAAAAATTAAATTTCAAGCGATTGTGAAATCTGCCTTTGCATCGCAACCGTCAACTCTTTGGCGTCGCTCAAAAATTGACGATATTTCAATCGCATCTCGCTCATTTCATCCTGAAGTTCTTTCATCCGCATGCGCATCTCTTCAATCGCTCTTGCAGCGCGAGATTCCGCATCAGAAATGATTTCACTCGCTTCAATTTGTGCATCCGATTTCATTTTTTCGGCGGCAACATAAGCGGCTCTCAAAATTTCGTCGGTTGACTTTGCTTTTTCTTCCAGCCGATTTTTTTCTTCGCTTAATGCTTCAATCTCTTTGTTTCTTTCTTCCAATGCAACTTTGACTTTGCCAAGTTCCATCGCAGAATTTACACACTGCTCAGTAAGCCCTTTATTCTCAATGGACAATTTGCTTTGGTTTGCTTTCGATTCCGCCAAATCCATCTGAAGTTGAGCGACCTCTTTCAAAACTTGGTCCAAAAACGAGTCAACTTCATGCGCGTCATAACCCCGAAATCGCTTTCCGAAAAGCGGCTTCGACTGTTTGCCTGATTCGTTTGGTTTCGCCATAAATTTCTGTTTGAACCTACCCGACACCGTTGCTTTCTGCATAAACCGTGCCAATCCACCCAAAACAGCCGCCGGTCAGGTACAAACACCGTCCCACGGAGAGATGGCAGAGTGGTCTAATGCGGCGGTCTTGAAAACCGTTGGGTGTCACAGCCCCGGGGGTTCGAATCCCTCTCTCTCCGCCACCCAACGCTACCGGTATCCTTACCGCGATGGACGAGGGACATATTGGGGTAGACGAATCTGGCAAAGGCGACTATTTCGGCCCTCTTGTCATCGCCGCTTGCTACGTCGGTCCCGAACACCTCGCCGAACTTGAAGGCGTTCAAGATAGCAAAAAACTCACCGACAAAAAAGCCCTCCAACTCTCAGCCATCATCAAAAAGACCTGCCCGCATTCCATCATCGCAATCGGTCCGGCGAAATATAACGAACTTCATACCAAAATGAAAAATCTCAATTTACTTTTGGCATGGGGTCATGCACAAGCCATCGAAAACTGCCTGAAAGAACATCCTTCAGATTTAGCAATCAGCGACCAATTTGCAAGCCCTACTTTATTGAAATCCAAACTGAAAGAAAAAGGAATCGACTTGCAATTAGAATCCCGCGTTCGCGCAGAAGCCGATATCGCCGTCGCCGCCGCTTCGATTCTTGCTCGAGCAGAGTTTCTGCGAAGACTCGAATCACTTTCCAAAGAGTGCGGAATCGAACTTGCAAAAGGCGCCGGCCCCCCGGTCATCGAAGCGGGAAAACGTTTCGTTGCAAAACATGGAATGAACGCACTCAATAAAGTCGCAAAAGTGCATTTCAAAACCAGCGATTCACTCCGTTAGACAACTCTCCCCGTCCTGAAAACATCTAACTCCGGCTCATCGAATTTGAAAACAGGATAAGCACCAGCGCCAAAGTTGATTTCAATCAACGGTCGAATCACTTGTTCGTTCATCACTCTTTCTGCAAGTGAATTTCGCAAACCTGCCAATTGCATTATCAAAACTTGCAAATGAACTTTGCCCAATGCCAGCGAGCCAATTCGTCGCGAATCCTCTGTCGTCAATGTTTGGCCAAGAATCGAACGCGCAATTTCCCGATTTTGATAATCAATCGCTTCCAAATACCCGTTCTGGCCTTGCCGCGCGCCGTCAAGCAAACTCACTTCAACATCATCGGGATGCACCACTGCGCTCTGTCTTTGTAATTTGTCAAGCGAATCCAGCAACGAAATCTGCGATTCCTCCGGCATTCCGCGTTTGAATTTTCCGACCACCGTAGGTGATGCAAATTTTTCCAAATGCGCCGACCATTGATTTACCAATTCACGTTTTATCTTCCAATGCTTGTAGGCCGATTTTAAATCCGATTCACCTTCCGGCGCGCCATATTTTTGATTGTGCGCAAACAGAATGAACTTCTCTTTGGGCAATACAATCGGTTCTTCTCCGGCAAGGTGCAATCTTAACGATTTTAAGTTCAAAAACCGGTCCGTTTCAAAACTAAACAGTGCAGGGTCTTTCGGCTTTGCCGAATGCAAAACCCATTGCCCAAATCGGTTTTGTGTCCATATTTTTTCCAAAACCGAAAATCCTTTTGACAGTGCATCCAATGCATCAAAAAGCAGACCGTTCACTGAACCATCCATGTCGTCAAACATGTTTTGAATAAACTCGGATTGCCCGGTGTCGTTTTTCGCCGCGGTGATTTTCCACGGCATTGCCAAACAACCCAATTTCTTTACCATCATTGCGCTTTTTACCAGCGGGTCCAACATCATTTCTTCATAAATCATCATGTTCGGCAATCCGGATGTTGCTTTTCCGATTGCTCCGAAACGACTCTTGATTTCCGTTTGAAACCGACTCAGTGCCGGTGCTTTTTCACTTGATTTTTGAAACCATTTTGTAAACAGTTTTTTCATATGATTCTCCTTTCTTTTGTCATGATTCGCGCGGCAGTTCCGCGACCGACTCCTAAACATGCAAGACCCAGCGCAATCACTCGGTCATCTTTTAATCCTCCCGGCGCACCATATCGAATTCCGTTTTCATATGCGTCCGCTTCGAAATTCTCCAATTCGCGCAGTAATTCTGGATCTCCGGGAATCCGAATTCGATGTTTTTCAATCAAAGATTGCAGTTGTTCCACAATTGCCGCCTTTGTTTTTTGTGTGAATTGAATTCCTTCCACATAACAGTTTTTCAACGCGGCTGCCAAATCTTCTGTGGGTTTAATTCCGATTCCCGTTGAATCACAGAATATGAACCTTGCACCTTTTACGATTTCGATTACCTTGTCCAATTGAGTTGAAAATTTCAAACCCGTAAATGCTTTTACATCAACCACCTCTGCATGATTTTCATGGTGTCGAAGAAGAACGATTGCCGTATTATCGTTGTATCTTCCCCAATCAATTCCGGCGACCAAAGTGCCGTTTACAAGTGGCGCATCGAGACACGCTTCGATATCTTCATAATCAAAAACCGATTCGGCAGTTGCAAGAAATTGCGCTTCATATTCCGTTTTGTAGATGCGTTCCGGAAGAATTTCTTTTTGCAGGTCCAAATAATGCGGAGAAACTTGCGGATTTTCTTCGCTTGGCGCGCAATACGACCAAAATTCCGGGTCGTTGGTTTCACCGCGTAAAAACAAGCGATAAAAAAGATTTCTTCCGCGCGGCGTGCTGATTAAAGTCATTCTGCCGTTGGTTGCGGCGAGCATCGGCATTGCAATTTCCATAATTACGGATTGCGAAAGATAGGCGGCCTCGTCCAGCAGAACGTGGTCTGCACCGATACCGCGCAAATTGTCGGCTTCGTGTCCCGACCTCGCATCCAAAATATGGATGACGCCTGATTTTTTGCTGTCCGGATTTTCGAAAACGCGCAGACTTGGATGTGGCGTCATCGTTGCCGTAAACACGACGCCGGCAACCGTCAACATCCAGCAAACGCGCTCGAAAACGATTTTTGCTTGCGTCAAAGTTGGAGCGATTGCGACTTGTTTGGTTCGTTTGCCCTCAATCACGTTGAAAGCGATGGCAGCAGCGGCGGCATCGGTTTTGCCCCACCGCCTTCCGCACGCCAGAACCCGAAACCGCGCTTGGTTGACGAGATAGGCGATTTGACCGGAGTGCGGCTCCCAGTTCGCCTGCTTCAGTTTGTCTAAGAATCTTTGTAACACACCCTATAGGTCTCGACAGAGGCGTTTGTCAGGGATGTTTTTGAAATACTGGTAAAAATACTGGGGAAAATCGAAGTCAGTTAATAGCTTAGTTGAAAGTTGCCCGGTTAAGACTTTACGGTTCATCTTCATATGTCTTTACAAAATGAATTCGGGTTAATATCATGTCAATTAGTGATTTGCGTTTGACTCCCTTTACAAGTACTATATATGGATTCGTTTAAAGAATTGAGGAAAATCAGTGAAAACACGTCGTTTTGCAGTACTTCTTTTGGCAAACTTTGTTTGCTTAGTTAACGCACATGGATGGACCGTGGTCAAATTGCACCCTGCAGGAATGTTAGTTTCGGCTGCAAGATGCGGTAATGGAAATTCGCAAGTTGGAATTGCAAGGACGTTAGACTTTCATGCAGGATTCTGGAACTCAAACTCAGCCTCTTGGGTCGACTTACACCCATCGGCAGCAACTGAATCCGAAGGTTTTGCAATCCATGGCAGCCAACAAGGCGGTTACGCGCTCATTGGAGGGTTTCGCAAAGCAAGTTTGTGGACTAGTTCAGCATCGTCGTGGGTTAATTTAAACCCGTCACCAGCCGTTGAATCAATGGTTTTGGGCATGGATGCTACTCAACAGGTCGGATCGGCAAACATTGGATCACAAAATAGGGCAAGTATTTGGACCGGATCTGCTGGTTCATGGTCAAATTTGCATCCAGCGGCTGCAATCCGATCTTCTTTGTATGGCACTAGCGGTGGTCAGCAAATTGGTTTTGCCACGCTGAACGGAAATGATCGAGCCATTTTGTGGAACGGAAATGCAACATCATGGATTGATTTGCATCCTACTGGTGCCCTTTGGTCATACGGATACGGAATTGACAACGGCAAGCAAGTTGGATTAGTCAGGTTCGGAAATGAAAACCACGCTAGTTTATGGAATGGTTCTGCTTTTTCATTAGTTGATTTACACCCAAATGGAGCAACCCATTCCGTTGCACGAGCGATATGGGGAAACTTACAAGTTGGTGAAGCCGAATTTGGAGTAGGACCGAGTCGACCGATCTTGTGGAACAACTCTTCTGCAGGCTGGGTAGATCTATCTGTGTTTTTACCTGCTGGCTACAAAGAGGCGATAGTCACCGGAATTTCTAGCGATGGCATTAATTACTATATTACAGGCTATGCGACAAATATTCAAACAGTGCGTCAAGAAGCATTGATTTGGACATCCCCCGTGCCCGAACCGACTACAGGGTTTATATTGGCGGTTACGATTTTTTCTTTAGCTAGGAATCTAAAGAAAAAATCTCAAACCAACTAAGCAAAGCTAAAATTATTTGCCACATTCCGCTTCCAAGAGGCAAGGTATCGGCTAAGGAAATCTCTACCCCAATGATGGCGGCCGTATAAAATTGGATGTCGGCAATGTAAAATTGATGGGCTTGTGCGGGAGGAC
>CAZJKW010000052.1:0-13112 GCA_964546835.1 uncultured Fimbriimonadales bacterium
TTCTAACAAATTTGCACTTGCAAATCGAAGGTTGTGGGAATAGTTCCAATCAGTGGTTGCAGGTGCATTGATTTCTTTTGCGTATTTGTCTCCAATCTCGGTTGATTTTTGAAAAACTTGTTTGGCCTTTTGGTACTCACCCACTCGATAATAAATATGCCCCGGCATATGAACCATGTGTGCAGATGCCGGAGCAACCTTTCCGAGCATTTCCGCGCTTTTCAGTGCATTTTCCGGATGGGCACTACCCTCAACAGCGTGAATCACATAATGGTGAGCACCGGGACTTTTTGGATTTGATTTCAAGACTTCGTTCGATAACTCCAATGCTCTCTTAAATTCACTGTACGGCATACCGTCATCATCGTACTGCCCTAAGCAAGTTTGAATCATATGACCAGCCAAGAGCAGTTTGACTTCATTGTTTTTCGGAAATTTTTTTATAACGGATTCCAAATCCTTGAAAAAGGGCGCCGTGTCGGAATTTGCTGATAGTGCACGATAGGAAGCAATCAACTGCGATTCAAGTTCTGATGCCGATCCTGATAACATCACAGCTTTTTCAATTGCGTACTCACCTTCTTTTTTTGCGGAATAAAGGCGATACCAAGGGTTTTCAATCGCCATGTAAACACCCATCCATGCAATCGCGCAAGATGGATCCTCCTTTACGGCATCTCTGAACGAACGTAACGATTCGTTAAACCAAAAACAGTGGCGCAAGGCAAAACCTTGCTTGACCATTTTCTTTGTCAATGCTGATTTCGAGGTGACAGGAATGTCGCTGGAGCCGATTCCATCGATGATTGTTCCCGTAGGATACGATTTAACTTCCGAAAGTGCCGGAGGTGACATACATGGAGACATTCCGCCTTGAATCAAAGTGATTGCAACCAAAAGCGTGGACATGCACAGATGGTAGCAGAGAACTACGGTTCATAATGAAGCATGAGCGCAATTGCATCAAACAGCAAACAGTGGTTGGTTGGCAATCGCGACAAAGAAAAAGAAAGACGTTTAGAACGGGAACTAACTATCCCCAGTCTTTTGGCAGCGATTTTGGTTACAAGAGGATATGAATCGCCTGAAGACGCCAACAAATATCTCAACCCAAAAATTGACGACCTGTATTCTCCATTACTTCTTCCGGATTGCGAAGAAGCCGTTCGCTTCATTTTGAATGCTAAGGAATTGGGTCATAAGGTTTTTGTGCATGGGGACTATGACGTAGATGGTGTTAGCAGTGCTGCGATTTGGACGCGATGTTTAAGAAGATTGGGTTTTGATGTAACCGCTCATGTGCCGCATCGCATTCGTGAAGGTTACGGAATTCACGAAGACGCCGTGAAGTCGGCTGCAGAAACGGGAGCAAAACTTTTCATTACTTGTGACTGCGGCTCTTCTGCACTCAACTCGATTGAATTGGCGCGAGAATTGGGAATGACAGTTGTCGTTACGGACCATCATGAAATTGGAGCCACTAAGCCAAATGCACATGCGTTTGTAAATCCTCATCGACACGATTCGAAATATCCGTTTCCCTCACTTGCGGGTGCAGGTGTCGCGTACAAAGTTGCACAAGCAGTTTCAAACGAATGCGGAGCCACCAATGATCAGTTTTCACGCGCATTTTTGGATTTGGTCTGTTTGGGAACCATTTCCGATGTGGTTCCTTTGATTGATGAAAATCGAATCCTTGCATCTTTGGGATTGGACGCCCTTAACCATACAAAAAAAGCCGGGCTGATAGCATTAAAAAAAGTTTCCGACTTGAAATCGGGCGCAAAAGTTAGTTCAAGAGATGTCGGATGGAGAATTGGACCAAGAATCAACGCATCAGGAAGAATCGATGATGCCGCACACGCATTGAAGTTATTAATGGAAGATGATGTTAAAGAAGCAACTCAACTGGCTGAATTATTAAACAAACATAATTTTGAAAGGCAGCGAGAACAAAAGCGAGTGCTCGAACACGCCGAAGAATTGGTGATGCAAAACGGACTCCATGAAAAGAGTCTAATTTTTGTCCATGCTCCGGGATGGCATCCGGGAATCGTTGGAATCGTTGCCGGACGATTAGCCAACAAATTTTATCGTCCTACTTTAGTTGGCACGATTGATGAAGAGACTGGGATTGTTAAAGGTTCGGCAAGGAGCATCCCCGGATTTAGTTTGTATTCGGCTTTTGAAACGAGCAAAGAACTGTTTGACTCTTGCGGCGGACATGAAATGGCTGCCGGATTCAGTGCTCGCGTTGAAAATATTGACCAAATTACGGAAGTGATGATTGCCATTGCTGAAAAAAGTTTAGGCGAAGAAGGTCTGATACCAAAAACTTTTGCAGACATTGAGTTGGAGGCGAACGAATTGACCGCAGAAGCCATTGAATCTCTAACTCGCCTTGAACCTTTCGGTGAAGGAAATCGCCAACCAGAATTTGTGATCAGAAACGTTCGATTTTCCGCCGTTTCAACTTTGCCTAATTACCCTGACCATGTAAGGTTTACTTTGGATTTGCCCAATCCAATTGCAGGTTTGGCTTGGAACATGGCTGAACAATTTGAAAGCATTTTTCTTGACAAAGACGTAGATGTTTTGTTTAGAACTGAATTTGAGACTTGGAACGGGAAGCAGATTCCCAAAGTTTTTTTAACGGATGTCATTCAACATTAAGCAGCATTTGCCGCCAAATCAACGGCGACCGAAAACATTTCAGGGTCGAAACTTCGCTTGTCCAAACTTCCCAAAACCATCGCTTCCGCGACGCTGATAATTCTTGCCCCTATTGGAATCTGTTTTCCTTTCATTCCTACCGGAAAACCGGATCCGTCCCATTTTTCTGCTTGAGCGGCAACTATTTCTGCTTCTTCGGGAAGCGTTTGCCTTAACATTCTTGCAGAGCGAAGAGGTTTTGCTTCATCGAGTAATGAATTTGCTTCCATATTTTGTTGAATACCGATGTCGCCAATTTCTTTGAGTAATGCCGCGTTTGTAACAATCTCAATTTCGATTGCACCGAGATTCATACTTTTTGCGATTCTTCTTGCCAATTCGGAAATTCTTAACGACTTGTCGTAAAGTTCCGCCGTTTGATTTCTCAAAGTTTTACAAAAATGCTCAACATATCTTGCTTCAACCAATTTTGCTTCAAGATAGGCACCCGCGCCAAGAGAACGATGGATGGACTTGACATACGGTTTTCTTTGAGCGGTTTCATGGTCGTAGATGGCCAGATAAACCGCTTGTCTTGCACTAGACGTTGGGAGACGAACAGCCCAAACTTCTCGTGCTGCGTTCGTTTGATGTTCAAGAATGGTTGGAACACCCATAGCGAGTCTAAACGTGTCGCCGGGATCAATTCCTGAATCTAAGAATCGCCCATTCACCATTGACCAATCGTCATGTTCACTTAATTGATACAATAACTGTTCAGAATCCGGTAATCCTGATGGAAGCAAATGCCTTAATTCTTGAAAGGTTTGTCTAAGATTGGTTTTTGGTGTTGCGGCACTATTCGGTTCCCATGCTTCAATCATGCATCGGCCTGCCGTCCATCCTTCGGTTGGAATTTGCGTTACCGAACCTAATTCAGAAATTCGTAATCTTTTTTTTGCAATGCGAAGGTTTCGATTAACGTCAGACAGCACCGGAAGAATATCAGTTACTTGGACTCCTGCTACATCTGCAATCGTTTGCAGTGTCCATTCTTGTGCTTCTCGAGTAATCATATTGGGATTAATGACGGTTGCAATTGCTTGGCCGAAAAAAATGCAATCACTCGCCGTCCAATTCTGTTTGCGTGTCGGAAACGCGTGATGAGTTTCAATCGAACGAACAATATCGTCATGGAAATTCCATTCACGACATAAAATTCCGGATGCAAGATGGTGTCTTACATCTAAGCAACTTAACTCGTATCGCCGTAAGGGTGCACCTGTGATTCGACAATACCGAATCAGCCGGTTCCATGCGTTTGGATCGTTAGCAGCCAAAATCGGATAGGAAATGTCAGCAAACAAAGCACCTACTTGTGCTGTTTCTGCAATGCGATTGCCGCAACCAAATTCAATTCCCCAAGCGTAAGCGGCGTACGAACTTGCAATCACTCGCGACCAAAACACGTTCCAAAAATTTTCCTGAAACGCGTACCTTTCAATCAGTGCAGCAAGATACTCCTCGACTTCTTCGGGTCGGGGTCTTTCTGTACCGAAATTCGGTTCAATCGGTAAGTACCAGCGGTCAACCACTAACCCTTATTTTTGGAATTTCGAACCGGCCTAAAGAGGTTTGACTCTTCTCAAACTTGATTGCTGAATTCTTGGGTCAAAACTGACCGCCACCTTGACGGGGCGAATTTCACCGTTTCGGATAATCGTCAGGTCGGCGATGGCTCCTACTTGAAGGCCAAACAAATACGCCGCAAGGTCGTAGTGGGTAGAAACTTTGCGAGTTCCTCCGGCAATTACGATGTCTCCGGGAATCAATCCTGCGAATGCAGAAGGCCCACCTTGAACGACGCTCGTAACAATTGCGCCACCATCGGGCGTTCCATCGAAGAACAGGCCAATCCACGGATGTCTTACAAATCCGCGATTCTTTAGAAACCCGTCTGCAATCCTTTGCAGTATCGGTGGGCTAAGAGCATAGGCTGTTGCCGCTTGTTTTGGTCCAAAAAGGTTGTTCATCCCGGTCACGTTCATCGCCGGGTCAACCGAAGTCGCTTCCCTTCCACCAAGCGATGCCAGAAGCACGCCTGCCAAGGTGCCGTCCGGCGAAAAGATTGGAGAGCCGGCAAGACTGGTCGCTTCGGTTTCAAGCCGTACTTCAACCAAAGGGACATACCGGGTTGAGAATTCAAGCACGCCGGTTACGTAAGGTCGTGTGATTTGAACTCGCGTCGGACCGGTAGGCAAAACTCCCAATGCGACTGAAGACAAGATTTCTTTGGCGGGCTTGCCTGCAAGGATGTTGGTAAATGTACGGTCCGGCTGAAGTAAAGCGACGTCGGTAATCGGGTCAAAGGCAGAAACAGACATGTTGAGTACTTGTCCGTTAGCAAGATTGGCCGTCAACCCACGCCTGGGGACCCCATTGTTATCAAAGGCAACTTCGCCCGGTGCAATCGCTTTGCCGTCCGACGAGATAAAAACCGTCATTCCAAGCGTGATTCCTGCCTGGCGAACCACAGCCGCAGAACGCAATGTAGCTTCTGCCAATTCTCTGCTTAGCGGCGCTTGAAGGCCATCTTGATTAAGACCTAAAGCGATCCCAAACGGTATGAACAAACTAACCACCGATAGGAACTCCGGTGGGTGCCTTCATTTCGGTTGCTTTCGAGCCCTCGGTTGTCCCGCCGCCCGAGATAAACACGACCGAGTCCGCATCCTCGCGCTCAACAGCGGCAGAAGTGACTCCGCCGGCGATACCGGCCAACTGTTCGTCCAGAAGAGTCTCAGCGGGCTGAGAAGCAGCCAGTTTCGTTGTAACAGGCCGAGTTGCCTTTGACGCATAGAGAGTCGGTTTTCGGGTTGATTTTCGGGTTACTGCTGGCTTCTTGGGTGAACTTGAAACTGTTTTTGGCAAAGCATCAGGTGTGGGATTAGTCAGTTCAGCCACATCCGGCGAAACCTCATTGCTGGCGATGGCGGGACCTAAACTTGGCAATTTGATGTCAGGCGATTGAAGAAATTTCGGAACCACAGCTACAGCGAGCAGTGCTGCAGTCAAGGTTGCAAAACCGAAGGTTAACTTTGCAAAGCCGGGTTTTGAATCCTTGCGGAGTTCTTGAGTCAAGATTGCTCGTCGTAATCGTTCATTTGACAAAGAGGGTGGCGGAACCCATTCCGGCGTCGAAGAACCGTGAAAGGCATACTGATACGCTTCAAACTTTGATTGAAGGTCTGGGTCTATAGCAATTTGCTGCCTGACCTGTTCGGCCTCATTAGTGTCAAGTTCGCCATAAGCCAAGGCGATGAGTTTTTCTTCAAATTTGTGGTTCATAGGTTGTCCGACCCTTTATCGTTCAAAAGCGGTTCAAGGCGGTCTCGCAGGGCTCTTCTGGCACGAAGAACACGGAGTTTTGCTCCACCCACCGTACATTTCAAAATCTCGGCGATTTCCTTATAATCTTTTTCCTCAAAGTCCCTCAAAATCAAAACACCACGGTGGTGCGCCGGAAGGGCCTGAACAGCTTTTCTGACCAATTTTGCTCTGCGCTCTTCTTCTAACTCTTCGACAGGATTAACGACGTTACCAACCGTCATCCACTCTAAACCGCCGGTCGCCTCTTGCTGCTCAAGATTGGTTCGGCGCGTTCCCATCCTTGCACGGTCAGTACAGAGGTTCGTCGTGATTCTCAATATCCAAGTGGTGAACTTGGCTTCTTTGCGGAACCTATGCAAATTTTGAAAAGCTCGGACAAATGCCTCTTGAGCGATGTCTTCTGCTTCATCTCTTGACCGAGTCATTTGAAATGCAAACCGATAGACCGTGTTTCTGTGGAGTTCGTAAAGTTTTTCAAACGCGGAATAATCCCCTTCACGAGCGGCTGCGACAAGGGCTTCGTCTCTTTCCGGCAGATGGACTGCTTGAGCGTGTGAGAGAGCGGCTGCTTCCATTTGATTTTCAGGTTCCTTTGAATCCATAGTCTTGACGCTCGGCGACTCTTAAAGTTACGATATGCTGAACTTGCAAACAATATGACGGAAGCAGTTAGGCAAATCGTCCGCCAAAAGGCGATGGACGCTGCTCCTTTGCTTATCGGCTGCATCCTTGATTTGAACGGAAAAGCCGGTCGAATCGTGGAGGTTGAGGCCTACACGCAAGACGACTCCGCGAGTCACTCTTTTAAGGGTCAAACGTCCCGAAACCGATCGATGTTCCTAGAAGGCGGCCATTGGTACGTGTACCAGATATACGGGGTTCATCGTTGCTTAAATTTGGTTACCGGAGATTCCGGAACCGGAGAAGCCGTTTTGATTCGGGCCCTGGAGCCTTTAGATACAAAGATTGATCGATACGCGTATGCCGGTCCGGGTCTCATCTGTCGAGAACTCGGAATTGACCTGAGTTTTGACGGTGAACCGGTTGGCAAGAGGATAAGTTTGATGGCCGGCACAACGCCATTGCGAATCGAAACTACGGCAAGAATCGGAATCACGAAAAGCGCAGAGTTAATACGAAGGTTTGTTGACCCCGAATCGGACTGTTTAAGCCGAAAACCCCCGCGGAAGTAAAATGTTGATGTGCCACATATTCATGTAAGGAGTTCGGAAAAGTTAGAGCGCCTCAATATTCAGCAATTGCTGACGAATTTGGCAAAATGTCTATCTTCAATTGAAACGATTCAAAGCGAGTCAGTTAAAGCGTATTGGAGTTACCACGAACACTTTGAAATGGGAATCAACGCCCCATCTGGATTTGTTCATTGTGAAGTTTCCATTTTGGAAGGCAGACCTGAAGAACTCAAATACAAAATTGCCGATGAAATGTATTCCGTGTTGAAACAAGGAATGCCAGATTCGAATTTGAGTTACACACTCGAACTTCGTGAAATGTCAAAAACAACCTACAAAAAATAATGCAAAATTTTGAAAGAAGAAAAACAAGAGAAATTAAAATTGGAAATCTTTGGATGGGAGGTAATCATCCGATTTTGGTCCAAAGCATGATTACAGAAGAAACCCGAAACATTGAAGCCTGCGTCGAACAAATCATTAACTTACACAATCATGGGTGCGAATTAGTTAGAGTAACCACACCAACACTTGAAGAAGCAAAATGTTTGGAAGAAATCAGTGCCAAAGTTAAGGAACAACATGGCGACGTTGCCCTTACCGCCGACGTCCACCATCAGGGCGCACCGATAGCCATTGAAGCATCCAAATGGGTTCATGAAGTTCGTGTCAATCCGGGCTTGTTTGTTTTTCGAAAACCAACTCACAAGGAAGAGTATTCCGAACAAGAACATCTTGAAGAAAAACTTGCCATTGAAGAGAGTTTCGTACCGGTAATCGAGGCGTGTAAAAAAAGAGATATTGCAATGCGGATTGGCGTTAATCATGGCTCGCTTGCTGAGCGAATGTTAGTCACTTATGGCGACACTCCGGATGGAATGGTCGAAAGCGCACTTGAATATGTGCGAATATGTGAAAAACATCAGTACTTCAACATTAACATTTCAGCAAAAGCATCGCGCGTGCCTATCATGCTGGCAGCAAATCGATTGCTGGTTCAAAAAATGGATATCGAAAAAATGAATTATCCGCTTCATTTGGGAGTCACTGAAGCAGGCGACGGAGATTATGCAAGAGTTAAATCAACCGCAGGAATTGCCACCTTGCTTGCGGAAGGTATCGGCGACACCATTCGCGTTTCTCTTGCCGAAGATCCAATTCATGAAATCCCTGTTTGTTATGACATTTTGCAAGCACTTGGACTGCGAAGAACCAAAACTGAATTTATTGCTTGCCCCTCATGTGGAAGAACAAAATTCGACCTTCCCACCGTTTTTCGAGCGGTTAAAGAGGCGACCGGCCACTTGGCAGGACTTGATATTGCCGTCATGGGTTGCATTGTAAATGGCCCCGGCGAAATGGCAGATGCAGATTACGGATACGTTGGAAAAGCCGGCGGAATGATTGCCCTTTATCGAAAAAAGGAACTGGTCAAAAATAACATTCCTCAAGAAAATGGAGTTGACGAACTGATTCGCTTACTAAAAGATGATAAGGTCTGGGTTGAACCAACCGACGAAAAAAGGAAACTGATTCCCCTTCAGGTGAAAACGTAACCCCTTAACTCCAGAAACGTATGTATTTTCAAGACCGAATAAGGGAGGACTTATGTTGGCTCTAACTCAACTCGTTGCTTTTTCACTGATTGGTGCTAATTCCGCAGATGGCTACAGGCTCATCGAAATCGGAAGTCTTGGTGGAAATGCAACTGCACTTTGCGTTGCAGAAACCGGAAGTACAGTTGGTCAAAGTGAATCCAAAAATGGCGCAGTCGCTTTCGTTTATGCAAATTCCAACATGAAGCCACTCTTGTCTCCCGGATTCGATAGTAGCGCAGAAGGCATCAACGACGTTGCATTTAGCGTGGGGTGGATTACTTTGCCGGACGGAAAAAGAAGAGCAGCAGGTTGGAGAGATGGTCAAATCGTTCAGTTTGGTACTTTAGGCGGAAAAGAAAGCCAAGCATTTGCAGTCAACAATAAAAACATCGTTGTTGGATGGGCACACGACGATATGGGAAGACGAAGAGCATTTATTTGGTTCCAAGGTGATATGGCTCAAATGACTCAGCAACAAGTACCCATGGAACGCGTTGGAATGCGTCCTAATTTGCCGCAAGTTGCAGGCGGAGGTAAATCTGAAACCGGTTCCCAATCAAGCGGTAGCTCGGCAAGTGCGGGCGGGTTTGCAATGGGTAGCGGCAATGCCAACAGTACTACGATGATGGGAATCGGAAATGAGTGTATTGCTTATGACCTTAGTGATAACAACTTGATTTGTGGGACTGCTCAAAATTCAAATGGAATTTGGAAAGCATTTCTATTCAAAGATGACATGATGATTGACTTAGGAATAGGCGACTTAGCTGGTGGCGACCAAACACAAAGCAATCAACAACAATCTTCACAAAGCAACAGCGGACCGGGTTGGGCAAGTGCATCTGCCAGTGGCTCGGCTTCAGCAAGCGGGTCTTCGACAACATCGGTTGGCGGTCCAAGTGCTGCCGGTTTATCACTAAACAGTTCCGGTGTCGTGGTTGGCTGGATAGAAGACAGCAAAAAAACTCGAAAAGCAACCGTTTGGAAAGCACCGGGCATCATCGAATTCGTACCCGGCTTGGAAGAGACGACTTGGAGCGAAGCAAGAGGAATCAACGAGGAAGGCGTGATTGTCGGTTGTGCAAAATTGAAAGACGGAAGTTTTCGCGGGTTTGTCATGCGAAACGGCGTCACCGAGTTTTTGAGACCGGAAATTGTTGCAGCCAATGATGTCAACAACCGCGGTCAAATCGCCGTTGATTTCAAAAAGGGCAATCTTGTTCTCGCAGGCATTTTGGTTCGATAGTCATAATTGATCCATGCGAGATAACGCATGGCTTACTCAAGAACTAAAAAACATCTTATCCGAAGACCAAGTGGTTTCGGGCCATGCAGAATTGATTGCATTCGAATGCGACGCCTATACGGTTCAAAAAAATCATCCCGAAGCCATCACGTTTCCGCGCACAATTAATGACATCTCAAACATCATCAAATTTTGCAACGCTAACTCTATTCCTTTTACACCTCGAGGTGCTGGAACCGGATTAAGTGGCGGTTCCTTGCCCGCAATGGGTGGCGTGTTAATTGTTTTGACTAAAATGCGACGCATTTGGGAAATTGATATCGAGAATCGCACACTTTGGGCAGAAGCAGGAAGCCCAAATTTGTTGATTTCGAAAGCGGTTGCAGGGTTTGGTTTGCATTTTGCCCCTGACCCAAGCAGCCAATCGGTAAGCACCCTCGGCGGAAACATTAATGAAAATAGTGGGGGACCTCATACTCTAAAATACGGAGTGACCACTGACCACATTGAAGAAATTCTAATGGTTGATTGCGAAGGCGAAATTCATCACATTAAATCTGGATTTGGTCCCGACATTGTTGGCTTAATCATTGGTTCTGAAGGGACACTTGGAATTGTTGCAGCATCGAAAGTTAAACTGACTCCTTTACCGAAATTTGTTAAAACTTTATTGGCAGCGTTTGAACACCCAAGACAAGCATCCGAAACCGTGAGCGACATTATTTCGTCAGGAGTTTTTCCGGCTGCGCTTGAGTTTATGGATGGAATGGTCTTAGAAGCAGTCGAAAGCGCATTTCAAGTTGGACTGCCGGTCGGTTGCGGTGCGCTCTTATTGATTGAATGTGACTCGAACGACGAAAAAACCTGCAACGAAGAAATTGAGATTTCCATAAAAGCGTGCAATAACAACGGCGCTGCTGAAATTCGAATCGCAAAAGACGCTGTTGAAAGAGATAAACTTTGGATAGCAAGGAAAAAAGGAATTGGCGCTCTGGGAAGGCTGGCACCCAGCATGGTAACACATGATGGCGTCGTCCCCAGATCAAAATTACCGGACATTCTGGAGTACGTTTATCAAGTTGCAAATTCAAAGAATCTGAAAGTTGCGAACATTTTTCATGCCGGCGACGGAAACTTGCATCCCATATTTCTTTTTGACGAGCGAAATCAAGAAGAAGTCAAGTCCGTTATTGAAGCAGGCGAACTTATTATGCGGAAATGCATCGAAGTTGGAGGAAGTGTTACCGGAGAACACGGAATTGGAATTGAAAAAATAGATTTGCTTCAAGAAATGTATTCAAAAACTGACTTGCGATTGCAAGAATCTGTTCATGACGCATTTAACCCAAATTCATTATGCAATCCGGGGAAAGTTCTCCCCTCACAAAAATCATGTGTTGAAGTCCGACTTAGAAAAAGAGTGGCAACCTGATGATTCTAAATGCCACAAACATCTCCGTGAGTTTTGCTCAAAACAAAATCCTGGTTGACGCCAACTTAAGGATTGAAAAAGGTGAGAAAGTCGCATTAGTCGGAAGAAACGGATGCGGCAAAACAACATTGCTGAAAGTGATTACAAAGAACGTGGAGCCGGATAAGGGGTCGGTCTATGTGGCAAGTGGCGTAACAATCGGTTATTTAAGTCAGAACTTTGATTTTGACCAAGATGCTACTGTTCTCAGTGCTGCAGAGGAATCAAAAAAACACATATTGGAAATCCGAAATCGCATAACCGAATTAGAGAAAGATCTCAAGCCCGAAAATCTTGATGAATATGCAATCTTGCATGAACACTTTTCCGAGAACGAAGGATATTCGATTGAAAACGATGTTCGTACTGTGTTAAAGCGCATGGGCTTTTCCGAAACGGAGTTTTCAAAAAGTGCTTCAGTGTTGAGTGGAGGAGAAAAAACGCGACTTGCATTAGCGAAACTCCTTCTTAGCGAACCTGAACTTTTGATTCTTGATGAACCGACAAATCACCTTGATCTTGATGCCACACTGTGGCTGGAAAAATGGATTCAAAACTATAAGGGCGCAGTCCTTTTGGTGTCGCACGACAAGACTTTTTTGCAAAATGTCGGTGGACGATTTGTAGAGATCAGAGATGGAAGTTGCTTTTCTTATCCAGGACCTTTCAACAAATTTCGACAATTGCGTGATGAAGAAGAAGAGCGAAACCAAGTAATTGCGGCCAAACAGCAAAAGGAAATTGACAAGTTAGACGAATTTGTAAGACGTTTTATTAATAGCGAACGCGTGGCACAGGCTCGCGGAAAACGAAAAATCATGACCCGATTGATTCAGTCGAAAATCGAGACTTCTACGCATGCAAAAAACATGAAAGCAGGATTTTTGAGCGTTGGCAGAAGTGGCGATGTCGTATTGGATGCAAAGGGACTGACGATTGGGTTTGATGACCTAACGCTCCTAAGCGGTTTTGATTGGCTAATCAAACGGGGAGAGAAATGGGGCGTTATTGGTGAAAACGGCTCTGGCAAAAGCACTTTGATAAAAACACTTTTAGGACTTAACACTCCATTGTTCGGAACATCTAAACTGGGATCCAATGTTATCGCGGGTTATTTCTCTCAGAATGCAACCGATTTAGATGTAAACAGCACGCCTTTGGAAACCTTAACAGATGAATTGGGCATGGAAATTGGGGATGCGCGAAATCTATTGGGAAGATTTCTGTTTTCTGGTGACCAAGTCTTTCAAAAAGTCTCAACTTTAAGCGGAGGTGAAAAAAACAAGTTGTCGCTTGCAAAACTAACCCACTTGAACCCCAATTTACTGGTGTTGGACGAACCAACGAATCACTTGGATCTTGCATCACGGGAGGCACTCTGTAACGTCTTAAATGAATATTCGGGAACGCTTATCGTAGTTTCTCATGACCGATGGTTGCTTTCCGAATTGACGACTCATGTATTGGAAATAAAGTCAAATGAAGTTATCAAACACCTAATGCCTTATGGAGAGATATTATTCCAATCAAAAATTCATGCTGTTAGCCCAAAAATCACAGCA
>CAZJKW010000053.1:0-12916 GCA_964546835.1 uncultured Fimbriimonadales bacterium
TTTTCGGATAATTCCATTCCTTACAAACCAAAGTTTTCCACTTTCAGATACATTGCTTATGTTTATGTTGCATCCAATATATCCAGCGCGTACTGCCGTCGAACTGAGCGGATTTCTTTTAATAACACAAGACTCAGTTACAAAAAATGATGGAATCATCAATAAATTACTTACCATCCAATTTTCTGAGTAATTCAGAAGAACCAAATTTGGAACATTGTCACCCTTAATATGCCTTAACATTGTATTGTATTCGCCATCAAGAATAATTGACTTTAATTTCTTGAGCGATTTCAATTGATAAACCGATGAACAACCTGTACATTCAAAATCAATTGCCGGATTATTTGGTCGAAATGATCGAATAACTCCTTGCGGACAGATTGGACAGTAAAAATTTTCTTGCGTCCAAGCCTCAGTTCGAACTCTTACAATCTGACTTGGACTTTTGTAGTCCGTTCCAAGGGTCGTATCAATTTGAAGATTCATTGTTTGATGCTAGGCTGATCCTACCCCCATCACCCATAATCAACCCTTGAACCGCGAAGCCCAAATCAAACAAGCAATCGAAACCCAAGTTCCAAATTCTCAAATCCTAAGAATATGGCAACTTCACGGTGGTATGTCCGCAGAGTTATTCGGCGTCGAATTCCACTCAGCGGAGTACGGTCTAACAAAGTGGGTCGCGCGTTTTCCATCTCCATATGTTCGCAAACTGTTTAATGACCCGGCAACGCACGAATTCAACGTCCTAAAAGCAGTCTGTTCGGTCAATCTTCCCGCACCGCCGCCAATAATGGTTTCGTCTGCGCCCGATGGAAACTTTTTTTTCATGTCTTATCTACCGGGAGCCGCGACCGCTAACCCAAAAAATCACGAAGATTACATCACCCAATTTGCTCAAATGCTCGCCCGCATTCACCGGACCAATGTCAAAAACGGCAAGTTCGACTTCTTGCCAAAAAACAAACCCCGATTTGTACAAGAACGTACGCAACTAAACAAAGAACTGATGGAGCACGAGGTAACTCAAAAAGTCGAAGAATTGGGATACAGCGCAAGCGACAAAACGGTTTTACGCCACGGCGATTTTTGGCCCGGAAACCTTTTAGTTTCTGACGAAAAAATCAGCGGAGTCGTGGATTGGGAAAACGCCCTAATCGGTCCTGCACTTGCAGACCTTGCCATTTCTCGGTTAGATATCTACTGGGTGTTTGGTAGGGAAGCGATGGAGTCTTTCACTGACCAATATCTCCGACTTCTTCCGCAATCAACCCATGACCTAACATATTGGGACCTTCGCGCCGCCCTACGCCCAATGTCCAATCTGAAAGAATGGGTGGGACCTTATGCTTCGTTGGGCAAACCGGACATGACCTTCGAGCATATGCAAAACGTATTGCTTGAATTCACCGAGGCGGCACTCAGCCGCGATTCCTAAAGGATTTTCCCCAGTATTTTTACTAGATCTTAAAAAAATACCCTGACAAATGAGCTTCTCGAGTACTTATAGTATACTGATGTCTACTATAAGGAGGACAAGATGAAGTACCTAACCATGAATGAGCAAGCCGACAAGTTCCTTCGTAAAGTCGAAAGAAGCAAAGAATATCCCGCCTATACGGATGCGGCCTTTTTTGTGAAATGCAGGAGGGGATCAAGGGCCCCGGCATTCCTGCCAAATAAATGCCCCGAAGCCGACGTACTTAAGGAACGAGAATGGGTTCAGACGGTGATCCAAGCCAAATTGACTCCATGTCAATTCAACGTCCTTTGTGCCAGATTCCGTGGGTTTGGTTGGACCGAAATTGCGAGGGCGCTCGGAAAATCGCGGCAAACGGCACTGCAAATTTTTCACACTGCAATTAGAAAGTTCAAAAAATCGCTTCAGCAAAACAGATTTCGAGGGCTGTACCAAATCTACAAATCGGAGGTGAATCGGTTCACTGCATCAAAATTTGCGTATTAACGGGATTGAGATCGCTTTGACAACGCTTCCAAGAGTTTGTCAGCGCGTAATTCAACACCAAAGGTAAGAGTTCCGGGAAATTTTCGATAAGTAACAAACGCTTTGACCGATCGAATCACTTGACCGATGGCAATTTCATAATCGTAAAGTGATTCACGGTCAAAATCGTACTTAAAGAGCAAGGACAAATCGGTAGGCTTCCAACGAAAATCAAAACGCATATGCATGGCTTTTGAGGAATAAAGTTGATCGGCAATGAAGTCGGGTGTTCCGTAAGTTTCGGCTTGAAAATATCCAATGGATGAAAGAAAAATGTCATTGGGTTGAAAATCAATTCCAAACTGCGGTCGAATCCATCCGTAATGGGATTCACTTCCAAAAAACATGGCAGCGTCGGTTCTAATCCGAAAATTCAAAGTGTCGCTAATCGGAACTTGAAACAATCCAAAAACGGCGTACAAATCATAACGATGAATGACATTTGATGTTGCAATGTCTTCAACTTCGCCAAATCGCAAAGACACGTCGCCAACAATGGGACCAATTTTGCCGCCAAATTCCGTTCCAACGTACCATTCTCGGTCCAGTTTTTCAGAACCATCGAGTCTGGCGCGGGTTGAATTGCGAGTGGATCTTCCCGCAAAAACCAATGCACGATTTTGGCTAAGAAGCGATAGTTCTTTTTCCTGATTTTCAATTTGAACATTGTCCAAATGACTTTCAAGAAATCGTTCACCGTCCAAATTTTGAATTCGGATCGGATCTCTTAAGTCCGAATCACTTCGCGGTAACAAGCTGTAAACAAGCTGAGTGTTAACTTTCGGTACGCCGGATAACTTGGCCCTCTGTTCGTACAAAAAAGTAGTGCGATTTCCAATCGGTGTACCGTAATTGATTCGATATCCAAGAGAAAAATTTTCATCAAGAACGGGATATGGCGTAGGAATGCCGCCGCTTTGGGGTCGAAGCGACACCATAAAAAACGGTAAGGGAATTCGAAAATTTTTGCCTAACAAAAGGGATGCCGATTTTGCATTGACTTTGTCTCCTGGGACTAATGTCAGTTCTTTGAATTGCAATTGATAATCCGGGTTTTTGAGTTGACTATTGGTCGCAGTTGCATTTTTCAAAACCCACTTACCGGGAGTCATGGTTAACTCATCCGCATTGAATCTTGCTTCGTATGCATTGCCGTCAATCCCGATGGCAACGCCGGAGCGAACTTTTCGTTCGCCGGATTTTGGATCTACTTCAAAATAGATCCGAACTTCTTTTGCGGACAGGGTTCCAATTGGGTCTTCAATCAAGACGCCAGTGGAGAATTTTGCTATGCCATTCTTTTCATCCAAGATGGCTTCGGCACAATGTAATTTGGTTTCTTTGTAACTGCCAACAACGTTTCCGCGCATCGTGTGAACCAGTTTTTCGGCAGACCACTCCAACTCGTCGGCTTCAATAATCATGTCGCCGGAAACGAATCTGGGACGTTGGCTAATTGCAGGTTGTTGAGTCAATCCGAGTTGGAACGGAATCTGCGGTGGCAGAAACAGTTCAAAGCCGGAAATCATATGCGCAGTTTACTGCGCCACCAAGCAAGAACTACGAATGAGCGACGATTACCCACGATGCCCAAATCGCAAGGTAAGCAATGCCGCCAAATGTGCTGGCTTTGATAACGAACTTCTCATCCGTCTTTCGGTACCACTGGAGCACCATGAATGCGGCGACCAAGGTCGCCCCTTTGATCAAAATGAAGGTGAAAGGATGATGTTCGAGGAGCGGCCGCATCAATGGGTTCAACTCTTCAATTAGGCCATACGAATACAGAACAGCAGTTGAAACCAGGTCCACGATGCCAACGAGCATTAGGAAAATCAGGGCGCGGGGCGGTTTGGCTAGGAGCACAATGTTTAGGCAGCAATTTTCATGCCAAATCTACGATTTGAGAGTGGATTCAAGAACTTGGTTCATTGCCGATTCAACAAGCGGCTCTCCTGCTTTCTCCATTTGCTCAATCGCCGACCGGATTGTCGCGAAATCTTGGGTCTCAACGGCTAACTTCAAAGTTTGCTGAGCCACTTCGGCTTTGCCAAAATCATCCGGCGAAACCAAATCCTTTTGTGAAGCAAGAAGTTTGCCAACATGGCGGAGAAGCGTTTCTGCTTCCGTAATGGCTTCTGATAACATGCGCTCACGAAAGTCGGATTCTGCATTTTCAAAGGAGTCGCGGACCATTTTGTCAACCTGTGATTCCGTCAATCCATAACTTGGCATCACGTCAATTTCAGCACGTTGTCCGCTCATTTGTTCAAATGCAGTGACTTGAAGAATTCCGTTTTCATCCACTTGAAACGTCACTTCAACGCGAGGTCTTCCCGCAGGCATTGGAGGAATGCCTCGCAATTGAAAACGTGCGAGACTCCTGCAGTCTTTTGCCATTTCACGCTCTCCTTGAACAACGTGCAAATCAACGGTGGTTTGGTTATCTACGGGAGTACTGAATAGACTTGAAGCTGACGCGGGAATGGTGCTGTTTCTGAAAATCAGTTTTTCCGCCGCACCACCGTACGCTTCGATACCAAGAGAAAGCGGTATGACATCAAGCAAGAGCAAGTCGGTTCTTGCGCCACTCATGATATCGGCTTGAACCGCCGCTCCAAGAGCGACAACTTCTTGCGGATCCAAAGTGCAAAGGGGCTCTTTCTGAAACAGATCTTTTACTCGTTTTTGAACTTGCGGGACGCGAGTAGATCCGCCGACCAAAACCACATGGTCAATTTGATTCGGTTGTAGCCCGGCATCTTGCAATGCTTGCTTTGTAGGTTCGATGGTTTTTGCTAAAACGGTGTCAATGAGTTTTTCAAAGTCGGTACGTGTTAATTCCAAATCAAATGAAAGATTTTTGTTTCGGATTTTGATTACCGTTAAATCTTGGTTTGACAATGCAATTTTTGCGCGTTCGGCTTCCAAGCGAATGGCTTGCATTAACTCAGGATCTTCTTTGGCGTTAATATTCTGATTTCTTAAAGTCTGAGTAACTTGGTCAACAAGTACCCGGTCGAAATCATCGCCACCGAGGTGAGTGTCACCATTCGTGCTAAGAACTTGGAATACACCATCTCTTACGCTAAGAACACTAATGTCAAAAGTGCCTCCACCCAAATCAAAAACCGCAATCTTTCCTTGTTGTAACTCTCCTAATCCATAAGCAAGTGCGGCTGCGGTCGGTTCATTAACTAATCTCCGTATTTTGATTCCGGCGATTTTCCCTGCGTCGCGGGTTGCTTGTCTTTGGGCATCATTAAAGTAAGCAGGCACGGTTACAACGGCTTCGGTTATCTGAATTCCGAGTGCTTTTTCTGCGCGTTCGCGCAGAGTTTTTAAAACGTGTGCGGCGACTTCGGGTGGTGTAACCAGTTTGCCACCGGCTTCGATATGAACAACCGATTCATGCAAATCGCTTAACTTATAGCCGAGATAACTGCGCTCATCTTGTACGTCCGCCAGACCACGCCCCATCAGGCGTTTGGAACTGTAAACGGTGTCCAAGTGCCGTTCCACCATATGAAGTCTCGCTGCTTCGCCCACCGTAATCTGGTCTCCGAAATGCACAATGCTTGGTAGTAGAGGGTTGCCGTTTTCATCTCGGACGACTTCAGGAATGCCGTTTTTGGTGACGGCTATTAAACTGTTGGTAGTGCCCAAGTCGATTCCGACAATATTTTGCATGGATAAATATCAGTTTACTTGGAAGGGAGATTTGGACGAAAATTCAGCGAACACCCAAGAATTGCCTGTTCGTCTATACTAAAAACTGCCGATTGGAGGCCTTGATTTTGAAGTTTTTGAAATCCGCATTGTTGCTCGCTAGTTTGGTTGTTGCATTGGTCGTTGCCGTTTTGGGTTGCGGTGGCGGCGGTGGCGGCGGTGGCGGCGGACCTAACCCTCCACTGGTTCTGATTCGCATTGAACTTCCGGGTCAGGACGGAATCAACATTCAAAACGGAACCAACAACACGTTTGTGGTAGCCGGATATGATGCGAACAACGTCCGTTATGTTTTGGCGTCGGCAAACTGGTCGTTTGCCGGAAATCCAGCTCCTACCGGAGACCCCGGCACATTGAGTGCCAGCGGTACTTTGACTGCCGGCACCGGAGGAACTGCGAGAGTTACGGCAACGGCAACTGAAGGTGCGGTAACTCCACTCGACATTATCGTAAAGGGTCCCGGCGCAAAAATAACAGGCAGGGTCAGGCAATCCGGAACGACCACAGGAATTGGTAACGTTTATGTTGCGTTTTATGACAACGCGAATGTTGAAGTTGGAAGAGCCAAAACGCTAGCAGCGGGAACCTTTACGGCAATTGTCCCCACAACAGCAACGCGCGTGAACTTAGTCAACGCCTTGGTCCCTGTGGGTTGGTACAAAGAATGGGTTTATCGTTCCAAACGATATAGCGCCGTCATTGCAAATTGTCATGCACTAATGGTCTTGAGCCAAGCACTTTCGATTGGTGCAACCAGTAACATGAATGACACTATATTTCTGGATTCGACCATCAATCCTCCCCCGCCCCCACCCGACGGATGCACTTAAGAATTTGAACTTGTTTCGTAAGCAGAAACAACTTGTTCGGTTTCTCCTGCAAGTTTGATTTCACCGTTTGCCATCCAAATGGTTTTGTTTGCGGCTTGGCGAACAGATGCCATATCATGCGAAACAAACAAAATTGCACCACCGTTTTTTTGGAATTCGGAAATTCGATTCAAACATTTTTTTTGAAATTCCAAATCACCAACGGCCAACGCTTCATCTACAAGGAGAATTGAAGCGTCAACATGGACCGCAACACTGAACCCAAGTCTAAGTAACATTCCGCTGGAATAAGTTCTTACCGGCGCATCAATGTAATCGCCAATTTCACTAAAGTCAACAATGGCATTCATTCTTTCTTCGACTTGTTTTCTTGTTAGTCCAAGAACAACTCCGTTAAAAAAAACGTTTTCATATCCGGTTAAGTCAGGATGAAAACCGGCGCCCAATTCAAGCAAAGGAGCAACTCGGCCATTCAATTCGATTTCTCCGGAATTTGGTTTGTAAACTTTTGCGAGAACACTTAATAGAGTGCTTTTTCCCGCACCGTTTTTTCCAATGATTGCAACACAATCGCCGGGTAACACTTCGAAACTGATTCCCTTTAAAGCGTGCAACAGTTCTCGCTTAACCGGCCTCCACCATAAAAGCAATCCTTTAAGAGACGAATATCCTTGATGGCTCAAATAGAATTCTTTATGCAAATTGTGAATTTTGATTGCCGGTTTCATGGTCGCTCCACAAATTGCCATTTCTTTTTGTTAAAAAACCAGTATCCAAAAATCAAAACTCCAATGCATACAGCAGCGCATACGCCAAGTAAAGCCCAATCAAGCGGAAGAGCGGGTGACGTAGTGGTTACACCGTCTCGAGTCAATGAAACCGGCTGTGGGTCCAGCAGGCACTTTCGGTATCCCGTCATTAACATTGCGACGGGGTTCAAGTGATAAATCGTGTAAACCGGATTTCGATACTCTTCCGGAATTGCATTTGCATAGTAAATTTGTTCACTGAAATAAACAATCGGCGTCAAGAAAAAAAGCAAATACAGTCCCACGCTAAGGATGTATTTTACGTCTTCGTAAAACGTGTTTAGTGCTGCGACAATCAGGGAAATTCCCATGGTTAAACAGAGTTGCAATACGATAAGAATTGGCAAGTAAAGAATGGTCCAGTTGAACGGGTTTTCGCCCGGGTTCAACAGCCAAACAATCAGAAGATATACAAAAAACACAGCAAGCGCAAGCAAGAAATGGATGAAATTAGCTATTACGGAGCCGATCGGCAAAATTTCCCGCGGAAAATAAATCTTTTTTAGCAAAGTGATTTGGGACAAAACTGATTGCGCTGAATCCAACAAGGACAACTGGAAAAACATGTAAGGCAAGTATGCAGCAAGTATGTAAGCACTGTAATTTGGAATCGTTTGACCCATTACAAATTTGAAAACGACCGTCATCACGAGTACGGTTACCAAAGGGTTTAGAATTGACCAAAAAAAACCAAGAAAACTGTTCTTATATCGTATGCGTAATTCTCGCAAAACAAATGTATAAAGAAGTTCGCGATATTTCCAAAGTTCCTTTACTTCTGAGCGCATGATTTAGAATTAGAATCCAAAGTCTTTGACAAAGGCAAGCGCCTTTTCCTTGTCCGGCTGAACAAGCGGCACAAGAGGAGGACGAACATGGCCACCCGGAAGTCCCTTTGAATTTAGAATTTCTTTGTGAACAGCCGGCTGTGGAAAGCATTTCACGTTTGCAACGGCTTGATCAATCAGGGATTGTAAAACCTCCGACCTTTCATCAACTTGTCGCGATACCAGTCTCGGAAATGAATTTGCAAGTCCCGAAATGGTGCCGGATCCACCGCTCTCCAAATTCTTCAGCAACAGTTTTTCATCTCCGACCAAAACCGATTTGTTAAATTTAGATCCGAGTTCCAAATAATTTGTCAAGTTTTCCATATCGCCGCTGCTATCCTTGATTCCAATGACGTTTTCAAAATGAAACATAAAATCAACTAACGAAATATCAAGGTTTATTTTTGTGTTTTTAGGAAAATTGTACAGAATGATAGGAATCGTTACCGACTTTGCTAACACTTCAAACCAAATTTTGATTCCATCAAGAGTGGCCGAAAAATAATAGGGCGGTAACACCAATGCAGCATTTGCACCGCATTTCTCGGCCTGATTGCAAAGCCAAATTGCTTCCGGAAGTGAGCAGGTTCCAGCCCCGAAAATAACTTTCAACTTGCCTGCGTGTTTCACTGCAAATTTTGTCAAATCACGCTTTTCGATTGCAGAAAGGGAAGGCCCTTCTCCATTCGTGCCGGCAACAACTACGCCATCCATTCCTTCGGACTCGTGCCAAGCAAGCAGTTTGGCGACACCCGGATAATCAATTTCGCCACTTTGGTCAAACGGGGTGATGAGTGCCGTGTATGCGCCGGTCAGCATTTTCATATCATGGCTCAAAACGGCAATAATCTTGCCGATGAGCAAATTGAACGGCAAAAGGGTCTTGATAACCGGCGTCAGCAGTGGGATTGGAAATGCCTTGGCAAAAAAATGTATTCAAGAAAGTGCAGAAGTTGTGGGAATTTCAAGGCGCGAAACACACTTGATCGGATTAAATCATTTGAAACTGGATCTGGAATCAAATCAATCGGTTGAAATGTTGAAACAAATGGACGCATTTGATATCGTCGTAGCAAACGCAGGTCGAGGAAACACAAGAATGCCTTCCGAAATTAATGAAACTGAAATTAACAACATGATTAAAGCCAACGTGATGACGGCCGTGAATACGTTTCTTGGAACCATAAGTGCAATGCAAAAGCGCAAAGCCGGTCAGTTCGTTTTCGTTGGAAGTATTTTGGGCAGAATTCCATATGCTCCATGGCGTTGCGCTTATTCAGCATCGAAGGCCGCATTATCGGCTTTGGTTTGCGGATGGAGAATGGAAACCGAACCGATTGGAATCAAAGTGAAAATGTTTAATCCGGGACTCACGTTAACGGAATTTCAAGCAACAGCCAATCCAAATGAGGTTGCATTTGCAAATCTCAATCCAAAATCAAAAAGTTTTCCGAGCAGTCAAGCCCAATCAGCCGACGAAATTGCCGACTTAATCATCCAATGCTTTGAATCCGAAAACCAAGAATTTTATTCAAGAAATGAAACCGCCGAATGGGTCGCAAACTATTACAGTGAACTTGCAAATGGGAAAGACAACATCAGCGATTTGCTTATGCCATAATCAGCCATGGTTGCCTTAATTGTTTCCGCAATGCTTCTTTTCCAAGGTTCTCCTATGAGTTTTTCTTCAAACGATAAAGTCATCAAAACGGATACCGGCCTTGAATATGTTGATTTGGTGGTTGGTAACGGTAGAGATGTTGAAAAAGGCGCAACTCCGGTTGTCAATTACGTCTTGAACTTGCAAGACGGAACCGAAGTGGATTCTTCAAAAAAACCGGGGCGACATCCGTTTCAGTTTACGATTGGAAAAGGTCAAGTGATTAAAGGATGGGAAGAAGGCCTAATCGGAATGAAAGTCGGAGGCACTCGAAAATTACGAATACCATTTGAATTGGGATATGGCGAGAAGGGAAGACCACCGGTAATTCCGGAAAAAGCGGTTCTTTGGTTTAATGTCGAATTATTGGATATTTGGTATCCTGCAGAATTCAAATCATTTGAAAAAATAAACAAGCCCGAATCGGGAATTCAATTTGCGGAAGTAAAAGAAGGCAAAGGTGAATCTGCCGCACTAAACGATTCGGTTGAAGTTCATTATTGGCTTTATAACAATGAAATAAGATTAATAGATTCAAGTACCAATCCCGGACAAAAACCATTGAAATTCAAAGTCGGTACTTCCGAACTCATTCCGGGTTTTAGCGAAGCTGTTAAAGGGATGAAAGTCGGCGGTGTTCGAAAATCGAAAATTCCACCTTCGCTTGCGTACGGAGATAAAGGAGTGGGTCCCATAAAGCCAAATGAAACACTTTGGTTTACTATTGAATTGCTTAAACGACAGTCGCCATAGGCAACAAAATGTGAAACGTAGCACCTTTTTTCGGCTCACTTTCAACGAACATAAATCCCTTTGCTTGACCAATTAAGCCATAAGAAGTTGCTAGTCCTAATCCCGTTCCTTTTCCAACTTCCTTAGTTGTAAAAAATGGCTCGAACGCCCGTTCTTTCACGGTTTTTTCCATGCCATGTCCGTCATCTTTAACCGAAATCAGAACAAATCTACCTGCAGGAATATCAATTGGAAAAGGATGTTGAGATTCTTCAATTGTAATGTTCTTTGTTTCAATTGTCAAAACACCGCCATTTGGCATTGCGTCTTTAGAGTTTAATGCAAGGTTTATTAATACTTGCTCCAAATGTGCTGCATTTGCCATTGCATGCCAAAGGTCAGGCTGCAATTCCAATACAATTTGAACATCTGCTCGCAATAGTGCCCCAAGCATAAGCGCGGAACCGCGAAGAATTTCATTTACATCAATCGCTTTCATTTCAACGTCGCGCCGCCGTGCAAAAGCAAGCAATTGGTGGGTCAATGATGCACCTCTTTCTCCGGAACGAATGATTTGCGCCAGCAATTCTCGATTCGGATCGCCTTCAGGCAATTTCGAAAGAACAACTTCAGCATATCCAAGAATCGCTGCTAATATATTGTTAAACTCATGTGAAACGCCGCCTGCAAGCAATCCAAGACTCTCTAAGTTTTGCGCTTGCGTAACTTCATCGTGCAGTTTCTGTCTTTCAGTGATGTCTCTAATTGCGGCAATTGTTCCAATGGGTTTGCCTTTTGCATCATGAAGCAAACTTACCGTAGATTCAACATATTTTCTTTCCCCATTCTTAAGAACATGAATGTTTCGTCCGTGCCAAGCGCCGCTTTTTTGCAACTGAGTTTCGGCATTTTCTCTATCACTTTCCGCAATCCATTCAAAGTAATAAGCGGTGGACAACGGTTTTCCAAGCACATTGTCTGAACTGATTCCATAAAATGTTTCCGCTGCGGAATTCCAATAAACAACGTTGGAATCTTTGTCAATCGCTACGATTGCATCATTGACTTGCTGTAAAATTCCCGACTGAAACCGATAATTGTCTTCTGCCAAAGTTTGTTCTGAAATGTCAGTTGCAGCACCCAATACCCAAATTGGCATTCCGGCTTCATTTCTACGATAAACTTTTACCAAATGTCGGAAATAATGGTACTCGCCGGATACGGAAACAAACCTAACCTTAAACTCTGCAGTTTCACCATCTTTTAACTCGATACATCGTTGAATGTCATTTTCCAAATTCAAGATGTCTTCCGGGTGCATGATTGTCATCAAAAAATCATCAGCCATTTCCCGGATTTGATCGGGCGTATACCCGAGTTCGGAGATTACTTGATTGTTTGAATAAATACTTTGATGGTTTACAATGTCATAAACGTAAATCCAAACCGGCAGGTTGTTGGCGAGCAAGGAAATTTCTTGCTCCGATAGGTGCGGAACTTGGGACTCAGTAATCGGTTTGCTCATGGCTTAACGATTGACGGTAACGTCAAAAAGTCCGTATTGGGTCATGGCTTCGTCAACAATATCTTGTTGGGTGGATGTCAGTGGCACCATGGGCAATCGCATCGGCCCTACATGGATGCCTAATTTGCTTACGGCATATTTTATGGGGCCCGGATTTGTCGTACAAAAAACTGCCTTGATTACAGGAACCATTTTAGCTGCTTCATCTGCCGCTTTTTCCGGTGATCGAAAGAACAAGTCTATCATGTTTAGAATTTGCGCTCCAATAATGTGTCCTGCTACCGAGACAACTCCGACTCCTCCAACGCTCAGTACGGGCAAAATCAAAATGTCATCTCCGGAATAAATTCGAAATCCTTCAGGTGCATCCGAAGCAACTTCAGCGACTTGTGCGAGATTACCACTCGCTTCTTTTACAGCGCAGATGTTTTTAATGTCGTTTGCAAGTCGAACCAATGTTTGCGTCTCAATATTAACCGCAGTTCGACCTTGAATATTGTATAAAAGGACTGGAAGATCTGTGGTTTTAGCAATAGCGCGGAAATGTTGAAAGAGGCCTTCTTGGTTCGGCTTATTGTAATAAGGTGAAACTAACATAATCCCATGCGCGCCGATGTCTGTTGCTGCTTTTGTCAAATGAATGCTGTGTTCTGTGTTATTGCTTCCTGCGCCAAACAAAACGGCTGCTTTGTCTCCGACGCATTTTAAAACCACTTGAAGCAATTCCAATTTTTCATCGTCAGTAATGGTTGGAGACTCACCGGTTGTACCCGCAACGACAATTCCCGAATTT